>NZ_JBICJM010000048.1:0-409924 GCF_043103065.1 Vibrio sp. YQ_11 | reverse complement strand
AATGGTTTTAACATTATGGCTATTACCGTTCTCAGCGAGTTCTTTCTGGATACATCTTGAACCATCTCGCCCCTTACTGTTGTCAAAAGCATCTTTAACCTTTGCATCAAACTCTTGGCGAGTTGCTTCGCGTTGAATACCCTTGTGGCGATGCTTAATCCAATAATAAAACCCACTTCGAGAAACCTTGAATACCTTAACCATGCGGACAACACTGAAGCACAGCAGGTGTTCAAGCATGAATTCATAGCAATCTACTTTAGATTTTTCGCGAAGTAGGTGGCGGCCTTTTTACGATATCTAGCTCTTCTGCTTGTTCTGCTAACTGCCTTTTGAGCTTGGCTACTTCAGCGGCTAGCTCTTGCTCTCGCTGACTGGTCGTGGTGTCTTTCTTTACAGCCTTACGCCAACCGTAGATCTGAGATTCATGCAAGGAGAGCTGTCTTGCTGCCGCAGCCACTCCCACTTTCTCTGCTAGCTTCAGGGCTTCGGCTTTAAATTCAGGAGAATGGATAATACGTTTCTTTTTGTTTGTCATGGTTCACCTCGTTAGTGATTGTACTCACTTAACTCGGTGTCCAAAACTGGTGGTGCAGATCATCTATCGCGTAATTAGTGAGCTTGGACACAGATAAGAGATGTTTTCTGATGTGAATTCCAGTTCATTGATCTAAGACCAAAATTTCGTTTCAAAACAGTGTACATAATCTCTACTCAGAGTTATCAAACAAGTATGTTTCTATCTCACAACCGCAAAGTCGTTCATAAAAATCAGATTGATAGAAAGATGACTGAATGTGGCTCGAAATGCCTAATGTCATGGCCAACCAACTCAGGAAGAGTAGTAGTACTATGCGCCCATATCTCAAATACATCATCCCAACGGTGATTCCGTTACTTATTTGGCTGATGCCTTTGTCAGCGTTTCCTTTTGACGGCATCACCATCGTCCAACAGCGAGTTATCGCGATCTTTTTGCTGGCTGCGCTCTGTTGGGTGTTCGAGCCTATTCCAATTTATGCCACGTCGGTGGTGATCATCGTGCTTGAGTTATTGCTCGTTTCGAACAAAGGCATTGTCTTGTTTCGAACACAAGAAGGGCTGCCTCATTTTGGCGAACTACTGCAATACCACGAAATCATGGCTACCTTTGCAAGCCCAATCATCATGCTGTTTTTAGGTGGTTTTTTCTTAGCAATGGCCGCAACCAAATATCGTTTGGATGTGAACCTCGCTAGGGTGTTGCTCAAGCCGTTTGGGCAAAACCCCAAATTTGTCATGTTAGGCCTGATGCTGATCACCGCAATATTCTCGATGTTTATGTCGAATACCGCGACTACCGCAATGATGTTGTCGATCTTAACGCCAGTTATCGCCGTGTTCGGGCCTAAAGACCCTGGTCGAATTGCATTTGCGCTTTGTATTCCTGTTGCTGCGAACATCGGCGGTATTGGTACGCCAATCGGTACGCCACCAAACGCGATTGCTCTGAAATACCTCGTGGGTGATAACTTGATTACTTTTGGGGAGTGGATGGTGTTCGGCGTACCATTTGTGGTGATCATGATGGCGCTTGCTTGGCTTCTGATAGGTTATTTATACAAAGCCGAGCAGACGAAAATTGATCTGAACATCAAAAGTAAGTTCCTAAAAACACCAAAAGCGATGATTGTTTACGTCACATTCGCTGGCACCATCATTCTTTGGTTGATGGGCTCAGCGCATGGCATGAACTCATACACCGTCGCTTTAATTCCGGTTGCCGTGTTCTCGCTGACAGGGATCATCAACAAAGAAGACCTCAAAAAGATCTCTTGGGATGTACTTTGGTTAGTTTCGGGTGGTATTGCTCTCGGTTTAGCGCTCGACAAAACAGGGCTTGCGAAGCTGGTGGTGCACAGTATTCCGTTTGATGAGTTCTCGCCTTATGTGGTGCTATTCGGCGCGGCATTCCTCTGCTTACTAATGGCAAACTTCATGTCGCACACGGCCACAGCCAACTTGCTGATGCCAATAATGGCTGCGCTTGGTACGTCCATGGCTTCTTTGACGCCATTAGGTGGTGAAGTCACGCTTATTCTTGTTGTGACCTTCGCGGCTTCGCTTGGTATGTCACTGCCTATCAGTACGCCGCCTAACGCGCTCGCGCATGCCACTGGCCATGTAGAAAGTAGCCAAATGGCGAGAGTGGGTGCGGTACTTGGTATTGTTGGCGTGCTGCTAAGCTTTGTGATGGTGTGGATTCTTCATACGGTTGGGCATATTGGGTAATACATGTACAAAACCAAGTTAGATGCGTTAGTAGAACGCTACTTTAATCATATCGAACGTCGGCTGACTGTGTTGGCCGGCTCAGTATTGATCGAACAGCAAGGCTACAACGACCGTCTATATTATGTGCTCTCTGGCGAGCTTGCTGGCTTCTATGCGGACGAAGACAGAAAGCCCATTCAGGTATTTTCTGCTTCTCAAGGGGCATTTATTGGAGTGCACAGTTTTTTTTCAGGAACATGGACTGCCTCATCTACGGTTGTTGCACAAACCGATGTAGAACTTGCGTGGATAGAACGCGATACGCCAGCCGTTGAAGAAGAAACTTACGGGCCATTAACCACACAGTTTATGCCCGTTATGGTGAATGAGTTGTCTCGCCGTCAGCGCCGCGCGATGCAAGAAGCGATAGCCAAAGAGAAGGCGCTGCAAAAGCTCCACACCGCAGAGCAGATGACAACACTCGGTCAGTTAGCCGCAGGTATCGCACACGAACTTAACAATGCGATTGGTGTGGTCAGCAGTAAATCGGAGCGTTTAGAGTCCGTCATCATGACGCTGCTTGAAGAAGTGCACCCAGAGGCGAGTCAGTTCTTTGATTTTGGTTTGATGCAAGGGCAAAAAGTATCGTCTAGTGAAGCGAGAAAGCGCGGTCGTCATTTCGAAAAATATTATGGGTTGCCTAAAGAGTTGGCACGTGATTTAGCGCGAGCCGTGCCAAATAACTACCTCTCGGAGCATTGGTTAAAAAGGCCAGAAGAGGCGATTCGTTACTGGCAAGTTGGGCGAGACCTGCACGACTTGCGTATCGCGTCTAAGCATACGGTTGGCATAGTTCGTTCCGTTAAGCAATTGGGCAGAACGGATATCGATCTTGATGAGGCCATCAACATTAATGATTCGATAAATCGTGCGTTGGCGTTGCTGCAGAGTGATTTGAGGCGCGTTAGTGTGCGTTTCAGCCCTGCAGAACTGCCGGTTTTTATTGGATCGCAAACTGAGCTTGTTCAAATTTGGGTGAATATTTTAAAGAATGCGTGCGATGCGATGATTAACATTGAGTCGCCGACTATTGAAATTCATACACGCGTGAGCAAAGGAAAGATTTTAGTCACGATCGCCAACAACGGCCCTGAAATTGATGAGGCCACACGCCGAAAGATATTTAGGCCGAACTTTACAACGAAGAAGGGCGGATTGTCTTTTGGGTTGGGGCTTGGGCTCTCGATAGTTAAACGTATTATTGCAGGTTACAACGGTTCCATTGTCGTAAAAAGTGACAGTGAAAAGACCATTTTTAGGATCAAATTACCGGTAGAGGGTGAACATGGAGAAGCTTAATTTAATTTGCGTTGATGACCAACGAGAGGTGTTAAGCGCGGTTCTACAAGATCTAGAACCGTTGAATAAATGGCTGAATATTGAAGATTGTGAATCTGCTGATGAAGTGCTTGAGCTGATGGATGAGCTTGATGCAGATGGTGAAATGATCGCGTTAATTATTTCGGATCACGTGATGCCAGGTAAAACGGGTGTTGAGCTGCTGACGGAAATTTCCAAAGACAGCCGCTTTGTTCGCACTCGCAAAGTCTTGTTGACTGGGCAGGCCACGCACACTGATACGATCAATGCGATTAACTCTGCGGGCATCGATCGATATTTCGAAAAGCCTTGGCAAGCCAATCAGTTGATTGAGTGCGTAAGAAACCTCGTTACACAATACATTTTTGATATGGGGCTCGATTACACGCAATATCACGAGCACTTAGATCAAAACGTTGTGTTTGACCGCTTAAGATAGGTGGGTAAAGTTAACCTGAGTTTTCGCCACAGCCACGTTCTGTTTCGATGTAAAAACCGGTAACTAAACGGTGGCTGTGCGGAACAGGTGAGAATTCCAAAATTCGAACTATGAATTCAATGAATATCGGCTAGCACTTGCGACAGACAAGGGTTTTGAGAACCAGTAACCTTGTAAATAGTCGACGCCCATCTGAGTAAAGAAGTCGCACATCTTCGCATCCTCAATGCCTTCAATCACTACCTCAATATTGTTCTCGTGGCACATTGCAATCAAAAACTTTAGGTACTCTCGCGAAGAGTGGTTTGTCAGCGTTTTCCAAGCCATCGATTTATCGATTTTTATCTGCGTCATCGGTAAATCAAAGAAGCAGTTTAAAGAACTGTACCCGGAACCAAAGTCATCCAAAGACAACGCAAAGCCCAACTCACGAAGCGTGTTTAAGGGGGCCATAGCCGTTTGGTTGTTATCCAAAATGAATGTTTCGGTGAGCTCTAGCACGATAGACTGAGGTGCGACGCCAGCCTCGTCAGCCATGGCTTTGATTCTTGAGGGAAACTCACCATTCATAAGCTGCAGAACGGAGACGTTTACGTTCACTCTTACTTCATTTTGGTAGCGTTCACGGTATTGTTTTATGAACTGACAAGCTTTCGCGAACACTTGATAGCCTAGCTCGACGATCAAGCCTTTGTTCTCGGCTACGGGAATAAACTCATCGGGATAAATTTCGCCAAACTCTTTGCTGCGCCAACGAACGAGAGATTCAAAACTCACCACTTCGGAGCTTTTTGCATTAATGATTGGTTGAAACTTCACACTCAAGGTTTGCTTTTCTAGTGCGCTTTTCAAACCTTGTTCGATAAAAAAGTAACGATCTACCGCGTGTTGAGTGCGTTGGCTGTAAATGGCAATCCTATCTTTATTTTGTTCACTGGCGTATTGGCATGTTCTTGCAGCTTTACGCAAAATTTCATCCGCAGAGTGCGCAGGGTCGATACAAGGGTACAAGCCAATGCTGATGTTACTGCCAAGATACTGGCCTTCTTCCACCACGGCTTCGTGATAGGTTTGTTTTATCGTCTCGGCGTAAGCTTGAAGCGTGTCTATTGAGCAATCGTCCTGAATTAAAATTGCGAAATCGTCATCATGTACGCGATACACTGAGCAGTTGGGGGATGGCAGATGACTGAGCGTTTGCAGCAGCTTTTCCACCAAACCATTGACCAGTTCATTGCCGTACTGGTTCAGATAGGACTTGATCTCATTGATTTGGATGTAGCAAATCGACGTTGGCGTGTCTGTCGAACAGACGTGTTCTTCAATATCAAGCAGCAAATGCGCGCGGTTTGCCATACCTGAGGCGTTATCATGGAACGCGACTTGATGAATGTAGCTTTCCATTAATTTACGTTCAGAAATGTCGCGATGGCTACCCACCATATAATGGCCATGCTCAGTTTCTTTGGTCATCGCAACGCCTTCAATCCAAACGTATTGCCCGTTGGGTTTGCGCAGGCGGTAAGTGGTTGTGACGCGCTTATTGTCGGTATTAATGTGGGCATCGACGCGCTTGGACAATCTTTCCCTATCCAACGGATGCACCAAATCCAACCAACGATCTAGGTTGATGCGTCCAGCATTGATTCCAAGTTGCTCATAAAATCCCTGATTGTAGAAAACCATCGTCCCGAACTCGTCCATGTAGAAGAGGCCTTCGTTGAACACATCAAAGATATGAATAAAGCGTTCTTCGACGATCTTGAGAAACTCGCGATCATTGTCTGAGGCCTGTTGATCAAAAATGGTGGTCAAGACATGTCCTCCTCGTGCCTTACTGGCAACAGAGATGAGTGGGCGTTCCTGTAACAGGGAAATGAAGTAATCATGCGCATTATTAAGATACAAATGCTAATTTAAAATAGTAGACAGTCATGTTCTTGCGCTTTCAAATGAATAAAACTTCGTTCAGTTTAACTTGCTGATCATCGATATTTATAAAACTTAGTCAACAGTAAATCGTGTTTATATGAAATAGTTATTGATGCATTCCTCAAATTATTAAAATTAGTTAATAATGCTGTCATTTCTTGAGCTAAGTCCATAAAAATAAAATGGTTTTATGAAGTAAATCGCGCTATTAATTGACTGAATACTCATTAATTGAAATGAATTGAGGATTTTTATAACAGCTATGCGCGATATCTTTTATAATGCACGCGTTACCTAATAGTACTTAATAAATGTCACCATATGCAGTACAACCCAGAAGACTCAATTAAAATTGCAATCGCAGATGTTGCTGTCGGCATGTTTGTTACCGCGATAGAGCATAACAAACGAGTCAATTTAGCCAATGCTGGTCGAGTTTCGAGCGCAGAGGGCATTAAAAAGCTTCGCGCAAGTGGCGTGAAATTCGTTTGGGTTGATCAATCACTTTCTGCTCAGCAGTGCGTATTCAAATCCGTCGAAGAACCTATCGATATCGAAGTAGGGGATAAAACGCTTTCCGTATCAAGCAAAGTACAACGTGCGTATCGCTCGCGAGAAGTCCAACACAAGCGTGCTAAAAAGCTGATTGCGGAAGCAAAAGGCCTAGCGCAGAAACTTCTCAACCAAACTTTTGAAGGCAAAGTTATCCAAGTCGACGAGATTGAATCGTGGGCGGATGACATGATCGAAAGTGTATTTATTGATTCAGACGCTTTGCAGTGTGTTTCTGCATTGCGCCAGAAAGATTCTTATTTACTCGAGCACTCAGTAAACGTCGCCTGTCTGCTGGTTTCGTTCGGAAAACACTTAGGCTTAGACAAAGATACCCTCAAGCAATTGGCGATTGGTGGCATCATTCACGATGTAGGTAAAATCAAAGTGGACGATAAAATTCTTCACAAGCCAGCGCGTTTAACGCCAGAAGAGTTTGAGCACATGAAGTTGCACCAAGTCTTCGCGGGCGAGATCATCGTTGAAGTGAAAGGGTTGAGCGATGTCAGCCGAGACGTGTGTTTAATGCATCATGAAAAGCTTGATGGAACGGGGTATCCGCGCGGACTATCGGGCGATGAGATTCCGATTCATGGTCGCATGAGTTGTATCGTCGACATTTATGACGCGCTCACCGCTGATCGTTGCTACAAAAAAGGCATGAGCTCAGCAGAAGCATTTAAGATTTTGCTCAGTCTAACGCCTTTCCATCTTGACCCTGACCTGGTTTACAAGTTCATCAACTGCATTGGTGTGTATCCAGTAGGTTCTATCGTGGAACTCAGTGATGGCCGAGTGGGTATTGTGTGGTCTTCGAATCCATCTCAAGCGTTAAAGCCAGAAGTGAAATGTTTCTACTCCCGTAAGTACAAACGATACATTGATGTCGCGATGGTGGATTTAAAAACAAGTACGCACAAAATTGAAAGAGCGATAGCGCCTTCATCGTTAGAAATTGATCCAAAACCGTTCTATGACTAAATCGGTACTTAGCTTGAATCATTACTGACTATTTTCTTTACACTATTGCATATAGCGAGTATTTTGGTTGCATAATTAATGCGCAATTTGGATTGCGCATTTGCCTCAGAAATACGTTTCAAGGATAGAAGCGTCGATGCTACATCACTTAGCTTAAGGCTTAATATGTGGCATCAAACCATGATTGGAAAGGAGCGCCAATGCAACTCGATACTTGGATTTACTACACTCTCGCGATACTTGTGCTCACAGCCTCTCCTGGGCCAAGTTCTCTACTTTGCTTAAGTAAAGGTGTCAGCAGCGGCTTTCGTCTCGCACTGACGACGGCTCTAGGCAGTTTAAGTGCGATTACCATCATTCTTACCCTTTCTTTTACCGGTTTAGGCGTTGTGATTGCGTCTTCTGAGTTCGTGTTTAACATCATCAAATGGTGTGGTGCGGCATATTTGATTTGGTTAGGCATTCAAGCATTTCGATCAAAACAAAACGATTTTGCGAAGTCCGACTCTGCACAGGTGTCAACCAGCCACGTCAGCGCCTATACCAGTGGTTTTATCGTTGGTTCCAGTAATCCGAAAGCCATTATTTTCTTTACGGCACTATTCCCACAATTCATTGACCCAACCGCTTCGCTGCTGACCCAATATGCGATTTTCGCGGGTACGTTCGTAGTATTCGAATTGAGCTGGTTAACCTTTTACGCCTTATTAGGGGTGAAAACATCCAATTGGTTATTTGAAGCTGGACGAGCTAAGTTGTTCAATCGCTTAACGGGTGGAGTGTTTATCAGTGCTGGTGTGATGCTATCTACGGCGAATCGCAGCTAGATTGTGAGGTAACCCCTAATTTAGGGATAGCTTATTTCCAATATGGAAATTAACGGTTTGTTTTTTTTCATTAGTGGCAAGGCTTAACTAGGCGTAAAATTCACTCTAGCCCTTTAGGGGTAATGATCTGTACCTACCCAGATCCAGATGTCGTGGTCTTTTTTGCAGGAACATCCTTGATGACAAGCCTATCTGAACTCCAACAGCGTTTTCTCAATATCGCAACCGACGGCCGTTTGTCTCCGAAACAGAAGTCTAACTTCCTCGCTTTACAAGCCGAAGCATGTATTCCATACATGCCCATTTCTGAAGCACTTCGTGAAGCGATGAGCGATGGCGTAATTTGTGACATGTTTGAAGGTCATGCGCCTTTTAAACCGCGTTACGTTTTACCTGACTATGCTAAGTTTTTATCTCAAGGCTCTGAATATTTGGAGTTGTCACCTGCAGAAGATTTTGATGATGCGCTAAATATGCTTACCATCATCTATCATCATGTGCCGTCTGTTACCAATATTCCGGTGTATTTAGGGCAGTTAGACGACGTCCTGATGCCTTATGTAGGCGACCAAACTGAAGCGCAGATTTACAAAAAACTTCGACATTTCTGGATCATGCTGGATCGCACGTTGCCGGATGCCTTCATGCACGTGAATATCGGGCCGACAGACAACATTATCTGTCGCACTATTTTACGTGTGGACGCAGAGCTCAAGCAAATTGCACCAAATCTCACGTTTATGTACGACGAATCGATCACACCAGATGATTTGTTACGTCAGGCGACGAAAAACATTTGTGACTGTAGCAAGCCTCATATTGCGAATTACCCAATTCACGCAAATGCTTATAACGGAGCGCGGTTTGGTATCGTCAGTTGCTACAACTCACTCCCGCTAGCTGGTGGTTCAAACACGCTTGTACGCATGAATCTAAAAGAAGTGGCGAAACGTGCAGCAAGTCGCGACGATTTTTTCAGTAATGTATTACCGACGTATCATCAACTAATGACGGAGTTGATGGATGCAAGAAGCTCGCACTTGCATGAACAATCACAGTTCTTCCAAGGCTTCTTAACCCAAGAAGGCTTGATTGAAGAGTCACGCTTTGCGCCAATGTACGGCATTTATGGCATGGCTGAAGCGGTCAACTTACTTCTTGAAAAAGAAGGGCAAACCTCCCGCTACGGACAAGACGAACGTGCAAATGCATTAGGCCATGAGATTTCAGCGACACTAGCGACATTGGTTGATTCTACGGCTGTGAGATATGGCTTAGAGGGCAAAGCGTTGTTGCATGCTCAAGGTGGTATCAGTCTCGATCTGGATGTAACGCCAGGTGTGCGCCTTCCTTACGGTAACGAGCCAGACCCTGTTACTTATGTACAAGCAACTGCGGCGCATCATCAATATTATCGAGCGGGTATCAGCGATATTCTAACGATTGATGAAACGGTGAAGTCAAACCCAGAAGCCATGTTCAATTTATGCAAGGGTGCGTTGAACGCAGGGTATCGAGAGTTCACCGCAAACGTCGCATCGAATGATTTAGTTCGAGTGACCGGTTATATGGTGAAGTTATCTGATATCGCGAAATACGATGCGGAAGGTTCCCGTACTAATACGACGTTTTTGGGCGCTGAAGCGGCGAAAAACACTGGAATTTTAGAGCGTTCACCACGAGTGGTGAGCCAAGAAATGTCGCCAGTCTACAAGTAACTGGTGACGGAAAGAACAAGATGTCTAGACGAAGTGAAAGCCTTTTGGCAAAAGTAACTCGTATCCTTCCTTTCTCTTGTGTTGATGGGCCAGGAAATCGTCTAGTCATCTTTCTACAAGGTTGTAACTATCAGTGTTTGAACTGTCACAACCCTCACACTATCAACCATTGTAATCACTGTGGTGATTGTGTTGCAGAGTGTCCGGCAGGCGCATTGAAGTTCGACGAAAGCAACAACGTTGTTTGGCTTAAAGAGGAGTGCACCCACTGCGATCATTGTATAGAGATATGTCAGAACCAATCTAATCCAAAAATTACTGACTACTCTGTGCCGACAATGCTCGATTTGATACGAAAACAACGCTTTTTTATTAGCGGTGTGACGGTATCCGGTGGGGAATCTACCTTACAACTTCCTTTCATTATTGAGCTGTTTAAAGGGATCAAGCAGGATCCTGAACTACAGCACCTCACCTGTTTCATCGACAGCAATGGTTCATTGTCAGTCTCGGGATGGTTGCGTGTCTTACCTTTTATGGATGGCGCAATGATTGATTTAAAATCGTGGCAAACCGACACACATCGTTGGTTAACTGGCCGAGAACATCACCGAGTCTTTCAGGCGATTGAGTTTCTTGCAGAACAACAAAAGCTGTACGAAGTGCGTCTTCTGCATATTCCCGGTAAAAGTGACTTAGATACGGAAATCGAATCGGTAGGGCGGTATCTTAATGCGCTACCAAGCTCGGTACACGTTCGCCTCAATGCTTTTCAACATCATGGCGTGGTGGGAGAGGCACGCAGCTGGGACAAGTGTTCAAAAGAAGAGATAGAGCAACTAAAGGAACAGCTTGGAAAGTTTGTTGATCGTCCTATCGCTGTTCCTTCCGTGTTCGTTTAGAGCAGCCTCTAATCTTTACACACTTAGGATTGCGCGCGGTTTACTTATCGCAGCCTTCGAGCTCTTTACAAGCATCAAGCAACTGTTGTTGTAGCCATCTCAGAGCAGGATCATTGAGACTCGCTTTGTTCCACACCAAGCTGTAAGCCACTTGCCCGTAATCAAACGGTAAAGAGCGCTGCACTAAACCTTTCGCTTGATGCGCGACTCCCGCCCAAAGTTTTGAACACGTAAATAGATAATCGGAATGATGGCACATGACGGCTGCCGAACCGAAATCTGCCACACGCATCGCCATATTACGCTTTGAATGCTGCTGAGTAAGGTTTTGCTCGAAGTAAGGCTGAGAAAGATCTTTATCGTGAATCCCGATGTGGCGAGCGCAAAGATAACCTTCAATCGACAGGGGCGCTTTAGATAACGGGTTTGATTCGCCCATTAAACACACCATTTCATCTTTCAAGATTGTTTGCCAAACCAAGTCTTTATTTTGAGTTGGCGGCTGGCTGATGTCATGCGGCAGCAACAAAAAATCGACTTGTCCTCTCACTAGTGAATCAAAACTCATCTCTTCTTTTGCATGGACGCTTAAGTGAGCATTGTTCCCCAACTGTTGAGAAATGCGCGTTAACACGGGAGCAAACAGCTCAAAAGAACTGCCTCTCATCGACAGAGAAAACGTACCTTGATAATAAGCTGGGTTGAATGAACCTTGGTGCAATAGGCCGTTCATGCTAGACAGAATACCGTGAATGGACGGGCCAATATTCAATGCAAATGGTGTGGGCACTAAACGTGTACCATCACGATAGAAAAGATCATCTTTGAGCGTTTCACGCAACTGGCTTAGCGTTTTACTGACACTGGAAGGCGTCACACAAAGTCGCTCGGCCGCCTGAGTGACACTGTGAGTTGTCAGTAACATGTGAAGGACGGTGAGGTGTTTTAAGCTAATGCGCGATAGAGCGATATAATCCATGAGAGCGATGATTTCTTGTGATTTCTGCCAGTATATCAGCATGAAACAAATTTTTACTATTGATCACTGAGTAAAAACAGCATCTTTTTCTTTGAGTCCAATGGAATAGCTTAAAGTCCAATATTGGCTTTATTTGATAAAAGATGCTTGGTGGACTTGTCGTTTTACTTGCTGAATATCTGAATATGCTTGATATAGAAGCGTTTCGAACGGGGGCATTCCTTAAGACTCCACTATAAAATTTTTCGAGTGATAAACAGAGGAGGGGTGAGATGGAAGGAATCCTTTAGAGCACAAATAAAGACACGAGTTTTTGTGTTGAAAAGAGTATTGTGTTGCAAACCAAGAGGTGCTTAACTCTAGATCCCTAAGTAACAGAGGTATAAATAATTAATGGACGACCCCTTTAGTCGACTGAACCCTTCTCCGTATCGCTTCCATTCTCAGGAGGCATACTCATGTTAGAACTTTTCATGCAGCCCGAAGCATGGGTGATATTTGCCACCTTATTTGCTCTCGAAGTTGTTTTAGGCGTCGATAACGTCGTTTTTATTTCCGTTTTATGTGAAAGATTGCCATCCCACCAGAGAAAGCTCGCACGAAATCTAGGTATTGGTCTTGCGGTGTTAGCGCGTATTGGATTGGTGTTTTCTATCACATGGATCATGCAACTTACACAGCCATTATTTAGCGTTGCAAACCATGCAGTGACAGGTCGAGATATGATAATGATCTTGGGTGGTGCGTTTTTGTTAGCGAAAAGCTTAAAAGAGCTTTGGAGCTGGTTAACTCACAATGAAACCAATCACTCTACCCATGTGCGCACAGGATTGGCGGTGGTTTTGTTACAAATCGTTGCGGTTGATGCGGTATTCTCGATGGATTCTGTCATCACAGCAGTCGGTTTAACAAGTGAAGTACCGCTTATGGTTGCTGCAATTATTGCTTCTGCATTGGTCATGGTTATGACTGCTGAGAAGATCAATAACCTAGTTACCCGTTACCCTGGTTTCAAAACCTTAGCGCTACTGTTCCTAGTATTGCTGGGTGGCTTGCTGATGGCCGAAGGCTTCGCAATCCATATCAATAAAGGGTATGTGTACTTTGCGATGGCGTTTGGTTTGGTGCTGGAACTGTGTCATATCCAACTAAAGAACAAGCAGCGCCGAACTATCCAGCGAATCAGACCGATGCATCAACCAACCGTGATTTATGGTGCCCGATAACTTACTAATTTAGCCGCTCAAGAGAGCGGCTTTTGTGTGTGCTTTTCTTTCAGTTTTATTTGCTGATTCAGAATTTGTCGTTTCGACAAAAAGTTGTATTTGTTGCATTGGATTGAATTTTTTATATAAACCGTCCAATCCACACGAGTGAATAAAATAAATGAACAAGCTGATCGATGCGTTAGCAACGGATGGTTACTACATTTGGGATGACTTTCTTTCTGAAGGCGAAGTAACCCAATTACGTGATTGCATACCGGATAATTGGAAGAAAGCACGCATTGGTCGAAATGATGATGTGACCCGAATGGAATCAATTCGCAGTGACAAAATTCAATGGTTAAAACCAGCTATGGGCCAGCCAATCGCGAATTATTTGAGCAAAATGGAAGAGATTCGACAAGAGGTGAACCGCCATTTCTTCTTGGGTTTGTTTGAGTATGAAGCGCACTTTGCTAAGTACGAAAAAGGCGATTTTTACCAAAAACACCTTGATTGCTTTAAAGGGAACGAAAACCGTCGCTTAACCACGGTGTTCTACATGAATGAATCTTGGAGTGAAGAGGACGCGGGCGAACTGGTCGTCTATGACCTCAATGACAAAGAAATCGCAACAATCCCGCCTCGTGGGGGGCGTCTACTGGTGTTCTTATCTGAACAGTTTCCTCATGAAGTGTTGCCGACTAACGCGGAGCGTTTCAGTATCGCTGGCTGGTTTAGAATTAATGGTGTGAGAGATAACCTTCTGGATATCGCGAGCTAACATTTAAAAATGAAAAAAGGCAGCATTTGCTGCCTTTTTCTTAACTGAATCAACGAGTACTAGTTAGCACGTTTCGAAGAATACCAGTTGTTTTGATACGCTTTAGATGCAAACAACGCGTTTGCTTTTGCGCGGTCAATAACGGATTCATCGACCTCTAGCGGCGTCATCGTTTGGCTTTCAAAGTCGTATTCCATGGTCGACACTTTTTCGCCAGGAGAAAGTACAACCAAGTTATCTCGGGTTAAGTAACCGAAGTTTTTGTCGTACTGCATCATTGCGCGTTCATCTTCGCGAGCCAGTGGCTTAGTTAAGTCACGGCCAATCATCGGTGTTTTTGCGTCCACACCAATAAGAGACAGCAGCGTTGGCGGCATATCAATGTTGTTGGCGATGCGGTCATCTTTACGTGGTTGAATGTCTTTACCAATGATCAAAGCAGGGATGTGGAAGTGCTTAACAGGAACAAGGTTTGCACCAAATACACGAGCATCGTGGTCCGCAATTACGATGAAAATCGTGTCATCCCAGTATGATGATTTTTTCGCTTTGTCGAAGAACGTTCCCAAAGCGTAATCTGAGTATTTCACCGCGTTGTTACGCGTCATGTGCTCAGAATCGTATTGTTCGATTTTACCTTCTGGGTACTCATAAGGACTGTGGTTGCTTGATGTGAAGACAAGGCTGAAGAAAGGTTTGTCGCCTTTTGAAAGGCGCTCAAACTCTTCATCTGCTTTATTGTAAAGATCTTCGTCGCTCACTCCCCAAGAGCCAACAAAGCCTGGGTTCGTATAGTTTTTCTCTTCAACAATTTGGTCGAAGCCATTGCCGAAGAAGAAGGTCTTCATGTTATCGAAGTTTGCTTCACCGCCGTAAATGAACTGTGTGTGGTAGCCTTGTTCTTTCAGCAAATCAGCAATAGTAAAGAAACCCGTTTGGCTCTTACTCAGTTTAACAACCGCGCGAGAAGGCGATGGCGGGAAGCCTGTTGTTACCGCTTCGATACCACGAACTGAACGAGTGCCCGTGGCGTACATTTGTGTAAACTGCCAGCCTTCTTGCATCAGTTCATCAAGGTTTGGTGTAAGAGGCAGACCACCCAAAGAGCCCACAAACTGTGCGCCCAAGCTCTCTTGTAACAAGATAACCAAGTTTTTACGCTTGCCTTGGTACGTCGCTGGGTTGCTGTTCATGGTTGGTAGCAATGTAGGATCAAAGTCGACCTTCGTTGATGAAGCGCGAACGAGATCCAACATCTTTTGATTGTCCATCTTGCCGTAGAACTGCTCAGCGCTCTTTTCTGACTTCATATTGTTGACAGCAAATAGCAATGAGTAAGACGAATTCAGTGCTAAGTCGTTAAGCAGTGGATCGTTCGAAAACGCCACCATAGCAGGGTTGAGCGGACGGTGACCCAAAGACGAACGAGCGCCTGCAACACAAAGAAGCACAACGAAAATCGCCAAAAGAGGGCGCCATTTCCAATTGATTTGTTGCGCGCTATCGGTCAGTTTTCTGCTCCATTTCCAGCCTAAAACTAGCGTCAAAGCGGTGCCGATTGCACCAATAAACAGTTCTAGTTTGTAGCCAGTCCAAAGCATGCTCATCACTTCTTTCGGGTAGATGAGGTATTCAACAAACAGGCGGTTCGGACGTAGGTCATATTCTTGAATGAATGGTGCCGTTGCCAGCTCCATGTACACAAGAATCCATAGCCCAGTGACCATCCACAAGCGCAATACCCATTTCCAGCATTCTCCGACCTTGCCTTTTAGTGGCATGAAAGAAGAAAGCAGAGCAGGGAGGATGAACAACCAGCATAACGTTGCGATATCAACACGCACGCCTTGGCCTAGGATGTAAAGGAAGTCGTTGAAGGATTCAATACGATCAAACTGCCAAAAGGCGAGTAAAATGCGTGATATGGACAAAAATGCAAGTGAAAACAAAGAAAAAACAGCGAGAGGCTGCAATGGCCCAAACATGGGTCTCTTAGACGAACTTTTCATATTTATTTTGTGATGGACTTAGTCGTGATGTTGTGTCGTTTCTAGCAAAGCGAGCGTGAAATAAACGTGAATTATAATGAAAATCTATGGACTGGATTGTAAGTATTCGTATGTCTATGTAAGAGTGGGAGGCGTCTCATGTCTGGGGCGAAACAAGGCGATAGAAGTGTGCTCCATATCGCCTTTTTAGTCGTCTTTTTTCGCTAGTACTTTGGGAATGCGACGACAAACGTGTTCTTGCCGTTTTCTCTCGGAATCAGCTCTATTATTGCGCTGTGTAGCGTGGCGATATCTTTGCAAATAGACATGCCCAACCCCGCACCATCGCCTTTTTCTGAGTGACCTCGGTAGAATTGTTCAAAGATCCTTTCTCGCGTTTCTTGTGGAATCTCCGGGCCAGTGTCGGAAACTAAGATTTTGATGGCATTTCTATTTTCTTGCACACTAACTTGGATTTCGCTGTGTGCGCCTGAATAGCGAATGGCGTTGTCTACAAGGTTACGGAACAACACTTCTAACAACATTTTGTCGCCAGAAAGCGCGACTTCCGCTGGTGAGAGGCTGATGTCTTGATCTTGTCTTAAAGCAAGTGGCGCTAAATCGGCGACGACGGTTTGCAGCAATGGCGTTAGTTCGACGTTGTCAAAGACGCGTTCAGATAAACTGTCTACTTTAGCAAGTGTAAGCAGTTGGTGGATGAGACGGTCGGTTCTTTCAATGCCTTGAAGGATGTTGTGTAAGTCTCCGCGTAGCTGCTCTGGATCATTACTTTCAAGAGCGTTTTCTACGTTTAGGCGCAGGATTGTCAGCGGCGTTTTGAGCTCGTGTGCGGCGGCTCGCGTAAAGCGCTTCTCTCTCTGCCACGCTTGTTCAAGTTCAGAAAGCAATGAATTGAGTGCTTCCACCAACGGAGCAAGCTCGGTTGTGTTGTCGGTAACATGAATGCGGTCTAAGCGGTGCACGTTTCGTTGCGTGATAGCCGTGCGCAGATCGTTAATTGGTCTGAAATACCTGCCTATCAGCCAGAACAGCAACAGCAGCAAAGTCGGCAATAGTAGTAACTGTTCGATGGACGTCGACAGAGCGATTTCATGGATGATCTCTTTACGTATCTTCTGCTTTTCAGCAACGACAACGTATTCGTTCTCATGCTCGGTCTGTGGTAATGAGAGTTGGAAAGTGCGCCACTGTACGCCGTCTTTGGTAATGTCGGCGTAGCCGTTGTTATCAAAAGAAGAAGAAAGAGAACTCAGATTCGGAGTGGAACTCCAGATTAACTTGTTGTCACGGTAGAATTGAAAAACGAGATTCTGTTCGTAGGGGTGACCAAATTTGGTGGCTTTGTCTTCGTCGCTCTTTGCCAAAGAATCGATGTTCTTCATCCACTGGTCGAATAGCTCTCTGTGGTTGGCGAGAGTGTCCGTTTCGGTTGAAATGGACAGCGTCAGCAGCATCAGCTTAGCGGATTGCCCAAGCCTAGCGTCATAAACTTCTTCGACTTCGTGTTTGGCTGACTGAAAGCTGAAGTACAAAGAAATAAGCAAAAGCGCGCTGACTAACAAGCCAACCGAGAGCGTCAGTTGGCGTTTAATGGAGTAAGGTTTTTTATTTTTCAAGAATGTACCCCACACCACGAATGTTTTTGATGGCGACGTTGGGGGCTTTTTTACGTAGGTTATGAATGTGAACTTCTATCGCGTTGTCGCTTGAACCTTCATCCCAGCCATGTAGTGATTGTTGCAATTGCTCCTTACTTTGCACGCGTCCGGCGTTCGTCATCAAGCTGGTGAGGATTTTAAATTCATTGCGTGTGAGTTTAAGCAGCGCGTCATCGTAGCGAATGCTTTGTTCCGATAAGGATAAAGACAACTGCCCAACCTGAATGATTTCTTCTGCACTGCCAGATTGACGGCGAATCAACACACGCAAGCGAGCGAGCAACTCTTCGAGTGCAAACGGTTTTCCGAGGTAATCATCTGCGCCGCCATCAAGGCCTTGAACGCGATCGCGAATGTCGTCGCGTGCGGTAAGTATCATCACTGGGAGCTTAAACCCGCCTTTGCGAATATTACGCAGAACTTCCAATCCATCGATATCGGGGAGAGTGAGATCCAAAATCACGGCAGTGAACGCTTCTGTTTTGAGTGCGCTAGTCACGCCAGACCCTTTTTCCACCCAATCAACGGTGTACCCATGGCGACTTAATGAAGTCACCATGGATTGACCGAGTAGTTTGTCATCTTCTACGAGTAATAAGCGCATGGTTTATTTCAATCTCCCAAGAATCGCTTCAATTTCCAGTTTTCGGCCTTTATCCGCCAAAGGTCGGTCAGGGCGAGGTGACGCCTGCATTGCGCGAGTCAAATACACTTTCGCTTCTTTGTCTCGACCTTCTTCTGCAAGGAAGTCTCCATAAAAATAGTTCGGATCGATGCCTTTTGGATTGATCTCTAACGCTTTTTTCAACATTTGTTCGGCTTTATCGTCATCACCAAAGCCAATTGGCCACCCCGGAACTTTGTAATACAAAGAACCTAAACTGGTGTATGCAGAGCCATCAAGCGTTTGCGGTGACGTTGCAATTACCCCTTCGAGTAAAGATTTAGCTTCTTTGGCGAGTGATAGTGCACCTAAGCCACCTTGAGCACCAGCCAGCGATGCTTTATTGATTGCCAGCCAAACAGTGAGTTCGGGATTGCCGGGTTCTCTGTCGAGATAAATACTGGTTTTGGCAATCGCGCTATGAAAGCATTGTTCCTTTTCGTCACCGTCAGGCGTGCTGTACTGACATTCCGCCCATTTCTTTTGAACCTGTTGCAGTGGAGCATTACCTGCCAACGCAGCGGTCGAAGCTAACGTTGAACAAACCGTCAAAGCGCAAAGTAGTTGTTTGGTATTCATCGTCCATGTCCTCTTCAATGACTGACTCGGTTTACGTATTGGTGAATGGTTTCTTGTTGCTTACGAATCGCAGAAGAAACCACGCTTGGAAGCAGTTGATTGATGCGTGCAAAAAGTTTTTCTGGCCAACCAATCCATTTCGCGGAAATTTCTTTTTCCAACATGATGACAACGTGATCGGCAACAACTTGCGGGGAGTCCGTTTTGTTACCCAGTTGTCGATTCATTTCATTGACGGCATCGCTATTGAGTGAGGTTTCTGTCGCTCTTGGTGCCAAATACAGCGCACGGATTCCGGTTGCGAACAGCTCTCTGTCGAGCGATTCGGTAAAACGGTGCAACCCCGCTTTTGCCGCGCAATAGGAGGTATAGCCTGGGTAGCCAATTGAGCCGAATGTTGAACCTATATTGAGAATCACCCCAGGTTGCTTTAACCACGTCAACGCCGATTGGCACAGCAGCATCGGCGCAACGAGATTGAGTTGGATTTCGTCTGCAATCTGCGTTGGTCGTTTGTGGCTTAACAACGAGAAATCGTTGCTGCCCGCATTGTTAATCAGTGCGTCCACTTTTTGATGTTGGCGCGCTCGATCTTTAATCGCTGTTAATCCTTCTGATGAGGTGATGTCTGTAACGACTACGTCATGACGTTCTGGATTTGACAGTTCACGTTGTAGTGTTTGCAAGCTCTCTTCGTTTCGCCCAACAAGAATGAGGCTGGCTCCGCGTTTTGCTAACTCGCGCGCGATGGCTTGCCCAATTCCGCCCGTTGCGCCTGTCAGGAGAATGGTGCTGTTGTTAATGATCATGCTTCACCTCACGCCGCTTGTTGGGTTGAGAAGGAAGGCAAAGAGCGCAGCATTTGTCCGTACAGTGCAAACACCATTTTTGCGGAGTCGATGATGACTTGTTGATCTTCCACTATGGTGATTTTGTTCATCAGTGATTCAAAAAATTGCAGATGATCTTGGTCTAACACGCTGTGTGAAATTAGGTAAGTCATTGCTGAAGGCGGTAGGCTTAGCGTTGACTGGATTTTTTCTGCCATTTGGCCACCAATGCCGACGCTGGTGCCTTCTAATACCCACACCATGCCAAACAGCGCGAGTGGGTTGTGGCGGTCAATATTGTGGTAAAGGTAGGAAACCATCAATTCAATCGGCGCACCGACTTGGCCTACATCTTTGTTGTTGCGCACTGCTTCGGCATCGCCGCCACACGCTTTGATGTCATTTAAAATCCATTCTTGATGGCCTTTCTCTTCCTCGATGTACTCGGCAATGGCATCTCGTACCCATTCGTATTCGCCAGATAGTCGGCCTCCACACGCCATCAGCAAGGGAACGGTGTGCTTAACGTGATGGTAAGCTTGGGTTAGAAAGGCGATATACATATCTTTGGAAATGTTGCCTTGTTGAACGTCTGCGATGACTGGCGCAGTTAACATTGCTTGTTGAGCAGCGGCAGTGCTTTGTTTGAGTTGTTCGAAAAATAAAGTCATAACCTTCTCCTTAAGAAGCCGTTAACTAAGATGCAGTTTGGAAAGACGTAATGTGTTGCTGAAAGGGCAAATCGATACGTTGGAGCTTTTGCGCTTGCAGCGTTAATTCAGACGTTGTGCTCGCTAATAACTGAGTCACATCATGTTCGATTTGATTTCGTTTGAGCTTGCCGTTATCCGTGTACCAACCAGAGATGGCTCGTGGGTTGTCTAGCAGCAATAAGGTTCGGATTTGAGCGTAATCGGGTAGGGTTCGGTTTAATGCATGAACCTTTGCTTCGACGTCTTCGCTATTGGCAATGACAGCGCATAATGTTTGTTGGTTATCGCCCGTAACGATCAGTGGCGTCATCGGCAAAAACGCCAACGCTTCTGATTCAATCCATTCCGGTGAGACATTTCTGCCGTATGCGGTGACGATAAGGTTCTTCTTGCGTCCTGAGAGAGTGACAAAACCTTGCGCGTCAATTTGGGCTAAGTCGCCAGTCGCTAACCATTCTTGAGTAAACGGCTCATTCAAATAGCCAAGAGCAACGTTGCCTTTGACAAGCAGTTCACCATCTTCCGCGATACGAATCTGAGTGTGCGGAAGTGGTTTGCCACACGTTCCTGCTTTAAATGCGCCTGGTGTATTCAAACAAACAACAGAGCCACATTCAGACAGACCATAACCTTCAAACGCAGGGATGTTCAGCGCATGCGCGGTGTTAATCAGTTGCGACGACACTCTTGCACCGCCAACGGCGACAAATTTTAGAGAATCCACAAGAGAGGGCTGCTGTTTCGCGATATGAATGAGCGCAAGCAATAAAGCCGGTGTTAGCACTAAGCTTTCTGGTTTGATGGTCGCTAATGCTTGTGCAAACAGACGCGGTTCGAATTGGCTTGAACCGAGTAAGCCAGTTTGCTCTGCGGGTAAAATATATGACGTCACGCCCAACATGAGTGGAACATAAACGCCAGTTATGTTCTCGAGAAGCGTCGATAACGGAAGCAGCACTAAGTGTGAGTGTGCCGTGCTATTTACTGCGTCGGCGAGCGATTTTGCCACCAAACACAAATGATCATTGCTTAAACAAACGCCTTTAGGCTGACCCGTCGAGCCAGACGTAAATGTGATTTTTCCGGTTTCTGGTAGATAAGCTACCTGTGTATCTTCATCTCCCAACTGGTTACGACGCAGCAAAGGCAAATTTGCAATGGAAAACGGATTGTCTTGTTGCTTAAAGCTTTGCTTAGGATGAGAAGCCAACCATGCTTGCCAATCGCCAACTAAAGCATCGACGCCTGATTGCTCTAACGTATGTTCAACTTGTGCATCAGAGAAAAAAGTCGGAATAGGCACGACGACTATGTCTGCCGCCATCGCCGCCAAATCAACAATGGCCCAATCGATGCTGTTTTCTGCGCGTAGCGCGAGTGCTTTGATGTTCTGTGCAATAAGCTCGGCGGCAACGAGTTCGATCTTGTTTAACAATTCAGAGTAAGTCAGTTCAACCGTTTGATTCGCTTCGTAGCCGACAAGTGCTACTCGATCTGGTGTCGTTTTTGCCCATTTTGTAATGGCATCGAGGAGAATATTCATACATCACCTATATTCTGGCGTTGTGTTTAACCAAGTTGTTGTGGTTGTGGTTGTGTTTTTAACGACGTTTACTTTTCTATCTAGGCTTGTTTGCGTTTTCTTTCTTGGACTAATCGAAGACGCTCTAGTCCTTTTTGCAAATTGCCAGCTAACACACGCGGTTGATGTTCGTAGTACGACCCCCAAGTGGACTCGGCATCGGGGACTTTGTTTTGATCGGCCTGCGCGATGATATGAGGCTCCAATCCTAGGCGCGCCATCATGGCGTGAAGTGGATCTGTCGCGGTGAAGATGCACCATTCAAAACCGAGGTTGACCAGCATTTCTGCGATGAGGTAGAAGTGCAGAGACGACATGCCCTTAGCGAAAGATGCCAAGTGACCGAATTCCACTAAGTTCGAACGTTTTACGTCGCAGTTAAATACGTTAGAAACCAGCTTTTGGGCGTCGTCTTCTAAATACTGTTCAAGGAACAAGGGCTCATCTTCGGCGATGCGAAAGCCGCATACGGAAATAATTTGGCCGCCTTCAATGAGGGTTAAATACGCCGGCATAAATTGTTTTAGCTCGGCAAAGAATGCTTCTTGATAACGCTGAGAAACATGCTCGATAACTTGGCTCCAAAGCGGATGCATTGGATAAACGATGTCTAAAGTAAAGCCATCTGCAGAAGTTTGTGCATGGTGTTTCATGAGCGCTTCCTTTGTTTGAGTAGTTATCAACAAAATAAAACGCGAAACTTAAGAAATTCTTAAGGAATGAAATTTTGATAAATTATTTAACGAAAGGAAGGCTTAAATGGCAGTGCCTTTTGGGGTTTTGTGCTGGTATGTAATTGATATTAATACGATGTTTTTTGAGTGATCTAAATAAAAAAGCCAGTCTAAATAATCGACTGGCTTTTCATTTTCTCACTGAGGAACTAAAGATACGCTAAAGCTTTAGCGGTTTGGTAAGATGTTTGGGCGTTACATTGCCGCTTTCTTCGCTTCTTCAATCCAACCATCAAAGGTTGTTTGGTTGGCTTTAATCCAGCCATTTACGTGCGCTTCGATGTCTGCCGCGCTATTTTTACCTTGGCTCATCATCATGTTTTGAGCGCTGACATCATTGATATTCAGTTTGATGATTTCGAACAGTTTCGCTGCCGATGGGTTCTTCTCGGTGAACTCTTTGTTCGCGACGATGCGCATAGAGTTCATTTCAAAACCGTAGTTTTTGCCGTTTTTCAGTGTGGTGTCGATGTCTTTACGTTCACCAGGAAGAGACGAGAATGGCACCTCTAGCCAAACGACGTCTTTACCCGGAACAAGTACGCCACTTACCCAATACGGTGTCCATGTGTAGTAAAGAATTGGGTCGCCTTTTTTGTAGCGGGAGATTGTATCAGCAATGATTGCGGCGTAATTACCTTGGTTGTGAGTGACGGTGTCACGAAGTTTGAACGCGTCCAACTGATGCTCAACCACCATTTCACACCCCCAACCTGGGTTACAGCCGGTAAGATCGGCTTTGCCATCGCCATTTGCGTCGAATAGCTTCGCCAATTTTGGATCTTTTAACTGACCAATGTTCGTAATGCCGTATTTCTCGGCGGTTTTCTTATCGATGAGGTAGCCTTGCGCTGCGCCACTGACGTATTGGCCTTCTCGGAAAAACTTATCATCACCACCTGACATGGTGTATTTGTCTGCATGGAGCGGGAACCAGCCAACCGCTAAGAATGTTGCGTCACCTTTCGCTATCGAGGTGTAACCGACGTTGTAATCCACTTCTTTGGTTGGTTGGACATCGTAACCCAAAGCTTCCAGAGCGCGGTTTACAATCAACGTTTGGAATGTCTCTTCAGCGACAGTGGACTGTACAGGTTGAACCGCGACGCCTGCTCCCGGTAACTCTCCAGCAATACCGTAAGTCGAAAATGCGATTGTGCTTAGCGCGCCGACAGACAGCGCTTTCTTCCATGAATTATTCATTCGTATTTCTCCTAAGTTTTAGGTCGTTTTGGTTCTTGTTGGTTTTAAATTTGAGCAGATAAGAGATAGGGCCGGTATGGTACCAGCGAAGTTTGGTATTGCCGGCGTTGACGCCAAGCTCTTGCGTAATGCGATCCAACAAAATAGCGAGGATCACAATGCCTAAACCGCCGACAGCGGCCAGACCCATGTCCAGTCGTCCGATGCCTCGTAACACCATCTGACCCAAACCGCCCACGGCGATCATCGAGGCGATAACCACCATCGACAGAGAAAGCATCAAGGTTTGGTTGACGCCCGCCATGATCGTTGGCAGCGCAAGCGGCAATTGAATGCGATACAGCATTTGCTTTTTGTTTGCACCAAAAGAGTGACCCGCTTCGATAAGCTCTTCCGGTACTTGTTGAATCCCAAGAATGGTCAATCGAACCACTGGTGGTAGCGCGAAAATGATCGTCACGACAACGCCCGGTACGTTACCAATACCAAACAGCATCACTATCGGAACAAGGTAGACGAACGCCGGGGTGGTCTGCATCGCATCCAATATTGGTCTTACAAATTTGGCGGCGGTTTGACTTCTGGCTAGCCAGATCCCCATGGGTAAGCCAATCAACAAGCAGAAAAACACCGATGTGAGCACCAAGGCGAGCGTGGTCATGGCTTGAGACCAAGCGCCGATCAAGCCAATGAACACTAACGATACTAGTGTTGATAAACCAAGTTTGAAGTTAGAAAACTGCCACGCGAGTAAAAATAGGATCAGCACCATAATCGGTGACGGCGTAGAGACTAACGCGGTTTCGAATGAGGACAAGATAAAATCGATCGGAACTCGTATGGCTTGAAAAACAGGGCGACCATGTTCAACGAGCCAATTCAACCCAGATTCTACCCAATTATCGAGTGGGAGAACGGCATCTTGAAATGGGTTCATGATATCGAAAGGTGTCTCTTGCACGGTTTCGCTGTTCAACCAATCGTTGCTGGTTGCGGCCTCACTACCTTGTGACCACGGGTCTTCTTGTGTTGGTGCGGCTTGCGACCAAGGATCGTTATTTGTTTGCTCTGTAGACATCGTTTAATCCTTATCGAGTGTTTGCAGAAGACGCGACTTCGTCACGACACCAAAATAGGTTCCTTGCTCATCGACTACTGGCACAGCATAAGGAACGCTCGCCACGACGCCGAGAATGTCATTCACAGACTGGTCCGGCTGAAGGGTCACGTCATCTTCTAATTGAGCGCTGGCCAAGGAGCGATTTTCCTTGTGGGCTAAGCGTAAGGAGTCGAGAGAAACGATGCCGGAATATCGGCTAGATTTATCGACGACGATGCCGTAATCACGGTCGTGATCCATCAAGATTTGCATGGCAGAGCCAGGGCCGTCGTGTTCGGATTTCTTGAATACCGCAGCGGGCTTCTTGCGCGCAATATCTTTGACGGTTAGCACGCTGGCGACATTAACGCCGCGGAAAAACGCCTCGACATAATCATTGGCGGGGTTATGAAGAATTTCATCTGGTGTGCCGACTTGCACAACTTCGCCGTTTTGCATGATGGCAATTCGGTCACCGATGCGCATGGCTTCGTCCAAGTCGTGCGAAATGAACACGATGGTGCGTTTATCGTCATTTTGCAGACGAATCAATTCATCCTGCATTTCAGAACGAATCAAAGGATCGAGCGCGGAGAACGCTTCATCCATCAGCAAAATATCGGGGTCGCAAGCTAGGGCGCGGGCAAGACCAACACGCTGCTTCATACCACCTGATAGTTCATCAGGAAACGATTCAGCGTAGGTGTCTAATCCAACTCTCTGCAACGCTGATAATGCACTTTCGTGGCGAATAGTCACATCGACGCCTGCGAGTTCCAGGCCAAAAGCGGCATTTTCTATCACCGACATGTGGGGCATGAGCGCAAAATTTTGAAAAACCATTGAAATGTTGTTACGACGAACTTCGCGTAGTTCTTCTTCGGAGATGTGAGCAATGTCTTTCCCTTTGAGGTAAACACTGCCTTTGGTGGGCTCAATGAGTCGATTGAGAAGTCGAACGAGAGTGGATTTTCCTGAGCCAGAGAGCCCCATAATGACAAAAATCTCGCCTTCATTGATGGTCAGAGATACATCGTTGACGCCAACGGTTAAGCCAGTTTGTTCAAAAATATCGTCTTTATCAACGCCTTTTTCGATGAGTGAGAATGCTCGCTCCGGAGCTTCTCCAAACACTTTATAAAGTCCCTTAACTTCCAGTATGGGATCCATGTTAATTGTCCTTTGTTATGTGTTTATCACGAGTTAACGCTTTGTACTCTAATTAAATTGGTAAAAGTTTTCAAATGATTGACTTGGCTTATTGGTGTTCTGTGATCATATTTTTCGTAGTAATGAACTTTCATTGTTTTATTGATAAATCATTTTAAAACATTTGGTTATGAATGTTTTTGTTTGTGCTTTTAGGCGATAAATACGACGTTGAATTTATTTCTAAGTTTTTAATACATATCGGCACAGTAGAGTTGCATATTTGTTGTTCAGTGTTTAGAGGAGGGAAGAATAGTAAAATAGTTAGAGTTCAAACTTATGCTTGAAAAAAACAAACATAACATGATGAGGTAAGCAGAAGTCTTAGCGTTATCTGTTGCTTATGCTAAATCGAGATGATATTGATCTGGTTACTTTAGGCAACGCATGGAATAAAGAATGGAAGCCGAGCAGTTAGAAGTACTCAATTTCATTAGCCAACATCCTCCTTTCGATGAACTGCCAGAAGAGCAGTTAAAAAAAATCGCCATTCATTCAGAAGTGGCGTATTTCCGTCAAGGTACCGACATCCTCAAATTTGGCGATACGATTCGCGACTTGTATATGGTACGCAGTGGAGCGGTAGAGATTTATCGACGCAAAGGTGAACTTTATAACCGTATTGATGCTGGTGGCCTGTTCGGGCAAATGGGGTTGCTCATGAACAACCGCGTTCGTATGCCAGCAAAAGCGATTGAAGACACCTTGGTGTATTGCATTCCTGAGAACATCTTCAACGAACTTTGCGACGAGTTTGAAAACTTCGCGGATTTTATGGAGCTTGAAGATAGCGCTCGGCTTCGCAATGCGATCTCTAGTCGCTCCGATGGCAATGATTTAACAACCGCAAAAGCGCGTAAAATCCTGACTCGTGACCCTGTGACACTCGAAGCGACCGCTTCTATTCAAGAAGCTGCAAGCCTAATGGCAGAAGAGAACGTCACCGCCTTGCTCATCGTCCGCCCAACCGAAGAACTGACCGAAGAGGATGATGATCAACTGCTTGGCATTCTTACTGACCGCGATTTATGTATACGGGTTTTGGCGCAGGGGATTGATACCAATATATCGGTGAGCGAGGTCATGAGTTACGACGTGGTATCGCTCGATTACAACGCGTATGTGTTTGAAGCGATGCTGACCATGCTTCGCTACAACGTGCATCATCTGCCGATTCTCAAAGACAAAAAGCCAATAGGCATCATCGGTATGACGGACATTGTCCGTTACGAATCTCAAAACAGCTTGTTGCTGGTGAGCTCGATTTTCCAACAGACCAGTGTGGAGGATCTCAAACAAGTTTCCTTACAAGTGAAAGATTGTTTTGTTCGCATGGTCAATGAAGACGCCAACGCACACATGATTGGACGAGCGATGTCGGTGATTGGCAGCAGCTTTAAGCAGCGATTAGCGGAACTCGCCGAACAAGAGCTTGGTCCTGCCCCAATTCCATACTGTCTGGTTGCGATGGGATCGATGGCGCGAGATGAGCAGCTCATCGTCACCGATCAAGATAACGCCCTTATTCTTGATGACAGTTACGATCCTGACAAGCACGGCGAATATTTCGCGCAGTTTGCGAAATTTGTATGTGATGGATTGGCGGCATGCGGCTATACCTATTGTACGGGCGACATTATGGCTACCAATCCTGAATGGCGAAAAACCAAATCGCAATGGGAAGAGTGCTTTGGCGATTGGATCGATCATCCGACGCCAGAGAGGTTGCTCAACAGCAATATTTTCTTCGATTTGCTAGGGATTCATGGCCGGGTGAAATGGGCAGAGCAACTGAGTAGCTTTATTGTCAGACGAGCCAAAAAGAACAATCGATTTTTGGCTTGTATGGCTTACAACGCCATTCGAAGAACGCCGCCGTTAGGATTTTTTAAAGATTTCGTGATGGAGAAAGATGGGCGTCATCGCAACTCTATCAACCTTAAACGACGCGGTACCGCGCCGCTGGCAGATTTGATTCGAGTGCATGCCTTGGCGATTGGTTCGCGTTCGCAAAACTCGTTTGATCGATTAGACGACATTAATGACGCCGGGATTCTGCCAAAAGGGCGAGGAATGGACTTGCGAGATGCGATGGAGCTTATCTATATGGTTCGAATCCGTCACCAAGCCTTGGATATTGAAAATGGCGACGAGCCGGATAACAACATCGAGCCAGAAAACATGTCTGATTTCGAACGTCGTAATCTGAAAGCGGCATTCCAAATTCTAAGCAATGCGCAGAACTTCATTAAGTTCCGCTACCAAAGAAGCAGTAAATGATGTGGTTGGAAAAAAGTAAGGCGAGTACACCGCTGCTCGATACTTCGCAAACGCCGGAGTGGTCAGTATTGTTTGAGCAGTTGGCAGAGCAAGCGCAAGATCAACGGTTGAAGCGATACTATTCGACTCCTATGGTGAATGGGGATACGCCATTAAAAGAGGTGCCGTTTGTCTCGGTAGATTTTGAAACGACGGGCTTAAATGCAGAAGACGATGCCATTCTTACCATTGGTCTTGTGCCGTTTACGATTGACCGAGTGCAGTGCAGTGGTTCAGCGCATTGGATTGTAAATCCGAACCGAGAGCTTAATGAGGAGTCTGTCGTTATTCATGGCATTACGGATTCTGAAGTGAAAAACGCGCCCCAATTAACGCAAATACTAGGTGAGATTTTGGATGCACTCGCTGGCAAGGTGGTGCTGGTGCACTACAAGAATATCGAGCGACAGTTTTTTTATAATGCGCTTTTAAACACCATTGGCGAAGGGATTCAATTTCCTGTCGTTGATACATTGGATATTGAGTACGCGCTTCAACGCCGAGAATGCTCAGGCATCTGGAACAAGTTAAAAGGTAAGAAGCCAGGGTCAGTGAGGTTAGGGCATGCTCGGGAACGATATGGTCTGCCTGCTTATCAACCGCATCACGCATTAACGGATGCATTGGCGACGGCAGAGTTGTTTCAAGCTCAGTTGCAATATCACTTTAACCGAGACATGCCAATTTCTGCTATTTGGCAATAAATGTTATTTACCTTAAATACAAAAACATCAAATGATCGATGGAGGTGTTTCCTTTTAAGATGCTAATGAGAGCTACTACTTTAAGAAAATACATATACTTAAACTTGTGCTTGGTGATGTGAACTAATCATCACTCAAACTCCTACAAAGTATTTAAATTTGGTCACGTATTGTTAAGGAGATTATTCGTGAGCACCGACAATAATGGTGGGATTAAACGTCCCGATGGAAAGGTAAACGCGATAGATACTGACTATCAGATTGGTCAGGATAACGTTGCGTTAAAAGTCGGCCCATTCGGCTTAGACATTCACAACCGAGTTTTCGCAATTTCTGGGATGGCTATCGTCCTCTTTGTTGTGGCAACGCTAACTTTTCGCCAACAAGTTGAACCCTTTTTCGCTGGCTTACGTGCTTGGCTAGTATCCAATCTTGACTGGTTCTTTCTTGCTTCTGGCAACGTATTTGTCATTGTCTGCTTGGTCTTGATTGTGACACCGCTTGGCCGAGTTCGAATTGGTGGTACTGAAGCGACACCAGATTACTCTTATGCAGGCTGGCTAGCGATGTTGTTCGCAGCCGGTATGGGCATCGGATTAGTGTTTTTTGGTGTGTCTGAGCCAATGTCGCACTTCAGCTCTGCACTTGGCGGCGTGAACATTGAAAATGGTGTGCGCACCGACTGGGCACCACTTGGTGGTGCGGTTGGTGATACAGATGCTGCATCTGCGCTTGGTATGGCTGCGACCATTTACCACTGGGCACTTCACCCTTGGTCGATTTATGCATTGTTGGCCCTTGGCTTAGCGATTTTTTCGTTCAACAAAGGGTTGCCACTGACCATGCGTTCCATTTTTTACCCGCTGTTTGGTGAACGAGTTTGGGGCTGGGTAGGGCACATCATTGATATTCTTGCGGTTGTTGCGACGGTATTTGGTCTGGCGACATCGCTCGGCTATGGCGCTTCACAAGCAGCAACAGGTTTGAACTTCTTGTTTGGTGTGCCAATGACCGACACAACTCAAGTCGTGTTGATTGTAGTGATCACGGCATTGGCGCTGATCTCGGTGGTTGCAGGCCTGGATAGTGGGGTAAAACGTCTGTCTGAAATCAACATGATTCTGGCGGCGATGTTGCTGTTCTTTGTGATCATCGTTGGCCCAACAATGGCGATTCTGACTGGCTTTTTCGACAACATTGCATCGTACATCACTAACATTCCCGCATTGTCTATGCCGTTTGAACGTGAAGACGTGAACTATTCGCAAGGTTGGACGGCGTTCTACTGGGCTTGGTGGATTTCTTGGTCACCATTCGTGGGTATGTTTATCGCTCGTGTTTCACGTGGACGTTCGGTTCGTGAATTTATCATCTGCGTTATTTTGATTCCTTCGACGGTTTGTGTGCTTTGGATGACAGCTTTTGGTGGCACAGCGATCAGCCAGTACGTGAATGACGGTTACGAAGCCGTATTCAATGCTGAGCTTCCGCTTAAATTGTTCGCTATGTTAGACGTAATGCCGTTTGCAGAAATTACATCGGTAGTAGGTATCATTCTGGTGGTTGTGTTCTTTATCACGTCGTCGGATTCAGGCTCCCTTGTGATCGATACGATTGCAGCTGGTGGTAAAGTCGATGCGCCAACACCACAACGTGTTTTCTGGTGTACGTTTGAAGGCTTAGTCGCCATCGCACTGATGCTCGGTGGCGGGCTGGCAGCGGCTCAAGCGATGGCAGTAACTACAGGCTTACCATTTACCATCGTATTGCTTGTTGCGACAGTTTCTTTGATTAAAGGTCTAATGGATGAACCTCGTCCAAGTACCAAGGCAGTCAAAAAAGATAAATAGCCACGACGACAAAACTAACCTTAAAACGGCATGCGAAAGTGTGCCGTTTTTTTATGTAAAAAACCTTAAGTCCCCTCTTTGAAACCCCACTGCATTCTGACTCATGTTGAGTTGTTTCGTATTAAATAATGCTTTAATAAATTAGAGTTCAAACTATTTTAATTTTAGGTTAAATGTTGTTTTTATGTGATTTTGGTCACATTAATCCAGATTAAAACGCCAATTATTTGATTTTCAACCGTAAAGAATGTCCATAATAAATACGAAATTTAATTAGACGTCAAAGGATATGCATTTCAAAATGATCACATCAGCACCTTGGGTGCTTTATCCAGAAATTGGAGAAGACCCAAGCAAAAAATGGATTTTTCGTGAACCTAAAATCTCTGATGGTGACGGCATTTACAGCTTAATTGCAGATTGTCCTCCGTTGGACATGAACTCTTCTTACTGCAATTTTCTACAGTCAACGCATTTCAGCAAAACCAGCATTTTGGTTGAGCACAAAGGCGACATCGCTGGCTTCATCTCGGGTTATCAGAAGCCTGACGAACAAGACGTATTATTTATTTGGCAAGTCGCTGTATCACCTCGATTCAGAGGTAACGGTTTAGCATTTCGTATGCTCAAGGAGCTTCTCGAAAGGGAAGCGCTGAGCGAGGTTAAATCGGTAGAAACGACCATCACGGAAGATAACCAAGCCTCTTGGGCGTTGTTCAAAAAGTTAGATGCGATGAACGGCAATCATGGCCAAGTCAGCACCTTTTTGGATGAAAAAGCCCATTTTAAAGGCAAGCACGATACAGAGTTTTTGTATCGCATTCCTCTCAAATAATCCTCAAACAATAGGAATCAAAAAACGGTCTCATCATGGATATTTTCAAAAAGCAGGAATCCAACGTACGCTCATATTCAAACAATTTTCCAGTGGTATTTCGCAAAGCGAAAGGTTGCTGGCTAGAAACAGAACAAGGTGAACGCTACTTAGACTTCCTCGCTGGAGCGGGATCCCTAAATTATGGCCATAACAACCCTGTATTGAAGCAAGCACTGCTTGAATACATTGAAATGGATGGCATCACTCACGGTTTGGATATGCATTCAGAAGCGAAAGCGGGCTTTCTCGCCGCACTGGATAACTACATCTTAAAACCAAGAAAACTGGACTACAAAGTTCAATTCACCGGCCCAACTGGTACGAATGCGGTGGAAGCGGCACTCAAGTTGGCGAAAAAAGTGAAAGGCAGAAGCAGCGTTGTTGCATTCACTAACGGTTTCCACGGTTGTACCGCAGGCGCGCTGGCGGCTACAGGTAATCAGCATCATCGACAAGGTAACGGCTCAAGCCTTACAAACGTAACGCGCATTCCGTTCGAAGGTTACGCTGGCGTTGATGGTTTGGCGCTGTTCGAAACTATGCTGAATGACAACTCTGCAGGTATGGACAAACCAGCAGCCGTATTGCTGGAAACCGTACAAGGCGAGGGTGGTTTAAACGCCGCCTCTAATGAGTGGCTACAGCGCTTGAGTAAAATATGTAAAGCAAACGACATTCTATTGATTGTCGATGACATTCAAGCTGGTTGTGGCCGAACTGGGACATTCTTCAGTTTTGAGCCATCAGGTATTGAACCCGATATTGTGACGCTATCGAAATCGATCGGTGGTTACGGTCTGCCAATGGCGGTTGTACTGCTGAAACCAGAACTTGACCAATGGAAACCAGGCGAGCACAACGGCACGTTCCGTGGTAACAACCACGCATTTATTACTGCGGCAAAAGCACTAGAAATCTACTGGTCAAATGACGATTTCGAAACGCACATTAAGCAATGTTCGCAAAATGTGAGTGAAGTGATTGATCGCTGCGTGCGTCGTTTCCCGCAAATGTTCGTTCAGAAAAAGGGACGCGGCATGATGATTGGCATCGAGTGTATTCACGGTGACTTGGCAGCAGAAATCGCTAAAGCATGTTTTGACGACGGCATGGTGATTGAAACCGCAGGCCCAGACGATGAGGTGGTGAAGTTCTTCTGTCCATTGACCATCAGTGAATCTGAGCTGAACCAAGGATTAAGCATCTTTGAACGTGCAGTGGAAACGATTGCTGCAAAACACTTCAAACAAGCATCTTAATAAGGATTATCAGTTATGATCGTAAGAACACTTGACGAGTGTCGAAATAGTGAGCGTCGCGTAGTCGCGGATAACTGGGAAAGCGTACGTATGTTGTTGAAAGATGACAACATGGGATTTTCTTTTCACATCACCACGATTTATGAAGGAACGGAAACGCATATTCATTATCAAAATCACCTAGAGTCCGTTTTCTGCATGAGCGGCGAAGGTGAAATCGAAGTGGTGGGGGGCGAAACTTACCCAATCAAACCGGGCACATTGTACATTTTGGACAAGCACGACGAGCATTACCTAAGAGCATATAAAAACAAAGAAATGGTCATGGCGTGCGTTTTCAATCCCCCAATCACAGGTGCCGAAGTGCACGATGAAAACGGCGTTTACCCGCTCGTTGACTAAAAGCTAAGTGTGAGGTGCACGTCGCCTCACATTTCTACGCGCTTTCTTTTTCTCTATTTCACTTAACGTTACCAATCAAAAAAGGCTTATCATGACTTTTACCGTAGAAAAAATCGGCGGTACTTCAATGACAGCATTTGATGCTGTTCTCGACAATATTATTCTTCGTCCCAAAACGCCATATAACCGCATTTTTGTTGTGTCGGCATACGGTGGCATGACCGACGCGCTATTAGAATGTAAAAAAACCAGCAAAGCAGGCGTCTATCAGTTAATTGCTAAACGTGACGATCAATGGCAAGACGCCCTAGCGTATGTAGAAAGCCGCATGTTGCTTACTAACGAAAACATCTTTGCGGATCCAATGAATCGAATTCGAGCGGATAAGTTCATTCGTTCACGCATTGCAGAGGCGAAAAATTGTATCGCTAATATTCTAGAAACCTGCCAATACGGACAGTTTTCTCTGCGTCACTATCTGCCACAAATTCGCGAGTTTCTATCGTCGATTGGTGAAGCGCACAGTGCGTACAATACAGCGCTTAAGCTGAAAAACATGGGCATCAATGCGAGGTTTGTGGATCTCTCTGGTTGGGATAATCAGGAACCAAGAAGTCTCGATGATTCCATTCGCGACGCGTTTGCTGATATCGATGTGACCAAAGAACTGCCTATCGTTACGGGTTATGCATACTGCAAAGAAGGTTTGATGCACACTTATGACCGAGGCTACAGTGAAATGACGTTCAGTCGTATTGCCGCTATCACCAAAGCAGACCTAGCCATCATCCATAAAGAATACCATTTGAGCTCAGCGGACCCACGCGTGGTCGGCCCAGAGAAAGTGTTGCCAATTGGAAGCACGAACTACGATGTAGCAGATCAACTTGCTAACTTGGGCATGGAGGCGATTCATCCCAATGCTGCCGCTGGTTTGCGCGAAAGTGGGATTGAGCTGCAAATCAAAAACACGTTTGAGCCAGAACATGAAGGTACGTTGATATCTTCAGGGTATCGCCCAGAAGAAGACAAAGTGGAAATCATTGCTGGTAAAGAAAAGGTCTTCGCACTGCACTTGTTCGATCAAGCGATAGTCGGCAAGGTTGACAACGTGAGCTACGAATTGATGGAAATCATCTCTGATGCACGCGTCAGCTTGATCGGTAAAGAGATGAACGCTAACTCGATTACGTATTACCTTGGCGGTAGCTCGGACAGCTTAAACAAAGTGTTATACAAGGCCGAAAAACGTTACCCGAATGCTTCCATTAAAGGGCGAATGGTTGCGCTAATTTCAGCAATCGGTTCTCACATCGACACTAACAAAACGTTAGCGAAGGGCGTCCTTTCTCTCATGAACAGTGGTGTCACACCGGTGGCGTTGCACTCTTCGTTGCGTAATGTAAACGTGCAATTTGTTGTCAGTGACAAAGAATATCAACGCGCTATTTGTGCATTACACGATGAATTTTTTACGCCTGTCGAAGGCTCGAACGCAATGGAGCATGTGGCTTAATTGATTCATCGATTTAGACGTTACAAAAGGAGCCTTTCGGCTCCTTTGTTCTATCTAGTGCCAACCAAATTTTAAATATTTGGCCTTGCGGTTTCATGAGTTGATGGTGGTAAGTGAGGCAAGGTGACTTGTGGTTGCTCGCCTGTCAGAGAACGCAAGAATTCTGTGATTTTGGTCGACTCTTCTTTCGTTAGCTTTTGACCAAGTTGCAGATCGGCCATCATTTCTACCGCTTCTTGAAGATCCCAAACAGACCCGTCATGGAAGTACGGGTAGGTTAATTCTACGTTACGTAAGGTTGGGACTTTGAAGACGAACTTATCGAAATCACTTCCGGTAATGGCTTTGCGGCCAACATCTGGGTTATCTGTTGCAAATGGCTTCACTAACCCCATTTTTTGATACATTTGTCCGCCTGCTAATGGTCCGCTGTGACAAGCGGTGCAACCTTTGTCTTTAAACAGTTGATAGCCTTCCACTTGTGCAGTAGTAAGTGCGTCGTCGTTACCTTTCAACCATAAATCGAATGGAGAATTTGGCGTACGCAGTGTTTGTTCAAATGTTGCGATAGCATCGGTCACGTTATCAATGGTGATGTTGTTGCTGCCATAAGCTTGCTGAAACCACTCGCGGTATTGAGGGATAGATTGAAGAGTGTCGACCGCGAGTTGGTGGGTAAATGCCATTTCCAATGGGTTTTCGATAGGGCCTGCGGCTTGCTCTTGCAGATCTTTCGCTCGCCCATTCCAAAATTGAACGAAATTCAAATCTGAATTAAACACCGTAGGTGAGTTGATTGGACCAATTGACCATTTGTGACCAATTGAGCTTGGTAAGTTATCAACGCCACCTTTAGCGATGTTATGGCAAGAATTACAAGAAATGGTGTTCGACGCCGACAGTCTCGGCTCAAACCACAGCGTTTTACCCAATTCAATCTTTTTACTGTCGAGTCCAGTAATGGGTTCGATGACCTTGATGGGTTCGTTGGATTGACGTTCAGCATAGGCACCGAAAGACAATATAGATAAAACACTCACTGCGATAAGAGTTTTCATAATAACTTCCTTTTGATGTGATTTTCGACTCTCACTAGAGCGGCGCACTTCTTATGAAACCGCTGATAAAACAGCCGTTGGTGCGCTCGGAAATTACGGTATAGGAAAGGTGTTATTCGATAAAATGCAAAAATTTGATGGTTTTTATGGCAAAAAACGATGTTAAAAGTGATGGATTTTTGTACGTCAAGCTGGAGCAGGCCATTGTGAGTGTTGGTTACAAATTTGTCACAAATGTTTAAAGTTATTTATCGGACGAATCCTTGATTAAAGTCAATTTCAATCTGAGGTTGTGAGGCGTTCAAATACAACAAAGGGGGCGATAGTTCGCTCCCTTTGTTGTTCATCTGGTCATGGAATTGTGATTTCTGTCAATTTATCTCTTTGAGCTGCAGAGAAAAATTAACTTAGGCTTTCGGTAACAACGGGTTTGTTGTTACGTTTTGCTATCCAATACGCCACGCCACCCCATAGCGCAACAAGCAACCACAATGCTGTCCAATGTTTGGCAACTTGCTGCCATGTCGCGCCCATTTGGTTGAGCGCCAAGAAGCCTTTTATTGCCCAAGTACTCGGGCTCAAATCGGCTATCCAAAGCAGTGGTTCAGGTATTGATTCAACTGGCCAAATGAAGCCCGCTAAAAAGATGAGAGGCATTGAACTGACTAGAACCACTAAGGTGACCAGTTCTCTTCTTGGTAGTAGATAGCCAAGCCAAAAGCCTAACCCACAACAACCCAGCAAGAACGGGAAAAGCATGGTTAAGAGCTCACCTGCTTTGGCAATGTGATTCACACTCAGACGTTCGAAGCTAAAACCAAAGTAATACGCGCTCAGTAAGTAATAAATGGCAATAAACACCAACGTTCTTACCAATAACAATGACCCGGTTGATACCTGAGACCAGTAGCCTAGGCCATGACGCTGTGAACCGGTTTGTAAGCCTACTGCCATAATAAGTGTTTGCTGCAAAATCAGCACAAAGACAGCAGGAACCACGTATTCGATATAGCCCATCGTTGGGTTGAAGGTCGGTTTCATGTTCAGCTTGATAGCAGAGTAATTATGGCTCGCCAAACTAAGCGGTACGCCTTCAATCACCATTTTGCTGACTTTAACTTGTGCGCCTAACGTACCGCCTGCTTGAGCTAAACCTTCAACGACCGTGCCGTAAACTAAGAAGTAAGAGGCATCTGCGGCGTACGCAAGAGTCGGGCTTTTACCTAACATTACGTCTTTGTAGAAGTGCTCAGGGATCACTAAGAAACCCGTAATTTCGCGATTCAAAAACGCTTGTTTTGCATCCTCAATTGTATGTAAACGCGAGACGACTTTGACTTGAGGTGTCGCATCGACCATACGCTCTAGCTTTAGGCTGGTTTGGCTTCCGTCTAGGTTTACGACCGCAATTGGCTGCTCTCTCGGGGTTTGTTGAGCGTATGGCAGTGGATACAAAAACGAATAAAAAACCACGCCACCAAAAACAGTTAATGTGACGACGGGGTTGGTCAGCACAGAGCGAATCTCTGCTTTAATCAGTTGCCAGAGTGTCATGCTGCCTCCCTTTTCTGAGTCGACAGTGCTGCCGCTCGGTATTTATGAATGAATGCGGCTGTCAGTAAGAGTGGCACCACATACCAGATCATTGGCCACAAAGCACTAAACGATTGAGCGGCTGAGGCTCCGTAGCTTGCCTGACCAACCTGAACTTCGATGTAATGGGTGATAGGTAATAGTGAGCGCCAAGCATGAGCGAGCGTGTTCATGTCGGAAACTGGAAACGTAATCCCCATAAAAGCAAAACTTGGCGCAGTAAACGCACCAGCAAAACTCATTGCGCGGGCAGGGTCCATCGATAAAAAGAAAAACAGTGCGCCCATAATGATACAGGCAACAACGGTGACAAATTGAGCCAGTAACATGACTACGAGACTGCCTTCCATCGGCCAGTCCAATAACACATAAAACCAGTAGAGGAACAAGGCACCTTGCAACATAAACACTGGGATGTATTGGCTCAAAATTGCGCTGAGTTTTGTGTATGGTTTATTACCCAAAAACTCAAAGCCATTTTTGCCCCCATAAATGCGAAAGTGCGCCGCAAGGATCAAAATCGTACTCACAACGATACAAATTTGCCAAATCGCAGGCACGATAGCGGTGACCAAAAACTGCGCGTAGTTAGTGTTGCGATTAAACAGCGCGGTGATTTGGGTCGACACTGGCACAGCTTGGCCGAGCGCGGACAACGTCGTTGTATTGCCTTTGGCGAGATTGCCCATCACTTGCACCTGAGCATCAAAGTACCCTTGAGCTTGTGCCACGGCTGAATTAATCAACTTCGCCACCAAAATATATTGGCTGTTAAAAAACACTGAAAGCTGCGGTTGTCGATGCAGCAAAATGTCTTGGTCAAACTTAGATGGAATGACGGCAAAAGCGTAAATATCGCCTTCAATCATGGCATTCTTGGCTTCATTCGCACTGGTGTAGTGATAATCCACAGAAAGCGTTGAAGAGGCATCTAACGTTTGGATCAACTTACGAGAGAGTTGCGAATGTTGTAAATCGACCACGCCAATCGACAGGTCTCTCGCAATCCCCGCAGAAAACACGCCCCAAATGGTAAGCGAAAGCAAAATAGGCACCCAAGTTAAGCACGACAGTAACCACTTGTCGCGCCGTAACACATGCCGTTGTGAAATCTTAATCGTCATAGATTTTTACCTTGAGCGATTACAGCTCAACCACAACGCTCATACCCATGCGCAGTTCTGGTTCTGGTTGAGTAGGGCGAGCTTCTACTTCAAAGGTACGCAGATCGAAACCTTGTGCTGCATCGGTCGCTCGCCAAGTTGCGAAATCGCCCATTACTGCAACGTGCGTGACTTTAAACTCGACACTTTTATCCAACGCTGGCAGGTATGCGTTAAATATGGTGTCTTTAGTGAAGTGTTTAAGCAGATCCTCGCGCACGTTCAGTGTTGCCCACGCATCTTCAGTGTCGATGACGGTCACGACAGGGAAGCCCTGCGGTGCAAGCTCGCCGCTTTGTAAAAGTACTTGAGATACTTCACCGTCAAACCAACTGTAGATTTGAGTATCTTTCGCATAAGCTTCCACTTCAGCAACTGCGCCAGACGCCATACGAGCTTTCTCAGCCGCGGCCACTTTGGTTTCGCTACGAGCCCCTTCTTTCGCCATCTCATACATCTGGAAAGCGGCACTTTCGGTGTATTTAGAAGCCTGCCATTGGGTTAGCGCTTCATCACGTTTTTGCTCGGCAACCACGCCATCTTTATACAGGTTGTTCACGCGGTTATAGGTTTTTTCCATCAAATCCGCTGCGGCTTTCGCTTTTAGCCATTGGTCTTTCGCGGCTTGAATTTGCTGCTCACGTGCGCCTTTCTCTGCTTCTTGCGCTAGTGCATCTGCCGCTTTTTCACCAGCTTTTGCTTGTTCCAGTTTCGCTTCGATTTCTGGGCTGTGAAGCGTAAAAATTAACTGGCCTTTTTCAACATCATCGCCTTTGCGAACCATCACTTCGTCGATGCGACCTGGGACTTTCGATGAAATGCTGTATTGCTGAGCTTCAATCAAACCTTGTAAGCGAACTGGTTCTGGCTGATAAGCTTGGTAAAACTGATAGCCAACCCAAGAAGCCACACCCAAGGCGCAAATTGAAAGTAGAACGGGTTTTAAAGATTTTGCTGCCATGACTTATTTAACCTCTTTGGATATTTTCGCTGGGGCGTAAGCGGTATTTTGATATTGTTCGAAGCTGTTCATTTCACTGCTTAATGCTAATAGTTTGGTTAGTGAAATCAGATAGCGGAAGCGCGCCGCCGAACGTTGAGTTTCGATACTGGCGACATAAAGCTGAGCGTCAACCACATCGAGAGAAGAAGAAAGACCTTGAGTGAATGCCTTCTCTCGCAGAAGCAGGTTTTCATTGGCTAGTGCGATGCTGGATTCTAAGCCTTGCACTTCATCAATCGCTTGCTGCGCTTCTAGATACGTTTTCTGCACAAGTAAAGACAAGTCTTGTTTGGCTTGAGATTTAAGAGCATCAACTTGAGATACAACGCTTTGTGCGGCTTTAACTTTTTCGCTTCGACCTGTGGATTCAATCAATGGAATGTTAACGCCAACCCCTACGAGCCAATCCGGTTTCATTTGGCTGGCCAACGAATCGTCTTCATACAGGCTGTAATCGCCGTATAAGTAAACTTCTGGGTAGTATTTGCCTTTCTCTGCCTTAATTAAGCTCGATGCCTGTTTGTGCTTGGCATCCAAAATGTCGAGCCCTGGGTAGGTGAGCAAGGTCTGATCGATAAATGCACTCAGTGGTGGCAGGTTATCGTTAATGAACAAGGTTTCTGCTGGTTCAACAGAATCCTCTTGCGCGAGAAGTTTTCCAAGAGCAGCTTGTGCAATACTCAAGTCACTGGCGGCTTTGCGTGTTTCTACTTTGGCTTTGTCTAATGAGGCTTCAGCTTGTAGGCGTTCAACGCGAGCGATCTGTCCTTGCTCTTCCAGCTTGATGGCAAAATCTCGGTGCTTTTTCAAACCTTGTTCTACAGCTTGGCGCGTAGCGAGCACTTCTTTGGCAAGTACAACTGAGAAGTAGTATTTAGAAAGGTCTTCAAAGCGAGCCTGTTGCTCCATGGCTAACTGACTTTTCGCTTCATCAGTTTTACCCGCCGCGGCAGATTGCGCAGCTGAGATTCGGCCACCAGTAAAGATAGGCCAAATCGCACGGATAGAAGAAGAGAAAATATCGCGCTCAGTAATGGTTGAGGTGGTGTTCGCTAAGGCACCAAAAATGGGTTGAAAAGCAGGTGGCACATTAATGTGTGTTCCAGTGCTATCTAGGATCTGCTTTCCTGAAAGAGTAACGTCGGTGTCCAAGCGTGTGTAGTTAGCACCAATGCTTACTTGAGGCAGATTAAGGTTGCTGGTTGCGCTTTCTTGATATTGATAGTTCTCAACATTTGCACGTTGAGCTTTAAGAGAATAGTTGTTTTCTAGTAACAACTGCCACGCAGTGTCAAACGTGATCGGTGCTGAATGGCAGGCAAGAGAAATGGAGCTACTAATAAGGCCCAATACCCAAAACTTTCCAGTTTGTTTCATAATGGCTACTTTGTTGTAGAGTATTGGCTCTAATATAAAGTAATCAACTCACGCTGTTAAGTGGTTGAAAGGAAGAATTAAGGGTAAATCAGCGCTCAGCATCGCCAATCACTGAGCGCGAGGTTGTTAAGAGTTTATTTCATACGAGGGCAGTGGAATTCCGCTCGCCATTCTAGTTGGCGAGAACCACGCATCGTGTTCAACAAATCTTTACCGCTCATTTGAGGAAACGAGAGTAACACCTTGAGATCCGAAGCATTACCTCCGTTTTTTTCATAAGCCCTGACGTGTGTAAAAGTTGAATACATATTCTCTGACAGCATAGCCTTATTCAGGCAAATTCCAAATGTATCGCGTTCCATGTTTGGTGTTCCTTCTAAACTATAAATTCACCTCTGTTTATAGTTTTCCAGTTTGCAGATGGTGTCTAAGTGTTTGTCATATAGTCAGTATTTGTATTTTTATTAAGTTATTTCCAAATTGCCTGACTTCAATGTTGAGCTAATAATAGACTTCCAGCTTCACTGCTTTCTTATAAAATGCTCTTTGTGGCTTCTTGACTAAAAATTATACGATGGAAAGTCTAAATGTGCCTCAAAAACCGCTAAATTTGGTGTGATCGTAATCATGCTTTAAAGGGCAATTTATGTATGCCATTGAATATCAGCAAGGAATATTGTGCCTGATGAATGGATGTAATTTTATGTTTCACGCCGCCTATTAATTCACCATAAAAGTCACGCTTTGTTTGCCGTGTTCACAGATTTATCATCTGATCTAAGCCTTGCTGTTAACTCGATGTTAACTTAGAACAACACCACAGTGACGTGGAAGTGGGTTAACGGTAAGGATGCACCATGAGTTGGAGAACCATCAGCTTTAGAAAGCGCATGCTGGTCATTATGACGCTCTCGGGCTTGATCGAGTTACTTCTGCTCGTCGCCGCAGGTTTTACCTACCTCAAAGTCAATCAAGAACACGAAATGGGTGAAAAGGCACTCGGTGTTGCCCGTTTCCTCGCAGAGTCTGAAATCGTCATTGAGATGGTGGAAGCTCAGCAGCCAGAACCTTATCAAGAGTCCTTTCGCGCACTCACTAAAGCGATTGGTGCGGCCTTTATTGTGATTGGGGATAACCAAGGCGTGCGCTTAATTCATCCGGTAGATGAGCGAATTGGTAAGCCTATGAAAGGGGGCGACAATCAACGAGCTCTGGTCGAAGGTCAATCCTATGTGTCTACAGCTCGCGGTTCTTTGGGTTATTCCGTCCGCGGTAAAGCGGCGATATTCGACGCACAAGATAACATCATTGGTGTGGTGTCGGTGGGGTATTTGCTCGACAGGCTCCAAGATCGCATTGAGCCATTCCTCGCTTTTTTAATTTTGATGGTTGTCGTCGTAGTGGTGGCAAATGCCGTGGTGTCCAATTACGCGTCTCGAAAATTCCAGCGCGCGATTTTAGGCTTCGAACCAGAAGAGATCGGCCGTCTGTATGGTGAACTGGAAGTCACCATGAGTACTATCAAAGAAGGTGTACTCAGCATTGACGCACAAGGTGTGCTTCGTTCCATCAACCGCAGTGCTTGCCAAATTCTCGGCATTGACAGAGATAAGGCGCTCAATAAACCGCTTACGGATACACTACGCGACAGCGACTTATATACCGTTCTTGAAACGGGTCAAGAAGATCACGACATTGAAATTTTCCTTAATCATAAGCGTTTAATTGCGAACCGCTCACCCATCTTTGTGGAAGGAAAGATTGTCGGGGCGGTATCAAGTTTTCGCTTGCGTGACGAGATCAACGAACTTACGGAGCAGCTCTCGCAAACCAAAGAATATGCGGACTTGTTGCGTTCTCAAACTCACGAGCATAGAAACAAGCTCAATACGATCAGTGGCTTAGTGCAAATGAGTGAGCTTGAGGCTGTGCAAAAGCTCATCGGGCAAGAAACCGCCCATTATCAAGCCATGATTGAGTTTTTGCGAGATACCATAAAAGATCCGCTTATTGCGGGTATGTTGTTGGGAAAAACAGAGCGAGCACGAGAACTGGGTTTGCAGCTGGTGGTCGAGGAGGGCAGTCGCTTGGAGCCGCTTTCTGAATGGTTAAATTCGGAAGATCTGGTCACCATTTTGGGTAACTTAATCGACAATGCGTTTGATGCGACTTTGAGCGTTATTCGCAATGAATCCAACGTTGCATCAGAGCGTCGAAACATCGAAGTCTCGGTTAGCGATTACGGCAACGAAGTGATTTTAGAAGTCAGCGATCACGGATGTGGGTTGCCAGAGAACATTGAACCTCAAACCCTTTTAAAAAAAGGCATTTCGACAAAATCTCGACAAAATAGAGGGGTAGGTCTGCACCTAGTGAACCAATTAGCGACCCGCTATCACGGGCATGTTGAAATGCTACCAAACACAGAACATGGAACGCGAATAACCGTGTATTTGCCAAAGGAAGAACAAGTATGAACATGGCAACGCGAGTGATGATCATTGAAGATGACATTGCCATTGCTGAATTACACCACAAATACCTGAGCCAATTGGCAGGGTTGGATGTGGTTGGCATTGCAACGACGCGATTAGAAGCGGAAATGCAGCTCGAAGTGCTCAAGCCAGATCTGCTTTTGATGGATGTTTATCTGCCGGATGGTACAGGGTTGGAGATACTGAATACGCTGCGCTCAAACAATCAAATTTGTGATGTAATTTTGATTACCGCGGCTCGGGATGTCGACACACTACAGCAAGCGATGCGCGGAGGTGTGGTGGATTATCTGTTGAAACCCGTCATGTTCCCACGCTTGGAAGCGGCACTTAAAAAATACATCACTCAGCGCCAACAGCTGGATGTCGCGGAAAGCCTCGATCAAGGTTTGGTTGACCGCATGTTGCAATCAAATACAGGAACAGACAGCAGCCCTAAACGCTTGCCTAAAGGGATAGATAGCGTAACGCTTGATAAAATTCGCGACTTGTTTGTTGGTGAAGCCGCACTAACGGCTGATGAAGCAGGAGAAAAGATTGGCGCTAGCCGAACCACGGCAAGACGTTATTTAGAATATTTGATCAGCTCGGGTGAACTAGAAGCGGATCTCAACTACGGCACGGTTGGGCGTCCGGAACGTTGTTATAAAAAAGTGATACGGTAACAAAACGCGAACCCAGATCGTATTTTGAGTGTAAAACAGTTAAAGCGGTGATTTTTAGTCACCGCTTTTTTGTATCAGCTAAAAATAATCTTTAAAAGAAAAGGTTGATGAAGTTGTTTTTGACAGATGAGGGCGTAGTAGTGATTCGTCCCATGAAAACAAATCGGATTAACACATTTGCACAGAGGAAATAGATTTAGCTTATTTCACACTTATTATGTAATGGATTGCAAGTGTGGGTAAGTTTTGTCCGAATTAGAGTTTTTGCTTAAATTTTAACTAACTTAAGTGTTACTTTTTTTATCCATAAAATACAAACATTTATGACGTTTTAAGCAAGTTATTTAAACGTTTGCACAGCCAAGTGTTGATGTAAATCAAATAGTCGTAGACAATACTGCCCCGTGTCGGACTTTCCTCCACTGAGCGCAAGGTTGTGCTCTTGAGACATAAGTGACCTAAATGGCCTCAAAACGTCGTGTTTCTGATGATTAGGAGCGCAACTTCTTGAGGTTCTTTGGGCCTATAGACTTTACCTATCAACGTAATAGGTAAGACCAATTTTCTATTTTTGAGTGTCATTGATAGGGTTGGCTCATCCTTTAGCCGTATCCGGGCACACAATAAGTACCTCGTTTTTAAGGGAAAGATGATGGTAATACCAGAAAACAGCAGCATCGTTATTTTTGGTGCTTCAGGTGACCTTACATATCGTAAGCTCATTCCTGCTTTATACCACCTTTATGCGAACAAGCAGCTTCCAGAGAGTTTTGCCATTCTTGGCGTAAGTCGTACTGAATACAGTGACGAGTCCTACCGCGAGAAGCTGAAAAAATCGCTTCAAGAAATGGAAAAAACCGAGCCAGAAACGCTTGATGCATTTATCAACCATCTGCATTACCAAGCAATCAACACTTCTGACACGCAAGATTACAGCAAGCTGGCAACACGTTTAGACCAACTTGCCAACGAATATCAATTCGAACAACGTAATACGCTTTTCTACCTAGCTACACCTCCAAGCCTATACAGTGTGATCCCTGCAAGCCTTGCAGCACATGGTTTGAACAATGAGGAAGATGGCTGGAAACGTCTGATCATCGAGAAACCGTTCGGTTACGACCTTGAGTCAGCACGCACGTTGGATAAAGAAATTCACGAGCACTTCCAAGAACATCAAATCTACCGTATCGACCATTATTTAGGTAAAGAGACGGTTCAAAACCTGCTTGTTTTCCGTTTCTCTAACGCGATGTTTGAACCGCTTTGGAACCGTAACTTCATTGATTACGTGGAAATCACAGGCGCTGAATTCCTTGGCGTAGAAGAGCGTGGTGGTTACTACGACAACTCTGGCGCTGTGCGCGACATGTTCCAAAACCACTTGCTACAAGTATTGGCAATGGTCGGTATGGAACCACCAGCACAAATCAACGCAGATTCAATGCGTGATGAAGTGGTGAAAGTGCTTCAATGCCTAAAACCACTGGATGAAACAGCATTACGTAACGATCTTGTACTTGGTCAGTACACTGCATCAGACGTGCGCGGCCAACACCTTCCAGGTTACCGTGAAGAAAATGGCGTAGCGGACGATTCTCGTACTGAGACGTACATTGGTCTAAAAGCTTACATCAACAACTGGCGTTGGAATGGTGTACCTTTCTATGTTCGCACTGGCAAGCGTCTTCCGACTCGCGTTACTGAAGTGGTTATTCACTTTAAACAAACACCGCACCCAGTGTTTGGCCAAAATGCGCCGGAAAACAAACTGATCATTCGTATTCAGCCAGACGAAGGCATTCAGATGAGCTTTGGTTTGAAAGAACCAGGCGCAGGCTTTAAAGCGAAGGAAGTGAAAATGAACTTCCACTACGCAGACCTGCAAGAGACTCAAATGCTAACTGCGTACGAGCGTCTTCTACTTGATGCTTTAAATGGCGATGCGACGCTATTTGCACGTAGTGATGCAGTTGAAGCATGTTGGCAGTACGTTCAGCCAATTTTAGACTTCAAACAAGATCCTCAATCACTCTTCGGATACGCATGTGGTACATGGGGTCCTAAAGAGTCTGATGACTTGCTTCAGCGTGACAACCGCGCTTGGCGTTTCCCATGTAAAAACCTAACAGATACGGACTACTGTGAACTATGATCAACCATAAGATCTATCAAACTGCGGAGCAGGTAGTAGAAAGCCTAGCTAACGACATGAAAGCGTTCAGCGAAATGGGCCGACCTGTTCACATCTCTCTTTCTGGCGGCAGCACTCCTAAAATGCTGTTTAAACTGTTGGCTTCTGAGGCTTACGCAACTTCGATTCAGTGGCAAAACCTTCACTTCTGGTGGGGTGATGAACGCTGCGTGGCTCCTGATGATGCAGAAAGCAATTACGGTGAAGCAAACACATTGCTGTTTAGCCAAGTAAATATTCCTGCGGAAAACATTCACCGTATCCGCGGCGAAGATGAGCCTAAAGTAGAAGCAGAGCGCTTTGCAAAAGAGATGGCAGAGGTGATCCCGACTGAAAACGGTACACCTGTGTTTGACTGGATCTTATTAGGCGTTGGTGCAGATGGTCACACAGCTTCTCTGTTCCCTGGCCAAACGAATTATGATGATGCGAACCTATCTCTTGTAGCTGCGCATCCTGAATCGGGCCAACTTCGTGTGTCGAAAACCGCACGCGTATTAGAAGCTGCGAAACGCATTAGTTATTTAGTACTTGGCGCGGGTAAAGCGGACATTGTTGAAGAAATCAACAGTTCACCAGCTAACGTACTTCCATATCCGGCGGCGAAGATCCATGCAAAAGCGGGTTTGACGGAATGGTATTTAGATTTGGACGCAGCAGCAAAAATCGCTTAATGCGCTTGCTCGTCAATGAAAGACAATTGGAGAGAAACAATGAAAGGTGATATCGGTGTAATTGGCCTAGCAGTAATGGGTCAAAACCTTATCCTAAACATGAACGACCACGGTTTTAAAGTGGTAGCTCACAACCGTACTGCTGCCAAAGTAGACGAGTTTCTGGAAGGACCAGCGAAAGGCACGAACATCATCGGTGCATACTCTCTAGAAGAACTAGTAGAGAAGCTAGAAACGCCACGCAAAGTGATGCTAATGGTTCGCGCAGGTGACGTTGTCGATAAATTCATCGACGCTCTAGTCCCTCTACTAGACAAAGGCGACATCATCATCGACGGTGGTAACACGAACTACCCAGATACAAACCGTCGCGTTGCAGCACTACGCGAAAAAGGCATCCACTTCATCGGTACTGGCGTATCTGGTGGTGAAGAGGGTGCCCGTTTTGGCCCATCTATCATGCCTGGCGGCGCTCCAGAAGCTTGGGAAGCGGTTAAGCCTATCTTCCAAGGCATTTCTGCAAAAACTGACGCTGGCGAGCCTTGTTGTGATTGGGTTGGTAACGATGGTGCAGGTCACTTCGTGAAGATGGTTCACAACGGCATCGAATACGGCGACATGCAGCTGATCACTGAAGCTTACCAGTTCATGAAAGACGGTCTTGGTATGTCTGCAGATGAAATGCAAGCGGTATTCGCTGAGTGGAACAACACTGAGCTAAACAGCTACCTTGTTGAAATTACGGCTGACATCCTTGGCTACAAAGATGAAGACGGTGAGCCTCTAGTTGAGAAAATCCTAGACACAGCTGGCCAAAAAGGTACAGGTAAATGGACGGGTATCAACGCACTAGACCTAGGTATTCCACTAACGCTTATCTCTGAGTCAGTATTCTCTCGTTGCCTATCTGCACTAAAAGATCAACGTGTTGAAGCTGAGAAACTGTTCGGCAAGACAATCACGCCAGTAGAAGGTGACAAGCAAGAGTGGGTTGACGCACTACGTCAAGCGCTTCTAGCGTCTAAGATCATCTCTTACGCTCAAGGCTTTATGCTAATGCGCGAAGCATCAAACGAGAATGGCTGGGACCTAAACTACGGTAACGTTGCTCTTATGTGGCGTGGTGGTTGTATCATCCGTTCTGCGTTCCTAGGCAACATCCGTGATGCATACGAAGCAAACCCAGAACTAGCATTCCTAGGCTCTGATGATTACTTCAAAGGTATCCTACAAAACAGCCTAGTAGCATGGCGTAAAGTTGCAGCTAAGTCTCTAGAAGCAGGCATCCCAATGCCATGTACGACTTCTGCACTAACGTTCCTAGACGGTTACACAACAGCTCGTCTACCTGCGAACCTACTGCAAGCTCAACGTGACTACTTCGGTGCTCATACTTACGAGCGTATCGACCGTGAGCGTGGTGAATTCTTCCACACTAACTGGACGGGCACAGGCGGTAACACAGCGTCTACAACTTACGACGTGTAATCGTTTTAAGTAAACCGACTAAATGTAAAAGGATGCCCAAGTGGCATCCTTTTTTGTGTCTGTAAGATATTGAGATATTGGTAGATTTAAAAGTTACATCAAACCTTGACTCTTTTCGCACCTTTCAGAAATACGAGAGCATGCTTTATCAGTTAAGTATGTCTCTTCGAAGAGTGAAGTTAAGCTGCTCACTGGCGCATCCCCAACTTTAAGGTTCAAGGTAATAGAAAATGACACAACAGAAGCATCCATTTCACACAGCTTTCGTGTTGCTTATGTTCCTATTGCTGATCATTTATTCCATTTATCGCCTTTGTCATCATTTTGCTTTCGAATCTTTACCGCGTCAGATCAGTAGTGATTTTCAAGTGGTCTACATTGATGCGTCATATGTTTTAAGTATCGCAAGCTTACTCTTTTGCCCAATATTAATGGTTTATATCCTATTTGATCGAATGACAAAGTTAATCAAAGTTCCGATTCATTTGATAACAATAAGTGTCGTTTTATCTCTTATTATTGCTATTCCATTTCAAATTTTTGAATTTGGGCGATTGAAGTATATTGCGGAAAATAATGGTTACTCAGCGTGTCCACCTTTCACAATCGCATCCAGTGGAATGACGATAGAAGCAATGGTAAAAGATGAGAGGCTTTGCTTGGATGCTGAGATTAATCGCATTGCGATGTATGGTTATTTTCACGAATTAGAAAGGGTTGATGACTATATCAAGTCACAGGAAAATTACATTCAATAGAAAAGAGCGCCTAGGCGCTCTTTTCAGTGGTCGTTTTCTTGTTTTGATAGAACCTGTCTTTGAGGTAGAGAATTGCGCTGACCACAAGAGCCGCTACAGAAACAGTGAATAGGGCATACATGCTGAGAATCCATGCGAATGTGGCCGTCAAAAACGCAATGAAGGAAAACATTCTGCTGAAAGACATCACATGGCCAAGTTTGTTACTTTTCATAAACGCCTCCCAAAGCTGAGTGGGGATAGACAAGAGTGGTCATATTCCACACTTAGATTGTCTTCCTTTTTTGGCATTTTCACCCAAAAAAGTGGCTAAAGATTTCTCAAAAAAGGTGAAATATTGAACTGGTAGACAAATTTGTGGATGAAGTTGCAGCGATATGAGCTTATTTTATTATCACATCACAAGAATTTTACTGCACAGGCCAGTGATGGTTATGCATGAATTTGTAATTTGAAACGTCGCCTGCCTTAATTTTATAAGGTGCATAGGAAGTGCTTCTCTTCCTGTTGATTTATAGAATCGAAAATCACTTTTCTTTGTTTAACAATACTTTATTGAATATGCGTGATTGCATCAGGTTTGAGAATGAAACTAAGGTTGCAAGAAAGGCGAAAAAGAGTGCTAGGTAAGCCTTTGAACTACGCCTATAATTAGCGCCCACATGGAGGATGTTTAATAAATGAACATCCTTTATTTTTTGAAACCAGCAACAAGGATCCAGTAAAACGTGTTTTTCTGGTGTTGTTTACGTTGACCAAGAAGGTGATTAACACAACAAATTGAGGTTCTAAGATGACTCTTAACAAGTACTTTGTTTTCATTCCGGCAGAATTGGATCAGGAAATACACAAGGACAACCAAGTGATCTCTGAGAAGGAAACTCAACGTCAGGCATTAGTAAAACAGGCGCAACAACAAGGCGGCCTGTAAGCTAGGTTTCAAATAGAAAGAGCACCGCAAAGGTGCTCTTTTTGTATCTGAGGTTATGGATTAACCCAATATGCCGAGGCTTTTCAGCTTTCTATAAATCGTATTTCGACTCACGCCAAGCATACGAGAGGTTTTACTGATGTTGCCCTGATTTGCTTGATATGTTTTAAGCAGTTTGTCTTCGACGGTTGCACGCAGTTTTAATGTTGGCTCTGCAGTGGTTGTTACGTATTGAGCTTGGCTGAGCTTCTTACTCAGGTGAGTCGGTACGTGAGCGAGCTCCAACGTTTCTTCACCTTGCGCCATTAACGCGGATACTTTGATTAAACTATCGAGTTCTCGCAGGTTTCCCGGCCAAGAGTAAGAAAGCAGCAGAGAAAGTAGGTGAGGACAGAGTTGTTGTTTAGATTCAGCATGACGTCGATGGATATTCTCGATCAGTTGTTGCTTATCATCTCGTTCTTCAAAGCGAGGCAATTCGATGATCAAACCATTGAGACGATAGTATAAATCTTGACGGAACAATCCTTCGCTAACCAAGCTATCGAGATCCTTATGCGTGGCCGCGATGATTTGCGTATCGACTTGAACACTTTGGTTTGAACCAACGGGAAGTACGGTCTTATCCTGAAGCACATGAAGCAATCGGCTTTGAGCGTCCAACGGTAAGTCGGCGATTTCATCCAGAAACAAAATCCCTTTGTGTGCTTGGCGAATTTTACCCTGATAGCCTTTGTTGTTTGCGCCAGTAAAGGCACCGGCTACATAGCCAAACAATTCGGACTCAACCAGATCTTTTGGTAACGCTCCGCAGTTAACGGAAACCAACGGTCCCGTTTTTCTCTGGCTGTTTTTATGTAGCGCTTTTACAAACTCATTTTTACCGACCCCAGTTTCTCCGAGAATCAGTAAACTGATGTCTTTATCGATAACGCGATTGGCTTGTTGCCAGCAATGCTCGACAGTGGAATCACCATAATGCAGATCATTGGAAGCGGTAACGGAACGAGACTTCACTTTTTTGTCGGTCAGCGGCTTTGTTGTGAACACGAAAGGATGGTCGGCACTCTGGATAGAAAGAATGTGTTCGAGCGATTGCCCGATGACGTTTTGTTGCGCGAGGAGCTGAGAAGCAACTTGGTTGTGCGCAAGAATCTGTCCATCTTCATTGGCGATTATAATCCCTTGCCACCCACTGTTCAGTAAGCCTTTCTCACACGCCAAATCCACACGAATATGCCCTTGTGGAATCAAGTTAAGCAATTGATTTTCAACCTGCTGCACCATGTTTTGTACCAGCACCTGCGTTGAGAAATCATGTTTCTTTTGCTCGCTGGTGATATCTAATACGCCAATCAAATGACCAAGATGATCGAAAATAGGATTGGCCGAGCAGCTAATAAAACGATGGTGTTGGATAAAGTGTTGATCGCCGATGACAGAGACCGGTTTTGCTTCAATTATCGCAGTCCCAATCGCGTTGGTGCCTTTGACCTTTTCTTGCCAGCAGGCCCCCGAACTCAGCGCTATTTCGGTCAACTTTTCGCGGAACTTAGGTTGTCCCCAACTGCCGATGATAACGCCGTCTGCATCCGTCAGAATTAAGCGGCTGTCACTGTGAGCAAAAAGCTGATTAAACAACGGGAGAGCAAACTGGGTGACGGTTTCCAATAAGAAGTTGAGTTGGTGACGCCTATCTTGAAGTGTCGCCGGTGTCACTCGAATATCTTCAGGGCGTCGACGCTGTTTTAAACCCGCCTGTTCACTTCGGATCCATGACGTAGAAAGCCAGTTGTTATCGCTAATGTGTTGAAGTTCCATGACTGTACCATTTTGTCACAGTGAGGGTGTGCCATTTTGGAACACTTGAACATTGGTGTTCACACCATACATCCGCTCAAACATCGCTCACTTGGTTTGTTATCGCTTGGTAATCATAGTTTTACATTTAATTAACAACAAGTGCGGCGTAGTTGGCGTGTGACTTGCGTAATGCTCTTTGTGAACAGTGCGATACGACACTGTCGTTAATGAACGAGAAACAAAAGGAAGAGTTATGATCTATGCACAGCCAGGTAGTGAAAATGCCATCGTTAATTTCAAATCGCATTACGATAATTTTATCGGTGGGGAATGGGTAAAACCAACGGGCGGTGAGTACTTTGACAATATCTCACCAATCAACGGGCAAGCGTATTGTAAAGTTGCCCGTTCTGGCGAGGCAGATATCAACTTAGCCTTGGATGCAGCACACAACATCAAAGCAAAGTGGGCGAAAACTAGTGTGACTGAACGCTCTAACATCTTGCTGAAAATCGCAGACCGTATTGAACAGCATTTAGAAGAACTTGCGGTTGCAGAAACATGGGAAAACGGCAAACCAGTTCGTGAAACCTTGGCGGCGGACTTACCTTTGGTGGTGGATCATTTCCGTTACTTTGCGGGTTGTATTCGCGCACAAGAAGGCAGTGCGGCGGAGCTGGATGAGCACACGGCAAGCTATCACTTCCCAGAGCCGATTGGCGTAGTTGGTCAAATCATCCCTTGGAACTTCCCTATGTTGATGGCGGCTTGGAAACTGGCACCGGCACTTGCGGCGGGTTGTTGTGTGGTATTGAAGCCAGCAGAGCAAACGCCTACGTCGATTCTAGTTTTGATGGAAAAGATCGGTGATCTACTGCCACCGGGCGTCATCAACGTTGTTAATGGTTTTGGTTCAGAAGCGGGCCAAGCGTTAGCAACCAGCAACCGCATTGCAAAACTCGCGTTTACGGGCTCAACACAAGTTGGCAATCACATTCTAAAATGTGCGGCAGACAACTTGATCCCATCGACAGTTGAGTTGGGTGGTAAATCTCCAAACATCTACTTCTCAGATATTTTCGACTACGAAGATGAGTATCTCGATAAGTGCATTGAAGGTACGTTGCTTGGTTTCTTCAACCAAGGCGAAGTTTGTACCTGCCCATCTCGCGTGCTGGTCCATGAAGCGATTTACGATAAGTTCGTAGATAAATTGACGGAACGTGCGCAGTTAATCAAGCAAGGTAACCCGCTCGATACCGATACTCAAGTTGGTGCTCAGGCTTCTCAAGAACAGTTTGATAAGATTTTAAGTTACCTAGAAATCGGCCGTGAAGAAGGCGCAAAAGTGGTTTTTGGTGGCGGTGTATCAGAACAGCCAGAGTCAATCAGTCAAGGGTACTACATTCAGCCAACAATGCTGGAAGGCCACAACAAGATGCGAATCTTCCAAGAAGAAATCTTTGGCCCAGTGATTGCTATCACTAAGTTCAAAGATGAAGCGGAAGCATTGGAAATAGCAAACGATACGGAGTATGGGTTAGGCGCAGGCGTTTGGACGCGTGATGCAAACGTGGCATATCGCATGGGCCGTAATATCGAAGCTGGTCGAATTTGGATTAACTGTTACCACGCTTACCCTGCACACGCAGCGTTTGGTGGCTACAAGAAATCGGGTATCGGGCGTGAAACGCACAAGATGATGCTGGATCACTACCAGAATACTAAGAACTTACTGATTAGCTACAGCATTGACCCGTTAGGCTTTTTCTAAGCTTGATATCTTAAGTTAAACACGAACTCAAAACCCCGAATTTTCGGGGTTTTTTATTGGCATTCATTAATCCGCAGAAGGGAGCTGTGCGTGCGTGATAACTTGTGTTTGCTTTTCGCTTCTAGCAATCACATCTATCTTTCGCTCAAAAAGCTTTTCGATAGCAGCGCTTTGCTTCTCAAATCCAGTTGGTTTTTCAAAATCCAACACTTGATTGCACGATTCAAGGCTCGCGAACTGGTTTAAACATTCGCTCAGTTCTCGCTTTGAGCTCATGCGTGCCTGTTTGTTTTCAGATGAAGAGAGCAGGGTCACTTTGCGACCTTGAAACGTTCCTTGTGGCACAAGTTCACGTCGTTCTACTTGCTCCAATCCGTGAATGGGTTGGCTGTTGCGTGCAGATTGGATGTCATTAGACATAAGACACCTAAACTCTCAGATCTAAACTTTGAGGCATAGCAGGCGTCTCTTCGGCCACTACGTGAGCAGATAGCAACGACTCCCATGACTCGCTTTGCGTCAACAATTCCGCCAACGCATTTTCAAAATATTCATAATCCAATTGCTCGATGCCAATCAGTTTATTCAAACACAGTACGTGCCTATGATTATCTAAACTGAAAAATAATTGGTGTTCTGGCCAATGGTAATTGAACGCCAAAAAAGAACGATAAAGATCAGAATTGACGATTTGTAATCCAACAATTTCCGCTTCCAGTTGCAGCGTATTCGTTTCTGGATGAAAGATGAAATGAACCTTCAAGTGATCATCAAAAGCTAAGCTTAGTTCATTGTCCGTCAAATGCAGTTCAGGCAAGCCTATTTGATGAGCAAACTTCTGTAAAACCTCATCGATAGTTTGGCGTGCTGACATAGAAACAGTCCTTTTGAGAATTTTATCGGGAAACATATTCGATATCGTGGGGGGTGTTTATCAATTTTGGTTGTTAGTTATTATATTTTGGCCGGAAACCCAGAATTGACACCTTGCTTCTATTCTTACAAATGAGTGCTGGTGCATATAAAGATTAACGGTTATTAAATTCTATTATGGTGAAATTTTGGTTTATATCGACAAGCGATGAAGAACTAGAATTGTGTTATCTTAAAAATTAAATACTATGTTAATTACGTGTTGTACGTGGAACGTTATTGCTGTCCATCTGTAGAATAAATATAAGCCGAAAATTTAAACGTACACATAAGAAGTTGTGTAAAAATAAATCATAATAAGACGATAAAAATAATTTATGGGAGCCTAAATGAAAAGCAGTAAGTGGGCCGGTCTTATCGGTTTAATGTTATTGACTGGATGCGCTCAGTCCGTGGGGACTGCACAGCCATTTTCCGTTCAGAGCCAAGCGAATGTATATGGGTGGATTTCTGTCGAAGGATACCATCCTCCAGTTTCGACCTATATAGAGGTGGAGATGTGTCAAGCTATTGAAAATCAATGTCTTACTGTTGCTTCTCAGCAATATCAAGGTGTTCAGTTACCAGTTCAATATTCTTTTCTTATTGCGCCAATTCAAGCCGGGAAAGGAGAAATGAAAGTGATAGGGAAACTCTATTCTCAAGGTCAAATTATCGCCCAAAATGAGCAGAAATATATATTCAGAGAGGGAAGTCAGAAAGTGGATTTAAGACTTTTTCCTATAGAAATAGAAACAAAAAAGTAATCGGTTACATTTGATTAGCGCTATCTAATTTATTAAATGTGAATAGAAATAGCCAATTCAATGTGAAAGAATTGTTGAGCGTTTTTATAAATAAAATTGCGAAAAATGAGTCATCGGGACAGTTGGAAATTATATTAATAACTATTGCCACAAGCGTGTGATTTATGATTATATCCTACGCCTTGAACACGTTGGCTTGGCGTTTTGGATTAAAAAACAAACAATTTGAAGGTTTTGGAAATGTGGTTTTCCTAATTTTCATGATCATATTAGTAATTTAATTTATTCTAATATAAAAACAAAGTCAGAGTTTAAATAGCATAACGTTATTTAATAAAAAATAGACTTATAAAAAAGTAAAAGCGCTATCTGAAAATAAAACAACTACTCATTCAGAAGCCTGTATTTGAGCTTAGGCTGCTTAATTCCTCGAAGGAATGGCGGTTTCTAAGCTATTCGCTATTTATTTCGGGGGGTATGGTAAGTGATATGAACTTCTATGCTCTTTTCTTTGCTTCTTTAATTGAAATTGTACTGCTTAGGAAATAACAACAAACAAAGTAGTGCTTTGACAGTTTCTCTTTTACACACGAGAGAAATTAAAAATTATGAAGGGTAGAAAATGGATGTGTCAGGCCAACTAAACACAGAAACGGTCGGCTCTAGCTTGCGAAAAATTCGCAGTTTTTCTCACTACGAAAAACATGACGAAGTATTTCACTCAGACCAATCTCATATTGTTGTCGTTCACAATGGTCAATTACGAGTTCAAACTGGCGATTGCACCATAGATGTCGTTGCCGGGAGTGGGGTATTTCTCTCTCAAGGTGACTACTTGTTAGAGTACTCACCACAGGGTGGGAATTATCACTCATCTATCATTGAATTCGACAATGAGCTAGTAAGCCAATTACTGCAAAAACACAGCGATCTTCTCATGACGTTGCCAAAAGTGGACAAACTTAACTCGGGTTTGTTTTCTTTTGGTTTGAACATTCTCATTGAGCAAGTGCTTTCCGGCATGAAAACGCTGGAGGAGCAGTCGTACCCAGACGCCATCATGCGTTTGAAGTACGAAGAAATGCTGATTCTATTGCTGCACAGTCAAGGGGGCGAAGTCCTCTATGCCTTGCTATCGCAGCAAACTAACCGAACCTCAGACCGCTTACGCCGCTTTATGGAGCAGCACTATTTGAAAGAGTGGAAACTGACGGATTATGCTCAAGAATTTGGTGCCAGTCTCACAACCTTTAAAGAGCTTTTTAATGAGCACTATGGCATCTCTCCAAGAGCTTGGATCAGTGAACGTCGCTTATTGCACGCACACAAGCTTTTGCTGACGAGCAAAATGAGCATTGTCGATGTGGCAATGGAAGCGGGATTTTCCAGCCAATCTTACTTTACTCAAAGTTATCGACGTCGCTTTGGCACTACGCCAAGTAAGGTCCGTTCCGGTGATGAGCAAGTCGCCATCGCTAATTGAAATGACTTATGACTAAAATTTTCTGACTAATTTTGAAAGTCACCGACGGACATAAAATTCTATTATGTTCAGCGTAAGAACGAATAATTCAAATTTATTACATCCCTTTCATTTTGGAGTGTTCGAAAGGGATGCGGAGAAGAACACAAATGAAAAAGCAGCATTGGCGACGCCGTTCGCTTTTTCCTGACAGCATTGTGACGCAAAGGAAAGTCACTGTTTTGCAAAGAGGAGCACGATACGAGAGTGCGTCTCAGCCATCACAGGATCTCAATGTTGTCCACGTGAATCACCGACAGCTGTTGAGTGAAGGTGTGCTGAATGACGACCAGTTATCGTTGTTGCAACGCTTGTTGGACAGAAGTGTGGTGGACAGTTTGTGCGCCAGCCAATTGGTGAAAACGTATTTGAGACTAGGCACATCGATTGACCGTTTTGCCATGCGTCTGTTTTTAGAAATTGGCGCTCAGTTAAGTGACAGTCAACGAGTGGCGACCTTTGAGCAGAGGCTCGAATACATCAACTCTCGATTGGGCTTTCGCTTTAATTTGGCCACGCCAAAAACGCTGATCCTTTGTTGTTACTTGGCGTTGACCGAATGGATTCATCGACAAACCGACCAAAGTGCGTTGCACGCCTCGGTCAAAGTGGAGCAACTGATGAATCAGCTGGATATTCAAAAAGAGTACTGGTCGAAGTTATCGGGTGAAGACATCAGCGCGATTTTTGTTGAACAACAACTTGCGTTGATTGAGAGCCAGCAAACGCAGTTAAAAGCGCAGCTAAATACACTGAACGAGCAGCAGTCACAAGTAATTGAATCTCATAAAGCGTTGGTCGATAAGTGGCAACCGTCGTTAAGCAACTTGAAAGAACTGGCGGACTACACTTCAACGACGGATATGTTCATCTCTGATTGGAAAACGTGGTGCTCTGAGGCTCGTTTACAAGCACCGGATCTCAATGAAGTCTGGGATGCATGTGACGTGGTTTATAACGACCTCAATGCCGTTGCTAAAGTGTGGCAATGGTTTAAAGACATGCAGATCGTTGGCGATGTTGATCACTACTATTTTGATATTCAAAGTGGCCAATGCGGTCAGGCTTGTAACCATCTCAGCCAGATTTAAATAGGGCAGTATATGTTAGATAAAATGATGAAATCTCTAGCGGAAACGCTAGGGATAGGGCCTTTTATTGCCGGAGAAAATGGCGCTTACACCATCGAAGTAGACCAGTTAACACTGACAATCAAACAGCACTCATCATGGATCTTATGGGAAACTGCCTTGCCACTTCGATTCAATGAACATCTCGATTACCAACAAGAACAAGCATTAAAACGTTGTATGCAGCTATCACTAAAAACGCTTCGAGATACGCCAAGCGTGCTCACTACAAACGCTGATCAACAATTGATTTTGCAAGGCAAAGCGATGATAGAAAACACTTCAAATGAGCAGTTTGCAGAACTTCTTGCGCAACATGCCAACGTGTGTGAACGCTACATGGAATTGCTTGAACACGAGCGTGTTAATCACACCATCAGTCATCATGTGTGGTTACCGTAATGCGAACTCTCATGCCAAAAATAGGGCGCATTGCCGCCAAAATGACATTGTGCGCACTGTGTGTCGTTCCGATGTTTTCTGTACAAGCGACAGAGCTCAATTGGCCAGAACAACCGTTTCGTTACTATGCCGATAATGATTCGTTGAAAGATCTGCTTAACAACTTTGGTGCCAACTATCGAGTATCCGTGTCTGTGAGCGACAAAGTGAATGACCGAGTGAGTGGTCGATTCACGCCAGAAGATCCAGCGGAGTTTCTCGACTACCTAGCGCAAGTTTATAACTTGATGTGGTACTTCGATGGCGCAGTACTGCACGTTTACAAAGCGACAGAAACGCGCTCCCGATTGCTGCAATTGGAACTGCTTACCGCGCGCGAGCTTCGCAGTACCTTGATTTCAACCGGTGTTTGGGATGCTCGTTATGGTTGGCGCGCTGCCGAAAATAAAGGGCTGGTTTATCTAGCTGGGCCGCCGCGTTACGTTGAGTTAGTAGTGCAAACCGCAGAAGCGTTAGAGAGCCGATTGCTGCAAAAGTCAAACTCGACGGATGAGCTGTTTGTAGAACTCATTCCGCTTAAATATGCCTCGGCGACGGACAGAAGTATCTCGTATCGCGACCAAAGCATTACCGTTCCGGGGATTGCTTCGGTATTAAGTCGTGTGGTTGGCGGTGTTCAAACTCAAATTACGGATTCTGCGTCTGTACAAACATCGCCTGTAAACGGATTACCCGCAGAAGCAGCGAAACCTCGCGGCAAAACTGCGTCTGTGCACGGCGGTGCAACCGTAGAAGCGGAGCCGGGGCTGAATGCGATCATCGTTCGTGATACCCAAGCAAGACTGCCGTTGTATCGCAAGCTGGTCGCTCAGCTCGATCAGCCACAATCTCGTATCGAGGTTGCGTTATCTATTGTGGACATCAGCGCAAACGATTTACGTCAGCTCGGTGTGGATTGGCGTGCGGGTGTATCGGTTGGAAACAACCGCATTGTCGACATCAAAACAACCGGCGACGTTGATAACGGCGATGTCACATTGGGCAGTGGTCAGAGTTTCAAGTCCTTGTTGGATTCGACCAACTTGAACTACTTGTTGGCACAAATTCGTTTATTGGAATCGAAAGGCAGTGCGCAAGTCGTTTCCAGACCAACGCTACTCACGCAAGAAAACGTCGAAGCGGTGCTAAACAACAGCAGCACGTTTTACGTCAAATTGGTTGGCAAAGAGACGGCGGCTTTGGAAGAAGTGACGTATGGCACCTTGTTGCGCATTGTGCCTCGTATCGTCGGCGACAGATTCGCGACGCGACCAGAGATCAACTTGAGCCTTCACTTAGAAGATGGCGCAAAGATCCCAGATGGTGGTGTGGATGATCTTCCATCTGTACGTAAAACCGAAATCAGTACGTTAGCGACGGTAAAACAAGGGCAAAGCTTACTCATTGGTGGCGTATACCGAGACGAAGTGAGCCATCAGCTACGTAAAGTCCCGCTGTTGGGCGACATTCCATACCTAGGCGCTTTGTTCCGTAGTAACACCAACACAACGCGCCGAACAGTTCGCATGTTCATTATCGAGCCGAGAATCGTGGTCGATGGCATTGGCGACAGCGTGTTGATAGGTAACGAGCATGATTTGCGCCCGAGTATTGGCCAGCTCAACAATATCTCGAACAATAGCGCAGAATTTAAATCGGTTGTTGAAGTATTCAGCTGTACGTCAAAAACGCAGGCAGAACGTTATCAGCAAGACTTACTGTTACAGCAAAAGTCCTCGCTGCTAACTCAATGTCAATTGCCGTCCGGGCAAGTAGGCTGGCGAGTCAAAGTGGCGGAATGTGACCTTTCACAGGCCGAATGTGTTCGCCCTTCAGAGGAGCCATAACCGAAATGCAGCAATGGAAAATTCGTATTTTATCCGGCGTGCATTCCGGGGTTGAAGTCACACTGCCAGAAGGCGCATTGGTTTTAGGTAGCGACGACTTTATCGCAGACCTTGTGTTATCGGATGCTGGCGTAGAAGCCAATCACTTCACTTTAGTGTGTGACAGTGAATCGGTGATGTTGCGTGGATGTCAGGACGTAACCATCAACGGTGAAAACCGAGCGGTTGGTGAATCGGGCATCGAGCTAGAGCGCCACGCGGTGATCTCTGTTGGCGTGGTGAAATTTGCACTGGGTTACGTTGAAGACGAGCTGATCGTCACCAACGTTACGGATGCTCAAACCAAACAAGATGCACCAGTCGTTACTGCGCAAAGCACAAGCTGGAAAAGAACCGCACTGATAGCCGTGCTGTGCAGCGCGATACCAAGCGCGATATTCGCTGGCATGTGGTACAGCCAAGCCAATGGCAATGACAGTGAAGTTGTGGCAGAAGCCGAACCGATTGTGTTGGTACGCAATATTTTGAATGAGCTTGGGCTTAATGATGTGCGTGTGGAGTGGAACGCTACTGCTCATCAAGCAGTTTTAGAAGGTTATGTCGAAGACAGAACGCAGAAACTGCAACTGCTGGGAAGAATCGATGTTCTGGGTATTAACTACAAAAGTGACCTAAGAACGATGGAAGAAATCCGCCGAGGCGTGCGCTTTATTCTTCGTAACCTTGGCTATCACCAAGTGAAAGTCGAGAACGGGGATGAAACTGGCACGTTGCTGCTGACGGGCTACATCGATGACGCCAGCAAATGGAACCAAGTCGAACAAATTTTAGAACGCGATGTACCCGGTTTGGTCGCTTGGAAAGTCGAACTGCAGCGTGCAGGCGCGTACATGGACACATTAAAAGAGCTGCTCACCAACGCGGAGCTGCTTAAAAAAGTTCAATTAGTGACAAGTGGTGACCGCATTGAAGTACGTGGTGAATTAGACGACATCGAAACCACACGCTTTTACGGCGTGACTCGGGATTTTCGTGAGCAGTATGGTGAAAAGCCGTATCTGGTTTTGAAATCGATTCCCAAAGTCAGCAAAGGCACGGACATCGACTTCCCGTTTCGTAGCGTTAATTTTGGCCAAGTGCCGTACGTTATTCTTACCGATAACGTTCGTTACATGGTAGGGGCTCGCACTCCGCAGGGTTATCGCATATCCAGCGTAACGCCAGCAGGGATTGAGCTGGTGAAAGGCGGGCGCGTTATCACTATTGAACTTGGATACGAAGGCGAGAAAAACCATGACAAATCTTGAACAGATTCTAAATAACGACCTAAGTGGCATTGAAGTGCAAAACATTAAGAGCAAGCTCTTACAAGCACAGGCAGCGGTAAAGCGTCAGTTGGACTTGGGATGTCCTCCGCAGCAGTATCAATTGCTACTAAAACAGTATGAAGCATACACAGCGGCACAGGTTGTGATTGAAGCATACGAAGCTAACCAAAAATAAAGGGAAATCCTATGTCATTTTACGATGCGACCAACAGTGTAAACCTCGATGACGTTAAAACGAAACTTGAGCAACAAGCGAAAGACGCGAACAAATCCGTCACCGATGCCATTAAAAATCTAGAAACCAACGCGGACGATCCATCTAAGCTGGCTGAACTTCAGCACGCTATCAACAAATGGTCGGTGGTATACAACATCAACGCAACCACCACTCGTGCGATCAAAGATGTAATGCAGTCGATCCTGCAGAAGGTGTAATGCATGGAACGAGAATTACGCCAGCTGTTGGCTGAAATTGCTTTGATGGCGACGGGGATGCATCGCCATCAAGAGGCCAATACGATTGCTGATTGCCTTGAGGAGACCTCGAACTCTGAAGAAGTCGTAGTAATGATTCGTGCGATGAGCCTGATGAACAAAGGCGCGTACGAAGAGGCACATCGATTACTTGAGCCACTTTGCACCGCGTATCCTGACCTGATCAGTTTGGCGGCGCTAGCGGCTGCAAAAGCAGGGTTACTAAGCCAAGCTGAACGTTGGATGGAACTGGCAGCTCAAGGCAGCGAAGAAAGCCAAGCTTTTGCGGCGAGCTTCACCCAAGACATTAGGAATCTTGGATGAGAGTCGACCCTAGCTTTGTCGGACAAACGCCCGCTCATTCAACCGATGTTCGTCACTATGAACGCGACGATGCGAAGCGAATGAGCGAGCTTATGACGCGAGAAACCACGGCCGAAGTTTCTCGCTCAGCTCCCAAAGACACGCTGACAAAAGTAGAAGAGAAACTCAACGCAATTAAAGATTGGTATGCGTCGATCAAGGAAGCAGAGACTGTCTCTAAACAAAGCGTGCTTTCTTCGTTAAAGGACGTTATTTCTGATCCTCAAACACAAAAAGAAGCGCTGTGGTACGCCTTTCATCAGGCGAAAAGCGCCAAAGGAACGGATGATGCCGTTCCGGAATTATTGAGCGTTCTGAAACAAGAGTTGCTCGGAGATTTTGCTGGCCAGTTAATGGCTGAGCCGCCAACAGACAGAGCAGCATTAAAAGCGATGCTTGCGCAAAGCTTCCCACTTGGCGCTCAGAAAGAACAGGCGCTTTGGCATTGTTGGGCTGAGCTAAAGTCTTTGCCAGAGATGACATCAACAGTCGATTTAGTACGTGAAGAGCTGAGTTTTGTTATCCAAAAAAACGCGATGGTGAAGAACATCATGACTCACAGCCATAAGTTAGATTTGTCGTAGGAGTACACATGATCAATACACAGTACACCGAGGTGATGCAAACCAACCTTGAGAAGTTGCAAGATGCTCAAGTCGAAGACGGGCTGAGTGAGCGTTTTGAACAAGCCATGTCTATTCCGGAGGGGAACAACGGTTTAGAAGGCGGTTTGCTAGAAAACATCAGCGAACTAAAAAACACCATCGACAACGCGAAAAGCAGTCTGCAAGACAGCATGAAAATGGTCGGTGACGATCCTGCGCAACTGTTGCAAATGCAGTGGGCGTTAACGCGAATCACGTTTCAAGAAGAGTTGATCGCGAAAACCGTGGGTAAAACCACACAGAATGTCGAAACGCTTTTGAAGGCGCAGTAATGATGAAGAATAAAATGCGCGCGCTTTGCCTTGTATTGGCGCTGTTTTTGGTGGGTTGCCAAACCGAGCTTTACACCAATGTAAGCCAAAAAGAAGGCAACGAAATGCTGTCGATCTTGTTATCGGAAGGCGTGGTGGCGACCAAAGAACCGGACAAAGACAACAAAGTAAAATTGATGGTCGATAGCTCGCAAATCGCGTTCGCCGTTGATGCATTAAAACGCAAAGGCTACCCACGAGAGCAGTTCTCGACGTTAAAAGAAGTGTTTCCAAAAGACGATTTAATCTCCTCGCCATTGGCGGAAAGAGCGCGTTTGGTTTACGCAAAATCGCAAGAGTTGTCATCAACGCTATCGCAAATTGATGGTGTGCTGGTGGCGCGAGTCCACGTGGTACTCGAAGATCAAGATCTTCGCCCAGGCGAGCGCCCGACTCCTGCTTCGGCATCGGTGTTTATTAAACATGCTGCCGATGTGGCATTGGACTCTTACGTGCCTCAAATCAAATTGTTGGTGAACAACAGTATTGAAGGGCTGAATTACGACCGCATTAGTGTCGTGATGGTGCCATCTTCGGAGGTGCGAGTGACGACTCAAAGCAACCAATTTAAAAGTATTTTGTCGGTGCAAGTTACCAAAGAAACGGCGAACCATCTCATCGGGATTTTAGTGTTTATGGTACTGCTACTGATTGGCTCGAATGTCGCGACGTTCACGTGGTGCCGCAGGAGCGCAAAGCGTGGTTAAACCTGAAACACCGATGGCTCAGGTGCTGCATCAGTTCAACTACTGCCCATGTCAGTACCTAGAGCAAAACTGGATCGTGCCAAAACAACCTTGGCTTCTTAATCTGGATGGCTGGCGAGATAACCCAAACTTCAACCTTTGGTGTTTAGAAGAGTGGGCGCTTGCGCCTGTTCCAGAAACGGCTTTTAACAAGCCACACCATAGCTTGGCTCTGCTTCCTCCTGATGCGCTCAGTACGTTAATGCTCACCATTGGCGGGGCGTTGCACAGTTTTGCGATGCGCCAAGTGGTACTTAAAAAGCCCAAGCAGTGTTTGAACAACGTGTTTGGTTTGGATGTCGCCCGTTTTCTTATTCAGCAAGGGCCGATGTTGTTGTCACAATGGCCGAAAGGTTGGCAAAAAGCGCTACCAGACATGATGAAAGAAGACGAAGTTGAACGTCACATGCTCAAACAGGGCTACGCATGGATGAAGTTCATCTTAGCGAGCTCTTCTCACGATATTTTGCTCCGTTGGCAGTTCAAGCTCGATCAATCACTTAGCCAAGTGAAAGAAAACACCTCTTGGCTCGTTGAAGAGCAGCGTGATCTCGCGTACCGACTCACCAAAAAAATCGCAAAACAGGTTATTCCCCAATGGTTTCATTTGTTGAAATAAAAACCGACAACTTGCAGTTAGCGCCAGGTTTAAAGGTGCTCAAAGCCAAGGATTACGTTAGTTATCTCGATTCGCAACATTTGGTTGAAGCGGCGAATTCGAAAGCCGACAGCATCATTGCTAAAGCGCAGCAAGCGTATGAAACCGAAAAGCAGCGCGGCTATCAAGATGGTTTGGAGCAGGCGAAAATAGAAAATGCGCAAGCGATGGTCGCTACTTTGGCTCGCTGCAATGAATATTACCTGCAAGTTGAGCACAAAATGACGAACGTCGTCTTAGACGCGGTGCGTAAAATCATCGACACATTTGATGACGTTGACACCACGATCAGCGTGGTCAGAGAAGCGCTGCAATTGGTGAGTAATCAAAAGCAAGTGATCTTACACGTTCATCCTGAGCAAGTGGTTGACGTGAGAGAGAAAGTTGCTGGCGTTTTGAGTGATTTTCCTGAAGTGGGTTATGTCGATGTGGTTGCCGATGCGCGCCTTAAAAACGGTGGCTGCATACTGGAAACCGAAGTCGGCATTATTGACGCTAGTATCGATGGACAGATTCAGGCGTTAAAGCAAGCGATGGTGAAACAACTCAGTGAGCGGAAAATGACGTCACCAGAGTAGAGCGTCACCGTCAAATCAATCGAACACAAAGCTCAGCACATTGCTGAGCTTTGTTGTTTTCAAACGTCTTAAAACGAAAAAAATCCGACCATCTTTAGCATATTAGTCGCGCCGAATGATGAAAAATAACAGCATCAAAACGGCCTGGGTCACTCTGTTTTCATGACTCGTCCGCCGAATTCGTAACAAGCACTATAGGATTATTCATTCAAATGGCTAATGGATTTATTACCGCTTTGATGACGGATTTTGCTCACCGTTGCCAAATAGAACAACTGGTTTTTGATGGCGACGATTGCTGTCATCTTTTGATTGACCAAGACACGGCAATCACTGTGCGTGCTGAGGATGATCGCCTGACGCTCATTGGCTTGATTTCTGGCGACAAACCAGAACATGACGTGATGCTGCAATACATGAAAGCGTCGCTCACTCAAGGCTCACCAGCCGTTTATTGGGACGAGGAAGTCGGTTTTGTTGGTTTTGTTCATCTAAGTCAGCAATGGCTGGATGCAGCGATTTTGGATGAATCTCTCGGCAATTTCATTGAATGGTTAAAAAGCACGACCAACTCAACAATCAGTGACGAGCCAAGTGCGCCAGTGATGGATGCTAACCAATTCTCTACATTAAGGGTGTAAATCATGATCAGTTTTGGAAATGTGAGTGCATTGCAAGCGGCGATGCCACAAGCTCGTAATGAGATTCTAAATGAAGGCAAACTCAGCATTGGTGGTAAGGAATATACGATCAATGCTGCTACTCAAGAGTTTACACGCGCAAACCCTACAAGTGGTGCAGTCGCGCGCTTCTTTGAAGCTACTGGGAAATTATTTCGTGAAGGCAGCACGCAGTCTGTGGCAAAAGCGATTACAAAAGCCGTGTTTGACAACGAACAGGGACAAGCTCAGCGTTTGCAAACATCGTCTTCTGTCGAGCATGGGCAGATGTTGTTTAAAGACGCGAACCTCAAAACGCCTTCAGATGTTCTGAATGCGTTTGCGAAGTTGGACAGCAAAATGGTGAAGTCTCACGCTGCTGAGCTGAGCCAACTTGCCGAACGAGCCATGACAGAAGTGATGCTAGAGACGGATTCTGGCAAGAAACTCAAAGCGCTGATTGGTGATGATGCCGTTAAGTCGCTCGCGGTGCGTGTGGTGAAAGATTACGGTGGTGGCGTGGCGGCTGCTCAGAAAAATCCAGAAGTACGCATCAACCAAATGCAAGCTGTCTTTGACATGGAGGTGATGCACCTAAAAGCAGCGCAGCGACATATTGAAGGGCTCGCAAGTACGGATTTAGACCAAGGTGTATATGCAGAAGGTCTTCCTGAAGACGCTTTCAATAAAGCTGGCGTGACGAACAATGTTGAACGCGCAGCGGCTTGGATCATCAACGCTTCAAACTCAAAAGGGAACGATGCGGAAAACATCACGTCATTATTGAAAGAGTACGCGACCAACGGTAAAGACTTGCTGAATATGGACAACCTAAAAGAGTTGCATGCTCGTTTGGTACCAAATGTAGAACGCGATTACCGTGGGCCAAATATCTCTGGCGGCACATTACCATCAAGCATTGGTGGGGAAGGCATGTTGAAGCAACACATTGAAGGCTTTTTGAAAGAGAATCCAGTTGCGGACAAAGACCTCGGTAAACATTTGTTTGCTGGTGTGATTGGTTATCACGGCTTTACCGATGGCAACGGACGCATGGGGCGCATGCTTTATGCCATCGCTGAACTGCGTAATGACTCGTTCAATCCTCTGGCGATGAATGCCGAAAACAGTCTTCACGGCATTAAATAACTCAGCGATTTTTTGTGGTGGTATTTGTATGTTGGTAAGAGCGGCGAGTGCCGCTCTTTTGTTGCCTCTGTTTATGCGATTCAATCATATCAACTTTTAAAACGGCTAATAGCGCTAAAATTCAGACGTTTAAATAAAGTCTAACTTGGAAGCTCACCTTAAAATGTCCCTCATCGTTATGGGCCTATTTCAATAAGCCGTCATCAAATTTAACAGGACACAACATGGATACCGGAAAGATCAATATTCTTCTCGCAGAGCTAGGGGATTCACTCAACCTTGAGCGCGTTACCGAGTTTGAGCATCAAATGTGGTCGCTCTGTTTCAGCGAGGATAACGCGATCGATGTGCAATTTGTGCAAGAGAAGAACGAGGTGCTTGTCTCAAAAAGTCTAGTGGTAGAGAAAGATATTCTCACCGCCGACAAGCTCCAAGTGCTGCTGGAATACAACTTTTTGTATCGCGAAACGGGCGGAGTGCAGTTTTGCATCAACCCAACCACCAAAGACATTCTGCTTCAAATCGCCATCACGGCAGACACCGAGATCAGCCAATTAGCCAACGTCATCAGTCAGTTGAATGAGTTGAGTGACACTTGGGTGCAACTGTTCCAAAACAACACGGTTGTCGATTTTAGCCAACAAACTGGCTCACACCCGTTTATTCAAGTTTAAGGTTTTTTACATGGTTAATATCAATACGTCACACATGCAGTCGTTGAGCCAGCTGACGTCACATTTGGCGACACAGAATCAAGCGGACGATAAAGAGATTCGAGCACACAATGGCAAAGACATTTTCGTAAAAGAAGGTGCGCCAAAAAACAAAAGCGTGAGCGCTCGTATTAGCCATCAGAACAAAGCGAAAGACATCGTGGTGAATCTGCTCACCAAGCAGGGCATTCCAAAAGATGTGGCGAAGCAAATGCTACAAAACGTGCTCAATGGCGAAAATAAACTGACGCTCGGCAATTTGAAAAATCTTGAAAGATTGTCGTCTGGCCCAAGTTCGCATTGGCCTACCGCACAAACTGACACCTCGTCTTCCAAAACCAGCAAAGCCTCATCCAGCGTGGCGCTGATCAACGAGCACAAAGACAACCTTCAAAAACTGGGGGATTTTGCATGCACAGACTTAAATACGTTTGGTCAAAAAGGGTCGCAGTTTTATGAAACAAAAGGTGCGCCAAGGCTAAAAGCTCTTTACGCGAACCAAGCACGAATCGCGCAAGATCAAAGAGCGACCATGTCTGCCAGCGCAGTTCAAGCTGCCGCTCAAAGAGGCAATGCTCCGCAGCTAAGTACATTACAGAACATTGCTAAGTATGTACAAAATGCCAAGGCAGGTTGCTGTACCACATTTGCTTTCGCTGCCGCTGCTGAAATGATTCAAGGCATGTCGGGAACACCAGAAAACCAGCCAAAAGTAGAAGTTGTGGCGTTTAAAAAAGGCCATTCTGGCACGCACCTTTATGTATTGGTGGGGAGACAAGAAGGCAGCGACATTAAAGACCCATCGACATGGAATAAAGACGTAAAAATCGTCGATCCTTGGGCGGCGTCAGCGTTTGGTGCAACCATGTTCGGTGACGCCCAACGCCCGCCAGTATCGAACATGTTCCCACCAACAGAAGTGATTTTCGATAGCCACAAACTTGGTTAATCGAGGCTTGTACGTTGATTTGACATCGAACTTGAAAATCGAACCAGAAAGAAAAGAGTAGCTGAGTGTTGCTCTTTTTTTATTTATAAAACAAATGGTTAAATTGAGGTTGTATCTGAGGCCATCATCACAAAGAAACGGTGAAAGTGACAAAAATAAAACCATTAGCGACATCGTCAAAATGGGAATCGGTGTTCAATAGAGTGACGGAAACAAGAGGAAAGATTATGAACACGATTCAACCACTGCTCGATGAGTTTTGTCGTTTAAATGAATTACCACCGCTCATTTTAGAAGATGGAAATCGTTGTCAGCTTCTCGTTGATGATCGATTCGTGCTGTACTTCACCGCCACAGAAGATGACGCCTTAATGCTCTCTGTTACGTTTGGTGGCTTAGAAAAATCGGGAGAGTTGCGCGTAAGAGGCTTAGAGCTATTAGCCCGCGCAAATTACCAAAGAGTAGGCAGTGGCAACTTGGCGTTATCGCTCGCCCCGAATGGTCGACAACTTGTCTTAGCGGGTCGCCAACCTACCGAGCATCTTAACTCAGCCAATCTGACAGTTTGGTTCCACGAAATCATCGAACAGACCGAACTTTGGCAAGCGCGTTTTGCCATGTTGGATCAAGATCTTTCAGCCACTTCAAATCATGAACAAAGTCATGTTCAACCACTGCGTGTGTAGGAGGGAGTTATGGTGAATACAACGCAAAAAATCAGTCAAAGCCCAGTACCCGATTTGGAACAGTTTCGTGCCATTGCCGCGCAAAAAGATGACCGAGTAATCAGCAAAAGAGGCGAAGTCAAAGAGCCATCTACGTTCCATAAAGGCCACAAGTTTGCTTCTGTTAGCGAAGGCGTATTAAGAAAAAAATACACCAAGTTCTTCCAAGAAAACATCAAAACGCACCTCGACTTGAAGCAGGCACTGCTTAAGGAAGAAAAACCGGAAACCGCACTTTTGGCTTATTCATTAGTCAGTCCGTCAGGCTACCGAGGAGAACCGTTAACCGAACGAAAAATTTTGGAAGTGGTGAGCCTACTTGATGAAGTAAAAGTCGACGGTGACACCTATCAGCAGCTCAAAAATACGTTTGATTCGATCAGCAAAGATCCGCGTATGCAAGTCAGTTTGGAAAACCAGTATCCGAGGAAAATGGACGGTTTCGGCGCGCAGTTATTGGAAATGGGAAAAGAGAAGCTGAAAGGCTCGGGTGTTAACGCTGCCATCAATTTGGCGTTACCCGGCGTAGGCTTGCTCGTCGCCACAGGGCGTGAACTTCATAAAGCGTCCGTCAATGGCGATGCCGAAGCGTATCATCATCAACTCGAACAAATCTCGCAATTGCCGGGAAGAGATCAGCGCTTATCGATGCCAATGCAACAAACGTTAGCCATTGGTCACGCGATGTTGTCGGCTGAGGGCACAGTTGGTGCCACACTTGGTATGGCGACAGGCGGTTTGGGTACGTTTGGTGTAAGCTCTGTGGCGACGGCAGGGGTTACGCCGATAGCAAAAGAAGCCATTGGAACTGCTTTAGCCACTGGCATTATCAGCGGCGGGGGCTTTGTTGCTGGCCAAGCTGGAGCGTATGGCTTAAATAACGAAGTGCAAGACCGACTCAAACAAGGACCAATGTCTGGTGTGCTGCCACGTTTGGAAATTTCAAACGTGAAGGGCGATTTCACGTTTAGCATGCAGGAGCCGGCGGCAGTTCGCGCACTGATGGCGTATCTTGGCCCTAAAGAAGATACATCAATGAGCTCACCTCAAGCGCCAAAAGAAGCGCAAGAGATGGAAGCCGCACGTTTAACACTCAAGCAAATGCTTGGCTCAAGCCCGAGTGAACATCTCGTTCCAGATGTCGATCCACTGCTTAAACTGAGCGATGAAGATATGCCAAGTCAGACAGAGTCTACGGCGAACGGTGCATTTAAAAAGCTGTTAAGTGAAGATTGGGATTGGTTGATGCCTGCTGTCCGAGCAATGGATAAAGGTGAAGCGAGCAAAATCAACGAGAAGTTGACGTACAAGCTGCCTTTGGACGCCGCAAACGGACGTGTGTATCTCGATAAGAGCCCGAACTTAAGTGATGCCCAGCTTGACGCATTAGATAAACTCGGCTCACCAAGCCGGTTACGACTAATGTACTTAGCCGAAGGCTGGATTTAAAAGAAAAGGGAGCATTCGCTCCCTTTTTGCTGATTACATCGCAGCTGGAACAATGCCAGTTTAGCGTTCATAAAACTGTCCATTTGTTTTGTTGGCAATATGTTCGGACAGAGCGTCTGTATTTTCTGAGCGAGCGAAAACAACATATGCGTTGCACCGCCTTCAGCCTGTCCGCGAGGTGTTTAGTGGTCAGTAGCCTCAAACACATTGCGCTCCTTTAGACCATTTTCTTTGGCAAACTCTAGGCTTGGTAGAGGTAATTCATTGGCTCATAATTCACCGTTGCGAGCTTTTGCGATACGTAGCTCCGCTATTGCTCCTAATGTACCAGTATATTAAGAATTAGGTACGATCTGAGTTGCATTGAGGTCAGAGCGACGCACTTTGCCTTTTGAATAAAACTATCTTTGAGTACCATCAGATTCCAATGACGCCAGCCAACGGAGCACTTCTGCCGTGGCTTCAATTAATTCGCTTGGGATGTATTGGTCAACGTTGCCGTCGGCATAAAGCGCACGCGCCAATGGCACTTTTTGCATTACTGGCACGCCTTCTTCTTGTGCAATTGCAATCATGCGTTTAGCCATCGCATCGGTTTCCATCAGAGTGATCACAGGTAAAGGTGTTTCGCCTTTTTTGTAGTACAGACCAACCGCGATGTGAGTCGGGTTTGTTACTAATACGTTGGAGCGCTTAACGTTTTCGCGTTGATTAGAAGCTTGAAGTTCTTGATGAAGCTGACGGCGTTTACTTTTGATTTCCGGGCTGCCTTCCATCTCTTTGTACTCACGTTTCACTTCGTCCTTGCTCATTTTGAGCTTCTTCGTGTGGTCAAACTTCTGGTAGGCAAAATCTGCCGCAGCGATCACGACAAAACCAACCGATGAAATGATCATCAATTGTTTAATCATGACTCCCGTTACCGCAGGGACGCATTCTAATCCACAAGTTGGAATTTGCATTAAGGTGTTGATGTTGCCCCGCAACGTAACCCAAATGATGCAGGAAAGCAGAGACACCTTGAGTATCGACTTGATGAACTCAATGACGCTTTTTAGCGAGAAGATGCGCTTTGCGCCCTCGACAGGGTTTATTTTCTTAATGTCGGGCTTGATGGATTCGCCACTAAAAAGAAAACCAAACTGTCCCATGTTAGAAAAAATCGCGATAAGCGCTGCGACCAAAATAATTGGCGCGAGGAGGTAGGCCATCTCTTTGGCGATAGCGATGGCAACATCGATCAATGCGTCTTGAAAGCCTTGATATGCGAGTTCGCTTGGCAGCAAAAGTAGGGCAGAGATGTGCGACATGTAGTAATCGGCAAAGGCGAACAGCACGGCGATGAGTGCCAGAATTAACGCCGAAGAGACGATCTCTTGGCTCTTTGCGACTTGTCCCTTTTTGCGGGCGTCGCGGAGCTTTTTGGCGGTGGGTTGTTCGGTTTTTTCACCACTCATAGAACATCCTAACCTTTATTTCCAAATCGTGTTGAGCTGATCGCCAAAGCGAGTGATGCCATAAAATAGTGCTTCAAAGTGATCCATCATTAATCCGAGATAGACGATCAATAACACACTCGCGATGGCACTTTTGATGGGCATCGCCAAGAAGAAAACGTTGAGTTGCGGCGCAAAGCGGCTGATCAGCGCAAGGCCAAATTCGGCTAAGAACATCGCGAGCACAAGTGGCGCCGACATTAAGACACCAAGCCACATTAACTGTTGAAACTGATCATAGAAAAAGCTTACCCACGCGTCCGTGACCATCGGAAAAAAGCCGAGTATTGGCCAAGTGGTGTAGCTTTTAAACAGAGCGTAGATAAATGCAACAAAGCCACCGCCCGAGAAGAACAAGGTGATCAACGTTTGGGTGAGTAATACCGCCGTTGGGGTGGATTGAGAACCCAGCGTTGGGTTGAACATGCTCGCCATCGCCGCGCCGCGTTGGTTATCCACCAAAAAGCCAGTGGCTTCAATCGCCCAAAAAGGAATGGCTGCGACAAAGCCAATCAGCATACCCAGCAAGACTTCTTTGCCTAGAATCACAATCAACCAAAGGCCGTCAGTTTCGGCGGGCAATGCTTGCTCGTTTACGACGGGAAAAATAAACAACGCAAGTGAGCAAAGTACGCCGTTACGGATCATTGCACCGCCAAGCATCTGTTTGCTCAAAATAGGCAGAAAGATAAAGCACGCCATGAGCCTTGGCAGCGTCAAGCTATAAAGAAAAAAAGCTTGGTGTAAATCGTCGTAACTCATCGTATTTGTGGAATTTTATCCAGAGCGAGTGAGGCAAAAGCGTGCAGTTCTGCACCTAGCCACTGCGTTGTGATGAACAGGGTGATGATCACGGCAATGAGCTTCACGACAAACCCTAACGTTTGCTCTTGTACCTGAGTCAGTGCTTGGATCAGCGACACTAAGGTGCCGACTAATGCTGCGACTAAAATTGGTGGTAGCGACAAGAACAGAACCAAAGTGAGTGCTTGCGTTGTGAAATGGATGATTTCTGCAGGATTCATTCTCTTTCCTTCATCAACCGTAACTCAGCACTAAGCCGTGCGTGAGTTTTGTCCAGCCATCAAGCAAAACGAAAAGCAGTAACTTGAAGGGCAGAGAAATGGTCATTGGTGACACCATCATCATCCCCATTGCGAGCAGAATATTGGAAACAATCAAATCGATAGCGATAAACGGCAAGTAGAGTAGGAAGCCGATTTCAAAAGCCCGCGTTAACTCGCTGACCGTAAATGCAGGCAGCAACAGCAATAAGCTGTCGGATTCCAAACGGTCCACGTATTTTTGCGGCCACAGTGTGCGTGCTGCGTCGGTAAAAAATATCGCTTCGGTTTCACGAATGTGCTTTTTCAAAAACTCGCGATACGGCTGTAAACCACTTTCAATCAGGCCCTCAACGCTGGCAGAGTCTTCCAAAGAAATGTCGTGCTGTTTTACGTAATCGTACGTTTCAAAGCCAACCGGTGCCATGATGAAAATCGACAAAATGATCGCCAAGCCATACAGCGCCATATTCGGCGGAATCTGTTGTACGCCAAGCGCATTTCGCAGCAGCGAAAACACGACCGCGAGTTTCACAAATGAGGTCGCCATCATGGCGATAAACGGGATCAATGCCAGCAGCGCAAGGCTGACAATGAGGTTTAGCTCATCAGGTAACTGAATCATGCCGGCTCCTGAGTGCCGCCGAATAATTCAAGCACACGTACACCTAAATGATCGTTGACGTTTACCAGTTCACATTCACCAATGATTTTACCATTCGCGCGCAGTGTCACGGGCTTGGACACCGGTTGGTTGAGCTCGAAAACGTACCCAGGTTGCAGTTGGTTGAGTTGTTCCAGCGTGACGGTTTGGTGGCCGATGTCGAACGTGAGTTCCACAGGCAGTTGCTGGTGGTCTGTGAGTGTTTCGGATGTGTTTACGTCATTCATGTTGGTTTCTTTCTCAATGATGTAGAGGGTGTTGTCTTCAAGTTGACAACGCCACAGATTCTTATTGGATACCTGAACAATCGCTTGTTGCTGGGCGATGTAGCATTGGTCAAAAAAGATCACGTCTCCAAGCTCTAACGAATGAAATTGATTTAAGTCCAGGTGTGTTTTGCCAAGGCTTAGCCAGACAGGAAGGGCAATATGCTGAGTCAGTTGCGACGAGCATGGCGGCAGCGCATCAACTAAAACGCTTTGACCTTCACTTACCCACAAACAAAGTGATGCGCTTGGTTTGTTTAGCGTCAGCATTAAGGTATTGCGCTGCGTTTCGCTTTGTTCCAGCGGTTGTAATTTGCTGAGGATCGGTAACTGACCAAATAGGCGTTTGAACGCATCAGCATGAGGTTCAATCTGCGTACTGAGCAGAGCTAGCTGCAACGAGTTTGGGAGAGATTCAAACGCTGTCGCATTTAAAGTTGAGTGAAGCCATTGCTGCAGTTGCGCGGAACAAAAATCGACTTGAATGGTTTGTCCACCAACTAGAGTGGTCAAGCGGTAGCCAGAAAATTCCGGTTTTTGCGATGCGGTTATTGAGATGCTGTGCTCGTCACGCCCTTGAAAGTGGCATTGTTTAGCGCAGAGCTGATTGGTCAGCGCAATGCTCTCGGCATCGACTGTTGGGATGGTTAATTTCATTGATCCGCCTCGGGTTGCCATTCTTCATAAACGCTACGTTGTTGGCGTGATTGTTGTTGATCTTGCTGTGTGTGACCGTGTTGCGACGTCTGCTCGCTGATCGATACGCGCAACGGCTGTTCAAAACCCATGCGGTTTAAACGTTCTGCCAGATCTTGCCTTGCTTGTTGATTGATGATGGAAAGCGCATGCTCTTGTCGAATCGTCACGCTATAACCTTGCGAATCTAACTTGATGTGGATTTCGCCACCTTTGAGTTGACCCTCGCTTAGAAACAATCGTACTTCTTTCTCATTCGATGCCGTTGGTAGCGCCACGTACACTTTATCCACCAATTGTTGAATCAGTTGGTTGACTTCACGAGTTGGTTGAGTAGGTTGTGGGGTCGAGATGCCTTTCAAAATCACATCGCCTTGAGTAATCGGTGTCGTGACTGGTTGATGCGTCGGCTTGTCATTGCTTTTTTCTGAATCCAACATGGCTTTATCTAGCAATGTGCGCTCAGCCTTGTTCGCTTTGGGATGTTCATCATTCGGGAGTGGTGTTTTCAAATTGTGCGAATTAAAGCCAAGTGATGAGTCACCCTCATGCTTGTTTACTTCAGTTTTAGTTGCAGTTTTGTGCACAGCTGAAGTGACAGGATGAGAGGCGAGTGACGCAGAAGCCGCAGACGCAACGGTTGTTGATGCTACTGTTGACGCTAAAGCGTCGGATACCGTTTCCACTGTGTTCGGCTTCGTTCCTGCAGTAGGAATGTGCTTAGTATCTTTCGGCGACTGTGTCGATTCGTGTGGCTCTGCTGTTTTAGCAGTCGCAAGTTCGGTTTTAGAATCATCATGATCTTCGACTAAGCGTTCAAATGCGTCTTGCTCGTCAGCGTTTTTCTCACGCTCACTCGTAGATACCGTTGGTAGTTTCTTATCACCGGTAGTAGGAATTCGAATGTCAGATTTCATGTGTGCCTCCATATCGCTTGGCGTTTTGTCTTGGGTGTTCATAGCGATAGGTGACGACGTATCTGATTCGTTGTTTTTATTCTCTGTGACGGCGTCACAACTTTGAGCAAAAGCAGATTTCTCAGCAGTCTTACGCTGGTTGCTACCTGTCGAATGCAGTGACGCAAGAGAGCGCTCGGAGTAATTTTCAGTAAACGGTTTTTTAGCTTCTAAAGCCGCTTGATTATTGGTTTCATTTGGCTGTGGTTTGGTTTGGTCTGGGTTTTCCTTGAGCGCACGCTCAAAACGCGATTGAAGCATAGCATGATCGTCAATCGGCATTGGAGATTGTGGTGAATGAGGCTGCGTACTTGGGGTATCCGTACTTGGTTTAATGCGCATGATGAACCTTTAGATAATATCGACAGTGCGAAACTCTTCTTGCTCGAGTTCTTCTTGGTACTGTTGTTGGCGCGATTGTTCCGCGATTTCTTGTTGTTGCAACTGAACGAATTTTTCTTTGGTTTTATGGGCTTGAAGGGCCTCTTGTTGTTTTTGTTTTAGCAGAGTGCGCTCTTGTTCTAACGTCACTTTTACTTCTGCTACGCGCTGCTTGAGCTCGGCTTCCCGTTCTCTAAGTAGGGCGATTTCTTGTCTTAGCGTTTCCAGCTCTTTAAGAAGCACGGTTTGCTGTTTGGCTTTCGCGAAGCGGCGTTCTTCTTCTTCCTGACGCCAAACGTGATAGTCCGCTACCGAGCGTTCTGCTTTTTGCAGCTCTGCCGCCACGTTGGCAACTCGGTATTCTTGGCGTTGAACGGCTTTATCGGCGCGGTCTGCACGAATTTTCTTAATTTCTAATAATCGTTCGATCATTGACCTGCGATGCCTTTCAGTTGAGCGATAGCACCTTCAAGGTTGCTTGGCTCATGGGTACCTTGACGTAAAAAGGCGCGAATATCGTCACTTTGCGCGATTGCCAGATCGGCTCGCGGGTCAGCGCCATGTTGGTACTCGCCGATTTTGATAAGCAGCTCGACTTCTTCATATTTCGCCAACATTTCACGCAGATGTGCGGCAGAGGCTTGATGATTCGGCTCGACAATCTGGTTCATCACTCGGCTTGCAGAGCGGAGCACATCGATGGCCGGGTAGTGGTTCATCGCTGCCAATTTCCGCGAAAGGATAATGTGCCCATCCAGAATGGAGCGCGTTTCATCTGCGACAGGCTCGGTCATGTCGTCACCTTCGACCAATACGGTGTAGAGGGCAGTGATAGAGCCTTTGTCCGATTGGCCTGCGCGCTCCATTAGTTTTGGCAGCGCGGCAAAAACAGAAGGCGGATAACCGCGTCGAGTTGGTGGCTCACCAGCGGCAAGGCCAATTTCACGTTGGGCGCGCGCAAAACGCGTGACGGAGTCCATCAGCAGCAAAACGCGCTTGCCTTGATCTCGGAAATATTCGGCGATAGAAGTCGCAACGAACGCCGCTTTTGCGCGCTCCATGGCTGGTCTGTCGGATGTCGCTACGACCAGAACTGAACGCGCCATGCCTTCTTCGCCGAGGTCGTGTTCGATGAACTCGCGTACTTCTCGTCCACGTTCGCCAATCAGAGCCAGAACGGTTACGTCCACGTCCGCAGAGCGAATCAGCTTCGCCAGTAAGGTACTTTTACCGCCGCCAGCCGCAGCGAAAATGCCCATACGTTGGCCTTCACCACAAGTGAGCAAACCATCGATGGAGCGAACGCCAAGCGAAATCGGTTGTTCGATCAATTTACGCTGCATCGGTGGCGGGGCATCGCGATAAACGGGATACCAAGCACTTGGCTCTTGGCTTTGTGCACCATCGAAAGGGCGGCCCAGTCCGTCGAGGATTTTTCCCAGCAAGTGATCGCCGACACCGACTTCGTGCATTTTCCCCATCGGGCTCACCTCGGTATTAGATGAAATGCCAAACATGTTGCCAAGTGGGGTAAGCAGCGCGTGATGTTGTTGAAATCCGACGACTTCAGCCAGCAACGATAAGGTTTGATCGGGATTGCGCAGCTCACACAACTCTCCAACGCGTACGCCCGGCACCACAGCCTTGATGATGGTGCCGGTTACTTGTGTAACGCGTCCGCGAATTTGGATCAAACGCGTTTGTTTGATCGCAGATTGCTGAATATCGGTGATGTATGAGAAATCGTTCAATGTAAAAAATATGCGCAATGATTGATGCTGGGAGAATAGAAAGGATGGGGTGGTATTTATAGTGAATATTGGTCGGGAGTTTTTAGAAAACTGAAAACGCCCTAAAAAAACACGTCTGATTTTGACAGCCTGATAAAAACGCACTTCATATAATTCGCTTGTATTGTACGAAAGGAGTGCAAGTGAATGAGCATTATCAATAGTCAGATAGCAACCAACACCAAGTTTGATGCGTCGGTCCGAAATGGATTGGAATCGTCTCGTGTAGATAGCGCCGTAAAAGGCAGTTATCGAGGTGAGACCGTGCGCGTGCACAACGCCACTCAATCGCTTTTTGACGCGATGGAAGAGCTCACATCACTTGGCTCCGAAAAAGCAGAAAAAGATCTCACCAAACGCAAAATAAAAGACGGTGGCGTTCGTGTTAACGAAGCGCATGAGCTGGTTTCTGATTACCTCAGAAAGGTACCTGATCTAGAGAAAAACCAAAAAATCAAAGATCTTGCGGCCAAAATGGCGGGTGGCAACATTTCGACCATCGCTCAGCTTCAAGCGTATTTGAACGGGTTTTCGGAAGAGAAAAGCCACCAATACTTAGCTCTAAAAGCGGTGAAGAAATACTTATCGGCCAATCCGGAAAGCAAGCACTTATTGGCGCTGATTGACCAAGCGATCTTGAAAATCGAGCAAAACCCGGATTCTTGGTCGCAAATCGACACCGAAATCCGTGTTTCTCATTTCGCTGATGAGTTTAGCAAAGAGCAAGAGTTCAGCTCTCTGCACCAATTGCGCGGCTTTTACCGCGATACGGTACACAGCTATCAAGGGCTTGGCTCTGCATATCAGGATGTTGTCGAGCGTTTTGGTGAGCAAGAAGTCTCAACTGCGGTGGATTTCATGCTGCAAGGCATGAGCGCCGACCTTAGCGTTCAAGGCAGCAACATTGACTCCGTCAAATTGCAGCTGCTGATGTCCGACATGCAAAAACTCAAAACGTTAAACACCTTGCAAGATCAGGTAGGGCGGCTATTTCAAATGTTCAAACCAGAAAGGATGAGTCATGGCTTATCAGGCTTCTGATTTGATGGCAGACGTAATTGCTCTGGTCGAGCAACGTTGGGTTAGCAGTGAAGAGATTTGGAAGATCGCAACATCAATGGAGTTGGTGGCAATAGAACAGAAAATCGATTTTTTTCGAGAGCTGCACAAGTTGATACGACACATCCCCGTTGATGTATTTGCTGACGACGAACAGAGACAAAACCTAATACAAGCCGCACAAAAGGCGCTAGACGAAGCCATTGATTTAGAAGAAGAGGAAGCGTGGGACGATGAGTTGGATTGATGCATCAGTCGATGAGTTTTGCCGAGGAATGGGCTTAGATGCGGTGGATTTTTCTACCGCAGGACGTGTGCAGCTGAGCTTTGAGCAAAGCGGCATATTGCACATAGAAAAACATCATGATCGACTTTTCCTTATGTTGGCGCGTGCGTTGTCGTGGCATCAGTCGAGCGAGCGTATTCAGCATGCGCTGCGTTTGTGCCATGCCGAACAGGGTTGGCCATTTGAAATGAAAACCGGTTTGCTCGACGACGAAACCTTGGTGTTTTCCGCCAAAATTGAAGGCGATGAAGTGACGCTGCCGACACTCGAACAAGCGTTCGCGCTTTTAGTGCGTCTTCACGATGAAGTGGCAAGTTGATGACTCGAGTTAGTACGTTAAATGTCGGCATTGAAGCCTTTACTCACGTTTCCCATGGTGAAGTCGAAACGGATTTCCCCAAACGATTTCAGTTACTGCCGGATGGGCAAGCCGTCGCGACTCATTTGGAAAAACTGTATGACCTAAGACCGTCCGATCAATATTTGTTGGCGTTAGCGAAGCCAAAACTGAACCATTGTGAACTGCTTCGTCCAGAAAAGTACCGTCAGCAATTCGACAATACTTTAGCTCGTGTTCAGCAACTCGCACAGGAATCAGGCTCAGCGAACCTTGCTAAAGCCGCCGAAACGCTACAAAGCACACAACTGGACCAGCGTTACCTCACCATGGCGCTCAATCTTCTTATTCAGGTTTAACCCACATGCTAAGCACCAAAGATATTGAGCTGCTGCTGGTTCACGCTGCGCTTCAAGTTCAATACCAACAACCCGATCAAGCCATCGCGATACTAGACGCCGTTTTAGAACTCGAACCAGAACGCGAAGATGCGTTACACACGCTCGCGGTCGCGTGTTTGCAAACTGGCCGTTACACCCGCGCTGTTGCGATATGTGAAGGCTTACTGAAGTCGCAATCGCAGTCTGTGCAAGCGGCGGGAATTTGGTTTTGCTTGAGCCAAGCGCGCTGGAAACAAAATGACGTCGAGGGCGCACGCCAAGCGCATCGACGCTATCTGCAATCTTTACATAGTGAATCTCATGAATAAGTTGATCGATATTCTAAACAAGGTAGGGCAACGCAAAGACATCATGCTCGCAGTGATGTTGCTGGCGATCGTCTTTATGATGATTTTGCCTTTGCCAACCGCACTAGTGGATGTGCTGATCGGCGCAAACATGAGTATTGCTGTCGTGCTGCTGATGTTGGCGATTTACATCACTACGCCACTGGAGTTTTCGGCGTTTCCGGCAGTATTGCTGATCACGACGCTATTTCGTTTGTCGCTGTCTATCACCACGACACGTTTGATCCTGCTTCAAGGCGATGCGGGTCAAATCGTTTACACCTTTGGTAACTTCGTCGTTGGCGGCAACCTTGTCGTTGGTATCGTGGTCTTCCTGATCATCACTATTGTACAGTTTATGGTGATCACCAAAGGTTCGGAGCGTGTTGCTGAAGTTAGTGCTCGATTCTCTCTTGACGCCATGCCGGGCAAACAGATGAGTATTGACGGTGACATGCGCGCTGGAGTTATCGATGTTCACGAGGCGCGTCATCGCCGTTCTCTGATCGAGAAAGAGAGTCAAATGTACGGCTCGATGGACGGCGCAATGAAGTTCGTAAAAGGCGACTCCATTGCGGGCTTGGTGATCATCATCGTGAACATCTTGGGTGGCGTCACCATTGGCGTCACGCAAAAAGGCATGAGCGCGTCAGAGGCGCTTGAGCTGTTTGCGATTTTGACCGTAGGCGATGGCTTGGTATCACAGATTCCTGCGCTATTTATCGCGATCACCGCTGGTATTATCGTTACGCGTGTTTCCCACGAAGACTCGGCCGACTTGGGCTCCGACATTGGCGGGCAAGTCACGGCTCAGCCTCGTGCACTGCTGATTGGTGGTGTGCTGCTGGTCTTGTTCGCTCTGATCCCTGGTTTTCCGAAGATTACATTCCTAGTGCTGGCTTTGGTGGTCGGTGGCGGCGGTTTTTACCTCTTCTATCAACAGAAAAAGCAAACAGAATCTGAAAGCAGCGATCTGCCGAGCTTTGTCGCGCAGGGAGCGGGTTCTCCTGCCGCAAAACCCAATAAACCAACGTCGTCTCGTGGTAGCAAAGGCAAATTGGGCGAGCAAGAAGAGTTCGCGATGACAGTGCCACTGCTTATCGATCTGGATTCAAGCTTACAAGAAAGCCTAGAAGCCGTCGCACTGAACGACGAACTCGCCAGAGTAAGACGCGCGTTGTATCTCGACCTTGGCGTACCGTTTCCGGGAATTCACCTGCGTTTTAACGACGGGATGAAAAACGGCGAATACTTGATTCAGTTGCAAGAAGTGCCCGTTGCACGTGGTCGTATTGAGAAAGACAAATTGCTGGTCACAGAAGGAAGCGACCAGATTGAGTTGCTTGGTGTGCCGTTTGAGCAAGATGACGACTTCCTCCCGGGAGTCTCGAGTCTTTGGGTCGCACAAAGCTATCAAGAGAAGTTGACTGCGAGCCATGTCGGCTTCCTTACACCAGACCGTATTTTGACGTTCCATCTATCACACGTATTGAAAGAGTACGCGCAAGATTTTATTGGGATTCAAGAAACTCGCTACCTACTTGAGCAAATGGAAGGCAGTTATTCTGAATTGGTGAAAGAGGCGCAGCGCATCGTCCCGCTACAAAAAATGACGGAGATTTTGCAGCGTTTGGTGTCTGAGGACATTTCGATTCGTAACCTTCGCGTCATTTTAGAGGCCATGGTCGAGTGGGGACAAAAGGAAAAAGATGTTGTTCAGTTGACGGAATACATTCGTTCAAGCTTAAAGCGTTACATCTGTTACAAGTATGCGAGCGGTCAGAACATGTTGCCGGCGTACCTTCTGGACCAGAGCCTTGAAGACACGATTCGCAGCGGTATTCGACAAACCTCGGCGGGCAGCTACTTAGCGCTTGACCCTTCGGTTACGCAGCAATTTGTTAGCGATGTAAAACAGACCGTAGGCGATTTAAGCCGTATGCCGAACAAGCCTGTTCTGGTGGTTTCAATGGATGTACGTCGTTATGTTCGAAAGCTGATTGAATCCGAATATTACGATTTGCCCGTTCTGTCTTTTCAAGAACTCACTCAGCAGATCAACATTCAGCCACTTGGACGGGTAGGGATGTAATGAACGCAGCACTTGTACAATCGTTTGAACAAACGGGGATCGAAGTGACGCCGTACTTTTGGCAAAAAAGTGCGATTCAACTTGGTTATCGCATTGAAGTTGATGGCATGGAGCTGGTATTTCGTGTCGAACAAGGGGAAATCATTATTGTACTCCTCAAACGTGTGAGTCCGAATTTGGGGTTAAGTAACCCCTTTTCTTGCCTATTTCTTTTGGCTGAGCACGCCATCCCTCTTTTTCCTTCTGATTGGGTTATCCGCGGTAACGTTGATGTGTTGCGTGGTAGCAACATGAGTAGCCAACGCCTGGCTCAATTCTACTTACGCGCCTGTGGCGCTAGCCACGATCAACAAGCCGACTGGTATTTTTTGCGGCTTGCAGACTATCGCCCACTGAAAAAGAGAAAAATGTAAAAACTCTCGACTGTTACTGACAGCGCCAATGAGAAGACACGCTTTAAGATAGGAATCAATATGAAGCAACCCTTTACCCAAGCTATTGAAAATGCAGAGTTAGCCATTCGAAATGCGGATGAAAGAAATGACATTTTTAGTGAGTTATTAGAAGGACTCGGTGTTGGCCCCGTAGCCGGCGAAGTTCTGCTTGGTGGTTTAAACGCCTCGCCGAAGTTAATGCAACACGCCGAGCAAGAACTCATCGAAGAAGTTCAGCGCCGCAGGCAGCAACAGCATCAGTTGCAAGGCGTGCAGGGTAAAAGACGAAAGCGACCAACCATGATGCGCGGTATGGTGATCTAGAGGTTTGGATATGACGAATATGACAACAACGGGCTCAGCAACCGGAGCGGCAACCGCCGCCGCAAGCAGTACGCCACTGCCAACGTTTGGACAAAGCCTAACAGAGCAATTGACCCCAATTTTAGGTGATGCGGAAACTCAGCAGCTTGCTTCACTGATCGCACATTTACCAACCATTAAAGGTCAAACTGACGAACAGAGCATCGCACTTTACGTCGATACGCTGACTCAACTGAAAGAGAAAAACAGTGCATTTTCGGGTGCTGCGCTCAGCGAAAGCGCATCTATTTGGATGAGGTCGCTACAAGGCGCGAGTTCAAACGGTGAAGTGGACGCCGCCGAGCTTACGACGCAGATGAACAATGCATTGGCAAGTCAGTTCCAAACTTGGTTTGCCGACCAGCTTACGGACAAAGTGGATTCGTCATTGCCGACTCAGTTTGTGAGTCAATTTCAGCTTGGAAACGAAAGTACGCAAGCGCAGCAGATTGCAAAGTTAAGCGCTGAAGAGCTGAAATCAGCGACTGGGGATATTGCCTCATTTGTTGATGATTTGGCGCGTCAAATGAGTTCTAGCGTGGTTCGTGAGAGCGCATCTTCGTTCCTTCGCAATGCGTTTGCTCATTTGCCATCGGTGAACCTGGCCCAGCTCAAAGCATCTGATTTTCTGTTAACCGAAGCGAATTTTGTTACGAACGTCTCGACGCAATTGCAGAACGCTTTTAACCAGATTGGTATCACTTTAACTAAAGATGACGCGGACCAATTAGCGAAAAGAATCACGTGGACGCCAGGCATTTCTAAACAGCAGCTTAGTGAAGCGTTAAGCGAAATGGCGACGCAAGTGAAAGGTCAGTTTACTGCGGCTTACGGTGAAACCGCTGGGACTGAAAATTTACGAAAAGCGTTAGATGCCATCATCAAAAGCTCGGATTCTTTGACGCTTTCAAGCTTGTTTGCGAATTTTGCTGTAAGTCTGATTCACACCGAAATCGATGCTTTTTACAACGATAAAGCGATTGTCGATATCCAAAAAACGCAAATCTCTGCGGATCAGGTTGAGCTGATAAAAAACAATACAGAAAGAGACATCCGTTTCCAGTTTGAAAAAATGCTGAAGGGTGAGTCGACAGGCGCCTCGTTTATCGAACGTTACGAAACATTACGCAAGAACTTAGGTGCGTTGAAAGATCGTCTACTCAATATCACCGAGCAAGAGAAAAAGGATCTTGAGGTTCGCGCAGAGCACTCTTTGACGGCTCGCGATTTGTTGGCTGTTGTTGAGTCCAGTATTGGTGATCGTTTTGATGAGCAAGTGCTGTTTGCATTAAACGAGCGTCGCGTGAATCGCTTAGAAAAACGCGATCAGCAAAAGGTAGAGTTAGAAGAGCTTACCACGAGGCTAAAAATATTTGGTCAAGTTCAGTCTTTTATGAGCACTAAATTAAGTGAAGAAGTTGATTCTGGTATTTCGTTAGTAGGCGGAACTGTTTCGTCAGGAGGCGAAACATGGCATACGGGACATTATCGTCCACAAGATGTCAGGTTTACGTATAAAGATTTTGGTTATGATGATCAAAGTTCTTTTGAGAATGGTAAAGAATTTAAATACTTAGAGGCCCACTTAAGCCCTAATATTGATCCAAAATCGGGTGAAAAATTTTTCACACACAAACAATTCATAGTAGACGAAGGTATTGCGGTTACAAACGACTCTTATTGGAAAGATGACGACCTTGATCGTTTAGGAAACTTTGCTACTTCAGTATCAGATAAGTCGAAGCTTCTCAATGATGATGTCCAGTTAAAAACCACCGAGCTAAACGACACCAGCTCGCAATACAACTCGACCGTTGAAGCGATGAACAAGTTTGTTCAGAAGTACCACAGTATTTTACAAGAAATCCTACGAGCCATTTAAGGATAACCAACCATGACTAAAACAAACGCGACCGATCCATCTCAAATGCAAGCAGAAGAGCTGCTGTCTTTTCTGGAAGAGGGAGGCACGCTGAAAATGTTGCACGATGTATCGGCAGATACCATCGAACACATTTACGCGGTCGGCTACAACTTCTTCCAATCAGGAAAGATTGAACAAGCCGCCAAAGTTTTCCAACTGCTTAGCATGCTGGATCATTATCAGGCGCGATTTTTCATTGGCCTTGGTGCTGCTCGTCAGGAACTGGGTGAGTATCTGCAGGCGATTGATGCCTACAGCTACGCAGCGCTCGTGGACATTAACGATCCACGCCCACCTTTTCACTCTGCAGAATGTCACCTGAAATTGGAACAACTGACGGAAGCAGAGAGTGGGTTTTACAGCGCGAAGGAGATGTCTGCCGGTAAATCACAATATGCAGACTTGCATCAACGTGCAGGCATCATGTTAGAAGCGGTGAGAAACAAAAGGAGTAATTAGACTATGAGTTCTATTGCACTTGACCGCACTCAGACGCAGGTTTACATCCCTGAGTCTGGCCAAACTACGTTAGAGAACGTACAGAAAACGGCGTCTACTGCGACGTCTTCTGTAACGGTTGAAAACGTAAAGAGTAGAGATGCTGAAACTCTGAACACAGGTAGAGTGAAAGTTCAGCTAGATGCCCCAAATGCTACCGTGAGCGATAAAGTGACAGACTTGACGCTAAAAGCCATGGCTCAACTGCAAAAGATCGTCGATACCATCGCCAAAGCGCTACATGCTGTTGCCGATCAGACGGGTTCGATCGCAGTTAAAATCATCGCAGGTTCTGCAGACGATTTTGAAGTGGAGCTTGCGGCGATTACAGACAAACTGAAAAGTGCTCAGAACGAGCTGAAAATTCAGGAAGTGAAAGTCGCAAAAGCCAAACATGAACAAGAAATGGCAGAGAACCAAGAGAAAATCAAGGAATCAGAAGCCGCTGCGAAAGAGGCTCAGAAATCGGGCTTAGCGGCGAAGATCTTTGGTTGGATCAGCGCGGTTGTCTCCATTGTGGTAGGTGCCATCATGGTTGCTACTGGCGTTGGCGCGGTAGCTGGCGCGCTTATGATCGCCGGTGGTGTCATGGGTGCAGTCAGCATGGCACTGCAAGAACCAGCCGTTCAAGACGCGCTAAAAGAAGCGGGTGTGAATGTCGATGTGTTGAACAAAGTGGTGATGGCATTAGAAATTGCTGTCGCTGTCATCGGTGCAATCGTGACCTTTGGTGGCGCGGCGGCTGGTGGTATCGCGAAACTTGCCGCGAAAAGTGCCAGCAAAATTGCGCAGAAAGTGACAGATATTGCCACTAAAGCTGCAGCCAATATGGCAAAAGTTGCGGACATGGGTTCTAAAGCTGCAACAACCACAGCCAAAGCGATTCGCTACGGCGCTGAAACGGTTGACCTTACGGTTAACATAGGTAAGGGCGCAACGGACAGCGTTCACGCTGCCAACAATGCGAACGTTACGGAAATACAAGCCGATATCACGGATCTCCGCGCCAAAATGACGTTGAGTCAGGCGGTCATCGACAAGCTAAAAGAAGAAATTGGCAAGTTGATGGAAGATTTCCAAGAGCTGATGAGCATCATCATGCAAATGATTCAAGCGAAAAGTGAAACCATGCAAACGGTGTTAAGCCGTCCTGCAACGGTTTAAGGAGCGGAAGTATGTTGGATAAAATTGGTGGAACGGGTCGCGGTGAACTGTATGGTTTGGGCGACACTATCAAAACAACCAAAGCAGAAAAAACACCAGAAACCAAATTGGAAGCGGGTGCAGTAAAAAGCAACGGTGAGTCAAACGTTTCTGGTGCAGGTCGCTATCAATTAGATGGGCCGAAAGCTCCTGCGATCAGTAATCAAGCACAAGTGGTTGCGAACCTGATGGGTGAGCTTGCACCAACGATTGATCTACTGATGAGCACTACCGCGAAAGTGCTGAACGGTGAAGAAGTGATCAAATCACCTTCGGAAGCGGTTTCTCAATCGCTGTCTTTGTTGACGCTGCTTTACCAAGTGTCGAAGCTAAGCCGTGAACAGCAAGTGCTTCAACGTGAAATTGCGGTTGAAGCCAACGTTGCGAGTTTGCAAAGCCAAGCGGCAGAGCTGAACAACTCTGCTAGCGCGATGATCGCGATGGCGGTTGTATCTGGTGTGTTAGCGGGTGCTACAGCAATTATCGGTGCGCTTGGTTCGTTCAAAGCGGGTAAAGAAATTAAGACCGAGATGGCAAGCAACACCGTGCTGAAAACGCAAAAGGCGGGCTTCGATCAAGTTGAAGAGTTGATGAACAACGGTAACTTCTCAAAAACTCAACAAGATCAAGTAAAACGCGCACATTCGCTAGCGAAAGACAGCATTGCAGACACCACGGCTCAATTGACTAGCGGCGGTCGCAAGTTCGATAAACTGATGAGCTCAAACCAAGCGAAGAACGCGATTCTTCAAGCTCTTGGACAGATGGCAAACTCAGCATCGAACGTTGAACAAACTAAAGCGCAAGCTCGCAGCAAGGACGATGAAGTGCAAGCGACGCGTGCTCAAGCAGCGAAGCAAAAAGCAGATGAGAACATCGGCTTCCAAGAAGGGTTGCTTAAAGAGTTGCGTGAGCTGTTCCGTTCTATCTCTGATAGTCAGAACCAAGCGTGGCGCGCATCTATCCCGACAGTGTAATTGCGGTTTCATTTTAGTACTGACAAAGCGTTGTTTATACAACGCTTTTTTTGTGTTTAAAACGATAGAATAAAAAATACTCTTTATATATCAGATTATTATGTGGTTTTGTAAATCATTCTCTAATCGGGTGTGAGAAGTAAAGTTCAAGGATGAGAACTCAAACGTTATCAAATTGTTAACGCTTGCTATACTTAAACCGTCATAAACAAAGGAAAAGGACGTTCAATGTTTAAGTTTAAGCACATCGCGCTAGCTGCGTCACTTGCAGCGTTGACTGCCGGCTATTCTGTTGCCGCCGAAGAGACTTTCGTCACCATAGGTACGGGTGGTGTCACAGGTGTTTACTATCCCACGGGTGGGGCTATCTGTCGCTTGGTGAATAAATCTCGAGCAGAGCACGGCATTCGTTGTTCGGTCGAAAGTACGGGCGGTTCGATATACAACATCAACACCATTCGCGCAGGCGAGTTAGATTTGGGTATTGCGCAATCAGATTGGCAATATCACGCGTATAACGGCACCAGTCAGTTTGCTGAAAATGGTCCGTTTAAAGAGCTGCGCGCGGTATTTTCTGTTCACCCAGAACCGTTTACGGTGGTTGCTCGTCAAGATTCAAATATCAAAACGTTTGATGATTTAAAGGGTAAAAGAGTCAACATTGGTAATCCTGGCTCTGGTCAGCGAGGCACTATGGAAGTGTTGATGAAGGAATATGGTTGGAGCAACGATGATTTCAAACTGGTTTCGGAATTGAAAGCGGCAGAACAATCGAAAGCGCTTTGTGATAATAAAATCGACGCAATGGTTTACACCGTTGGTCACCCAAGTGGTGCGATTAAAGAAGCAACCACATCGTGCGACAGTAACATCGTGACAGTCGCTGGCCCAAAAGTGGATAAGCTTATCGCCGACAACAGTTTTTACCGTGTTGCTACCGTGCCTGGCGGCATGTATCGCGGCTCGGATAACGATGTGATGACATTCGGTGTTGGTGCGACGTTTGTTTCATCTACTGCCGTACCTGAAGAGGTGGTGTATAACGTCGTGAAGGCTGTGTTTGAAAACTTCGATGATTTCCGTCGTCTTCATCCTGCGTTTGCGAATTTGAAGAAAGAAGAAATGGTAAAAGATGGTTTGTCTGCGCCACTTCATCCCGGTGCACTTAAATACTACAAAGAAGTTGGATTGATTAAGTAAGTGGTACTCCGTCTTAAAACGGTTTTCTAAACTCACTTTTTCACGTTATTTACTAAACTTCTTTTTAGAAACCTTTATCGAGAGCCGCAAAAGCGCCATTAAGTTGATGGCGCTTTTCTGTTTGGGTTAGGCGTAAACGTCAATAAAAAAGTAAATGGTGATGATAATCGAAGAGAGAGCGACAAAGCCTTTAACGTGGCTCGGATTAAGCTGGCGAGACACACGCGCGGCGAGGTAGCCGCCAACTAATGTCCCGACCATTACCACGCTGCCTTTACTCCAATCGATAGAGCCGTTCGCAACAAAAATGGCGATTGCGATGAGAGACACACACGTTGAAACCAGAAGTTTAAGCCCATTCATCAAGTTGATGTCTTGATGGCCCGCCACAACGAGGTAACTCAGAACAATCACACCTAATCCGGCATTAAAAAATCCGCCGTATGCAGAAACACCGACCAACAACAAACACAATGCGATTAAGCCTAACACGCCAGCGTGTTTATGTTCTCTGGTGATGGATTTGATGATCATTGTTAACCGCGAACCTGTAAGAAACAGCACCGTAGCAAACAAAAGTAGCCAAGGAATGGCTTCCAAAAACAGTGACTCTGGCGTATTGAGAAGAAGATACGCGCCAACCGCGCCACCGACTAAGCTGAACGAAACGGTGAATAGCAGTTCTTGTTTGTTTTTCAAAATTTCTTCACGAAAACCCACGGCACCGCTTATGTATCCCGCGCACGCGGCGTATGTGTTGGTGGCGTTAGCCATGATGGGCGGCACGCCAACCGCCATTAGGGCGGGGAAGGTGATAAAACTCCCACCTCCTGCTATCGAATTCATGATTCCACCTACCACGCCTGCAGCAAACAACAGAGCCAATTCCAGCAGCATAAACAATCCTTGTTATGTTCTTATTGGTTATTAGAGTCTTAGATTTTGAGAACGCATGTTCTAACGTTTTTATGAGATTTACTTTACATGCTCCAAAACGAAATTGTTTAGTTCCGTTGCGGTTTTGATAACGTGAACCTCTTTCTAGCGAAATTTTTTTCTTCGCCGTGATATTAATTCATCGTAGCTATATCAAAGAAAGATCGAAGAAAGAAAAAGCCACCGCGAGGGTGGCTTTTAGGGGCTATCAAGAAGGAGGAATCGACGATTATTGCTCAACTTTTACAGGTTGCGCTTTAAGCTTTTGAAACAGCTTCACAAACAGCGGGCTACCCAGCACTAATACTGCCAGCACAGTAAACGTCAACGTAATCGGACGCTCCCACAAGAAGCTCAACTCACCGTCAGAAATCATCAACGCTCGGCGCAAGTTTTCTTCCATCAAGCCGCCGAGGATGAAGCCAAGCAGCAATGGTGCGAGCGGGAAGTTTGCCAGTCTAAGTGCAATAGCAGCCATCGCCACAAGTAGCATCACAAACACATCCATCGTATTGAACGAGACTAAGTACACACCTGTAATTGAGAAGAACAAAATCATAGGTAGAAGCACTGTTCTTGGAACGGCCAGTAGTTTCGAGATGTAAGGAATCAACGGTAAGTTAAGGATCACAAGCACGATGTTACCAAAGTACATTGAGATGATGACTGACCAGAAGACATCCGGGTGTTCAACAAACAGGCGAGGGCCAGGTTGAATGCCGTAGGCGATTAACGCACCAAGCATAATAGCGGTGGTGCCTGAGCCTGGAATACCCAGCGTTAACAATGGAACGAATGAGCCACTTGATGCGGCGTTGTTCGCTGATTCTGGCGCAACTAGACCACGAATGCTGCCTTTTCCGAACTCTTCTTTTTTCTCTTTTGGAGCCAAGTTGCGCTCTAAGCCGTAACTTAGGAATGCCGCGATTGTTGCGCCTGCGCCCGGAAGTACGCCAGTAAAGAAACCTAGGATAGAAGAGCGGATCGATACCGGAGCGACTTCTTTAATTTCCTCTTTGGTGACTTTCATCGAGCCGATGTTGCTCAATTTGTCTTGCTCTTCATCACGAGTATCGTTTGAAGGTTTGAGAATCCCCATTAAGGTTTCGCCCAAAGCAAACGTCGCCATTGCAAGAAGAAGGAAGCTAAAGCCGTCCATCAAATCGGTTAAACCAAAGGTGAAACGCTCGACACCAACGCCTTTATCGATACCGACTGTCGACAGCATCAAGCCAAGAATGGTCATCATCCACGCTTTAATGACCTGACCTTTACCAGCAAAAGCCGCAACGGCAGACAAGCCGAGCAACATCAACGCAAAGTAATCAGAAGATTGAAAGCTTAATGACACGTTAGCCAAGGCTGGCGCAGCCACGAGCAGCATGATGGCCGAAAGTGTGCCGCCAGTAAAAGATGAGTAAGCGGCTAATGCTAGCGCTTTACCCGCTTGACCTTTTTGCGCCATTGGGTAACCGTCAAACGCGGTTACGACCGTTGAAGAACAACCCGGTGCGTTGATCAAAATTGAAGAAGTTGAACCACCAAATACGGCGCCGTAGTAAACACCCGCCATCAAGATGAGGCCCGATGAAGGCTCTAAACCATAAGTAATCGGGATCATCAACGCGATGGCCGAAATTGGGCCAAGACCCGGCAGCATGCCGATAAATGTACCGACGAAGCAGCCAACAATCACCATCATGATGTTCATTGGCATCACCGCGGTGGATAAACCTTGTAGAATTCCATCTAACATAATTCAGTCCTTTCTTTGGCTACCAGATGGTGAAAATCAAACCCGGTTCGAGATAGATATCCAAACCTTGAGTGAGCAATAAATAAAAGGCGATCACGAATGGGAAAGAGGCGCCAAACAAAACGGGTTTGCGTCTTTCTCCAAGCAGATAGAAACCCGCAAGCAAAAAGAAACCTGTCGCGAGTACAAAGCCCAAGTAGGTTAGGCCCAAGCCGTAAAAGGCCATCAGCACTAAGAACGAGATCAGTAACTTCCAGTTGAAGGTTAAAACGGCGCCGCTCTTTTTGTCTGGTTGGCCAGTCACAAGAAGCAAGAGAGAAAGCCCGATGCCGATATAAGTCAGAATGGTTGGCAAGGTGCGCGCAGTAAACGGTTCATACTCATCGCCCGGAAACAGTGCGATTTGAGACGTTTGATAACCGTAGCAAAGGCAGAAGAGCAGGAAAATCATGGCGCCAACACGGTCGCGACAGAGTAGATATTCTTTGGTAAAAACGTTGGTTGAACGAGACATATTCAACTCCTAACAAGAATAAAAAAGACCGTATATGAACGTTAATGTGCAAAGTAATCCATTAACAAGTAAGCATTTCGCTGCTAGTCGATATGCTTAACAATCAATAAACAAAGGAGTGTGTATGCCGAGTGTCGACAATGTCCATATACGGTGAAACTTAGAGTGCAAATGCCGTTGGGGCGAATAGCAACTCAGGTTTTACGCTAAGTTGCTATCGGAGGGAGCCCCGGAATAACGGTTATTTCAGGAAGCCTAGCTCACGCATCAGGTCACCCATTTGCTTCTCTTGATCTTCAAGGAACGCGAAGAACGCTTTGTCCGCTTTGTAGTTGTCTATCCAACCATTGCGGTCACGAACGACTTGCCACTCGTCTGTGTTGTACATCTTAGTGAATGCGGCATTCCATTCGTCGATTTTCTTTTGGCTAACGCCCGGTGCAGCAAAGAATCCACGCCAGTTCGCAAATACCGTTTCGTTGCCGTATTCCGTTAAAGTTGGAATGTTCGGCGCGGCTTCTAAGCGTTTTGGCGCGGTGATAGCAAGTACTTTCACTTGGCCAGATTTGGACATTTCCAGTACTTCACCTAAACCTGTTGAAAGCAATTGAGTTTCGCCAGAAAGCAGGGCTGCCATTGCTTTGCCGCCCGCATCATAGCCAATGTAACGGACTTTACGCGCATCAAAGCCTTCGCCTTTAAATGCCGCCGCTATGACAAGGTGATCCATAGAGCCACGCGCTGAGCCACCAGCAATCTTCACTTTGCGAGGATCGGCTTCAAACGCTTTTACAGCATCTTCCCATGTGTTGTATGGCGAGTCCGCAGAGGCAACAATCGCGCCGTAGTCTGCAACTGTTGCAGCAACAGGCGTTAGGTCACGGAAGGATTGAGGAAAAATACCGCTAAGAGAACGCACAACGATTGGTGTTGAGTTCACCATGAGCGTGTCTTCTTGGCGATCTGCCGTTTCAATTAAGTGAGCGATGGCTTTACCACCGCCGCCACCTGATAGGTTTTGAAACGACACGTTTTCTACGATGTCTGATTTTACTAACACATCACCCGTACCACGGGCGGTCATATCCCAACCGCCGCCAGCGCCACCTGGGATCAAGAAGTGCATTTTTTCAATATCCGCAGCAAAAGCGTTGAATGAGAATGAAGCTGCGATGATTGAAGCGGCGAGCGTTGGTTTGATTACCTTTAACATGTTCACGTTCCTTATGTTGGCGACTCTATTTTTTGATGAGCCTTATTATTTTGCTCCGTCTTAATGCCGTGTAAGCGTTAAGGCTGAATTTTGTGTAAAGGTTAATTAACTGTTAAATGTCTGTCTTTAAAACGGAGATAAAGAGAATATTGAGCATTGCGGCTATTTTGTTCATAAAGTTCACGACGAGAAACAGGGGATAGGTCACGCGGATTTGCTTATCGGTAGGCCATAATAGGGCGACAACAAATGAATAAGGAAAGAGGAATGAAAGGAACATGTTTGTGCGGCGCAATTGAAGTTATCGCAGAACCCAAGAATGAAGTGAGTCTGTGTCACTGCTCAATGTGTCGAAAATGGTCGAGTGGGGCACTTCATGCTGTGCATTGTGGCCCAGAAGTCACATTTAAAGGTGCAGAGCCAAAACGTTATCAGTCTTCAGATTGGGCTGTACGAGGTTTTTGCGGCGAGTGTGGGACGAACTTGTTTTACCATCTCTTGCCAACCAACGAATACATCCTTTCTGCTGGCTTATTCGATAATCCTGATTTTAAGTTGACGCTAGAAATCTTTACTGATGAAAAGCCGGGTTACTACGAGCTCAATCCTCATTCTAAAAAGATGACAGCGCAGGAAGTCTACGACCAATTTGTGCCAAAAGAGTAGCGGTTCTCGATTTTTTGCTCGGCAATTATACGTCTTTCTTTAATTATCAATATATTAGAGTGTTTATAGTTGTCGACAATTGTTTCTTTCTATTACAAAAAACCTCTGTAACTCATTAAATCTTCCCAAATTCGTCCATTTCAAACTACGACCTTAGTCTAAATTGTCGACAATTTACTTGATTGTCGACACTTTGATCGTCTATTTTAAATCCAGGTTAAGAAATTGTAGACACTTTGATGTCAATTAAGTGAGTGCCTGAATATGAACTCTGAGTTGAAAGCTCGTTACAAAGTACTGGGTTCTGAGAAAGAACACACCAAGTCCGAAACGCTGACAGAAACATTGATCGAAGTGATCGTAAATGGTGATGTGGAACCGGGTAGCAAAATCTCGGAGCCTGAGCTAGCAAGGAAATACCAAGTCAGCCGTGGTCCGCTACGCGAAGCATTAATGCGTTTGGAAGGGCTTGGGTTGATTGAGCGTATTCCTCATGTTGGTGCAAGAGTCACGACCTTCTCTCCAGCCAAGCTGATTGAACTGTATTCGGTGCGCGAAGCTCTGGAAGGCATGGCAGCACGACTTGCAGCACGACACATTACGCAAGAAGAGTTATTAAGCTTGGAAATGCTGTTGTCGACACATTCAAAGCACATCGATCAAGTGGAAGGCGCCTCTTACTTCCATCAGCATGGTGATTTTGATTTTCACTATCGCATCATCCAAGCAAGCCGAAACAGCAAGCTGATTTCTCTGTTGTGTGACGAGCTTTACCACTTGCTGCGCATGTACCGCTATCAGTCACCGCGCGCGCAATCTCGTCCAAATGAAGCGCTGACTGAACATAAATTCATTCTGGAAGCCATTCGCAATCGCGATGAAGAACTTGCAGAAATGTTGATGAGACGACACATCTCAGGAAGTCGAAAGCTCATCCAATCGCAAATTATACATACAGAAAGTTTAGACAAAGACTAGAAGGAATTCGTCATGAGCTTAACACCGGGGGCGAAGTTCAGACTCGCCGTAGAACAAAATAATCCGCTGCAAATTGTCGGCACCATTAACCCGTACTGCGCCATGATGGCGAAGAACTTGGGGCATCAAGCGATTTACTTGTCTGGTGGCGGTATTGCTAACGCTTCATACGGATTGCCTGATCTAGGCATTACAACATTGAACGATGTACTGGTTGACGTTGACCGCATCACCAACGCGTGTGATTTGCCGCTCTTGGTTGACATCGACACCGGTTTTGGCGGCGCATTCAACATTGCTCGTACCATTAAGCAAATGGAAAAAGCGGGCGCGGCAGCGGTGCACATGGAAGACCAAGTTGCGCAAAAACGTTGTGGTCATCGTCCGAACAAAGCGATTGTGAGCCAGCAAGAGATGGTTGACCGCGTGAAAGCGGCGGTGGATGCGCGTAATGACGAAAGTTTCGTGATTATGGCACGCACAGATGCTCTTGCCGTAGAGGGCATGGACAGTGCGATTGAACGTGCCATTGCGTGTGTGGAAGCTGGCGCAGACATGATCTTCCCAGAAGCGATGAACAAGTTGGATCAGTACCTTCAGTTCTCAAATGCGCTAGAGCAAGCGACTGGAAGACACGTTCCGATTCTGGCCAACATTACTGAATTTGGCGCAACACCACTGTATGGCTGTGACGAATTAGCAAAAGCGAAAGTGGACATGGTGCTTTACCCATTAAGTGCGTTCCGTGCCATGAACAAGGCCGCTGAAACGGTTTACAAACACTTACTCGAAGTGGGTAATCAGGAAGCGCTGGTTGATTCGATGCAAACACGCAAAGAGCTGTATCAACACCTGAACTACCACGACTACGAAGACAAACTTGACCAGCTATTCTCTGAAGGGAAATAGCGGGGAAAAGAAAAGATAGACGGAAGCCCAAGAAAAGATAATCGGAATTTATCTAATCCAATAACGTGAAATTCGTCTGGCTAAAAACGCTCCAACAGAGGGCAAAGCCAGACAGAAAAGGAGTTCAAACAATGCCTCAAACTGTAGCAAAGAAAGCAGAGTTAGGTGGCGCTGGCCTGCGTGGTCAAAGCGCTGGAAGCACAGCTTTATGTACTGTCGGTAAAACGGGGACCGGTCTGACTTATCGCGGTTACGATATTACTGACCTTGCCAATAATGCTCAATTTGAAGAAGTTGCACATCTTCTGTTACGCGGTCACTTGCCGAACCAACAAGAACTTGATGCGTACAAGACACACCTACTGAGCCTTCGCGGTTTGCCGACCGAGCTAAAGCAAGCTTTAGAACTGATCCCAGCAAGCGCGCACCCAATGGACGTAATGCGTACGGGTTGTTCTGTATTGGGTAACTTAGAGCAGGAAATGAGCTTTGATGAGCAACTGCAAGCAACAGAGCGCATGTTAGCCTTGTTCCCAGCCATCATCTGTTACTGGTACCGTTTTAGTCACGATGGCGTTCGTATCGACACAGAAGATCAAACCGAAGACTGCATCGGCGGTTATTTCTTGCGATTACTTACAGATAAAGAGCCATCAGCGCTACACAAGCAAGTGATGCACTGTTCATTAATTCTTTACGCAGAGCATGAGTTTAACGCATCAACCTTCGCAGCACGCGTTTGTGCATCAACATTGTCCGACATTCATTCTTGTATCACGGCGGCAATCGGTACGCTTCGTGGCCCTCTTCACGGCGGTGCAAACGAAGCAGCGATGGAGATGATTGAAGACTGGCAGACGCCGGATGAAGCCGAAGCTAACATCATGCAAATGCTGGCGAATAAAGACAAGATCATGGGCTTTGGTCATGCGATTTATCGAGAAAGCGACCCTCGCAACGCACTGATCAAACGTTGGTCTGAAGAATTGTCGAAGCATGTGGGTGACACGCATTTATACGCAGTATCAGAGCGTGTGGAATCGGTCATGAAGCGTGAGAAAGGCTTGTTCTGTAATGCTGACTTCTTCCATGCATCGGCGTACCACTTCATGGACATTCCGACCAAACTGTTCACACCGATTTTCGTGATGAGCCGTTTAACTGGTTGGGCTGCACACGTGTACGAGCAACGCGCGAACAACCGCATTATTCGCCCAAGCGCAGATTACACAGGTCCAGATCATCAAGAGTGGGTGCCTATTGAGAATCGCTAGCGCGAAAGCCAGTCAAAGTCATTACATGCTTTGATTGGTTTATCTCCTCCTTCTTCTGTTTTCACTCTCTCTTGGCAGAAGAAGGAGGACTTCTCGTCACAAACATTACTAGAGCGACTACATCTCAAAAAGTTCTCCAATCAAGTTCTCCAAACTGCTTTGCTAGAGTAGCGTTTCTAGAGTGATGGGGAGAAGGCCAAGATGTACAGATTGAATGGAAGCAAACCATGAGCACAACTATTAATACCCAATTCCGTAAGTCGCTTCCGGGGACTCAACTTGATTACTTTGATGCCCGCGAAGCCGTAAACTCTATCTCTCCTGGAGCCTATGAAACGCTCCCTTACACCTCACGCGTTCTTGCCGAGCAGCTTGTACGCCGTTGCGATCCAAGCGTATTAACAGACAGCCTGAAGCAGCTCATCGAACGCAAACGTGATCTTGATTTTCCATGGTATCCAGCACGTGTTGTTTGTCATGACATTCTAGGTCAGACAGCGCTTGTTGACTTAGCCGGTTTACGTGATGCGATTGCCGATCAGGGCGGTGACCCGTCTAAAGTGAATCCAGTGGTTGAAACCCAGCTTATCGTTGACCACTCGCTTGCGGTAGAACACGCCGGTTTTGATCCCGAAGCATTCGAGAAAAACCGCGCGATAGAAGAGCGCCGCAACGAAGACCGATTCCACTTTATTGAATGGTGTAAAACGGCTTTTGAAAACGTCAGCGTAATTCCTGCAGGTAACGGCATCATGCACCAAATCAACCTGGAGAAAATGTCTCCGGTTGTACAGGCGAAGCAGGGCATTGCTTACCCAGATACCTGTGTCGGTACCGATAGTCATACACCTCATGTTGATGCACTTGGTGTTATCGCGATTGGTGTTGGTGGCCTAGAAGCTGAAACTGTGATGCTTGGCCGCCCGTCAATGATGCGTCTGCCAGACATCGTGGGTGTGAAACTGACTGGTAAACGTCAGCCGGGTATTACCGCAACGGATATTGTTTTGGCGATTACCGAGTTTTTACGTAATGAGCGTGTTGTCTCTTCTTATCTTGAATTCTTTGGTGAAGGTGCTCGCGACCTAACAATTGGTGACCGTGCAACCATCTCCAACATGACGCCAGAATACGGTGCAACAGCGGGTATGTTCTACATCGATGAGCAGACCATCAACTACCTGAAACTAACCGGTCGTGACGAACAGCAAGTTGACTTAGTTGAGAAATACGCAAAACAAACCGGACTTTGGGCAGACGATCTTGATACTGCGGTTTACGAGCGCGTACTTGAATTCGATTTGTCATCTGTCAGCCGTAACATGGCTGGTCCTTCAAACCCGCACCGCCGTTTGCCAACTTCTGAACTGGCGCAACGTGGCATTTCTGGTACATGGGAAGAGAAAGAGGGCGAGTTGCCAGATGGCGCGGTGATCATCGCTGCTATCACATCCTGTACGAACACCAGTAACCCAAGGAACGTGGTTGCTGCTGGCCTCGTCGCGAAGAAAGCCAATGAGCTCGGCCTTGTGCGTAAGCCTTGGGTGAAGTCATCATTTGCTCCGGGTTCTAAAGTTGCGCGTCTTTACCTGGAAGAAGCAGGCCTACTACCAGAGCTAGAGAAGCTTGGCTTTGGTATTGTCGGTTACGCATGTACGACTTGTAACGGTATGAGTGGCGCGTTGGATCCGAAAATCCAACAAGAGATCATTGACCGCGATCTTTACGCAACAGCCGTACTGTCTGGTAACCGTAACTTTGATGGTCGAATTCATCCTTACGCAAAGCAAGCTTTCTTGGCTTCACCACCATTGGTTGTCGCTTATGCGCTAGCGGGTACGATTCGTTTTGATATCGAGCGTGATGCACTTGGCACTGACCAAAACGGTAAACCAATTTACCTAAATGATTTGTGGCCAAGCGATGAAGAGATTGATGCCGTTGTAGGCAAACACGTTAAACCAGAGCAGTTTAACCAAGTTTATATCCAGATGTTTAAGCTCGATGATGCAGAGAAAAGCGCCAACCCGCTTTACGACTGGCGTCCGATGAGTACCTACATTCGCCGTCCTCCTTACTGGGAGGGAGCGCTTGCAGGTGAAAGAACCCTGTCTGGTATGCGTCCATTAGCGGTTCTTGGTGACAACATCACAACAGACCACTTATCACCATCCAACGCGATCATGGCGAGCAGTGCGGCGGGTGAATACCTTGCCAAAATGGGTGTACCGGAAGAGGACTTCAACTCTTACGCGACTCACCGTGGCGATCACTTAACGGCGCAACGTGCGACCTTTGCTAACCCGAAACTATTTAACGAAATGGTGAAAGAGAACGGTGAAGTGGTTCAGGGTTCTCTGGCGCGAATCGAGCCAGAAGGTCAGGTTGTACGCATGTGGGAAGCGATTGAAACCTACATGAACCGCAAACAGCCACTGATCGTAGTCGCTGGTGCTGATTATGGTCAGGGTTCATCTCGTGACTGGGCAGCAAAAGGCGTTCGATTAGCTGGTGTAGAAGCTATCGTTGCAGAAGGCTTTGAGCGTATTCACCGTACCAACTTGGTTGGCATGGGCGTGTTACCACTGCAATTTAAGCCGGGTGTTAACCGCAATACATTAGAACTGGATGGTACAGAACTGTATGACGTGGTTGGTGAAATCAAGCCGGGTGCAGATCTAGCCTTGGTTATTACACGTAGCAACGGTGAGAAAGTCGACGTTCCGGTTACTTGTCGCTTAGATACCGCTGACGAAGTGCACGTGTATAACGCAGGTGGCGTACTGCAGCGTTTCGCACAAGATTTCTTGGCGCAATAAGGAGTAATTATGGAAAACAATACTCCGAATCAAATGAGCCAAATCAAAGTGCCTGCGACGTACATGCGTGGCGGCACGAGTAAAGGTGTCTTTTTCAACCTTGAAGATTTGCCAACAGAGGCGCAAGTCGCAGGTGAAGCGCGTGACAAACTGTTGTTGCGAGTTATCGGCAGCCCGGATCCTTACGCTAAACAAATCGACGGAATGGGCGGCGCCACTTCTAGCACCAGTAAAACGGTAATTGTTTCGCGCAGCAGCCGAGACGACCACGATGTCGACTACCTGTTCGGACAAGTGTCGATAGATAAGCCATTCGTCGATTGGAGTGGGAACTGCGGGAACTTGTCTGCCGCAATTGGGCCTTTTGCGATTCATGCTGGTCTGATCCCGCAAGATCGTATTCCAGAAAATGGCATTGTGACTGTGCGTGTTTGGCAGGTGAACATCAGCAAAACTATCTTGGTTCACGTGCCGATTGTGAACGGATTCGTGCAAGAGACCGGAGAGTTTGAACTTGATGGTGTGACATTTCCAGCCGCTGAGATTCAGGTCGATTTCGTCGATCCGGCAGCTGGGGAAGGCAGCATGTTCCCAACTGGCAACTTGGTCGATGATTTGGTGGTGCCTGATGTGGGTACGTTTAACGCTACCTTCATCAACGCGGGTATTCCAACCATCTTTATTGATGCTGAATCGATAGGATATCAGGGCTCGGAGCTGCAAGATCAAATTAACAACGACGACGCAGCGTTGGCGATGTTTGAATCCATCCGTGCGCATGGTGCGTTGAAGATGGGGTTGATTTCTGAACTTGAAGAAGCTCAGACACGCCAGCACACACCAAAGGTCGCGTTTGTATCCAAGCCGAAAAGTTACCAGTCCTCAAGTGGTAAAGAGGTCAATGAGTCGGAAATTGATGTGCTGGTACGTGCGTTGTCGATGGGCAAACTTCACCATGCAATGATGGGAACAGCAGCCGTTGCGATTGCTTCGGCGGCGTGTGTACCGGGAACATTAGTCAATCTGGCTGCTGGTGGAGGCGAAAAAGAGTCAGTGACTTTTGGTCATCCGTCAGGGACGTTAAAAGTCGGTGCAAAAGCGAAGCAAACCGAACAAGGCTGGGTGGTACAAAAAGCCATCATGAGCCGAAGTGCGAGAATACTAATGGAGGGATTTGTGCGTGTACCCTCTGATGTCTTTGAGTGAAAAGAACGGTCTTTGAATAGAACGAGAGCAATGTCAGGACATACTGGAGGAAGCAATATGTCTTCATACGAAAAAGAATATTTATGGGCGAAAAACGAACCGGAGAGTTTTTGGCGCGCTCAAGCGGAGAATATCGACTGGTTTGAATCTCCTAAAACCATCTTGAAATCTGATGAGAACGGCATCGAACGTTGGTTCCCAGATGGGGTGATGAATACGTCTTGGTTGGCACTGGATTACCATTGCGAACAAGGACGTGGTGATAATACTGCGCTAATTTATGACTCACCAGTAACGGGAAATAAAAAGACTTACACTTACCGAGAGCTACGCGATCAAGTTGCGAAAATTGCCGGTATGCTTTCTGCCCAAGGCGTTGAAAAAGGCGACCGAGTTGTTGTTTACATGCCGATGATCCCAGAAGCGGCAATGGCAATGCTTGCTTGTGCGCGTTTGGGTGCGATTCACTCAGTTGTGTTTGGTGGTTTTGCGCCTAATGAGCTGGCGGTACGTATTGAAGATGCAGAGCCAAAAGTCATTATGACGGCATCGTGTGGCATTGAAATCAGCAAAATCATTCCGTACAAACCTTTGGTTGACAAAGCGATCATGGACAGTCGTTGGAAGCCAGAGAAAGTGTTTGTTTTCCAGCGTCCAGAATGTGAAGCCGAGCTAAACCAAGAGAGAGATCTGGACTGGCAGCAAGAGTACAGCCAAGCACTTCCACATGCTTGTGTACCAGTACTGGCGACAGATCCGCTATATATCCTTTACACCTCGGGTACGACAGGTAAACCAAAAGGCGTAGTGCGTGATAACGGTGGTCATGCCGTGGCACTGAAGTACTCAATGAGCGCAATCTACAACATCCCGCAAGGTGGTGTGTTCTGGGCGGCATCCGACGTGGGCTGGGTAGTGGGTCACTCGTATATTGTTTACGCGCCATTAATTCACGGTTGCACCACAATACTGTTTGAAGGTAAGCCAGTCAGAACACCAAATCCGGGCGCATTCTGGCGTGTTTGTGACGAGTATAAAGTGGATGCGTTGTTCTCTGCGCCTACCGCTTTCCGCGCGATTAAGAAAGAAGATCCAGAAGGCGAGTTCTTAAAGCAGTATGATCTGTCAAACCTGAAAACTATCTTTATGGCTGGTGAGCGTTTAGATCCTCCTACGCTGGAATGGGTACAAAGTAAAACGGACAAACCGGTTATCGATCACTGGTGGCAAACAGAGACAGGTTGGGCTATTGCGGGGAACCCAACGGGCATTGAAATGATGCCAGTAAAAGCGGGCTCTTCAACTAAGCCTATTCCGGGTTATCAAGTAGAAATCCTCGATGAGCTGGGTGAACCAGTAAAACCTAATCAACAAGGTTTCGTTGCGCTAAAACGTCCGTTACCGCCAAGCTGCTTACCAACCGTGTGGCGAAACCATGATCGTTTTGAGACAGGCTACCTAAGCCAATTCCCGGGTTACTATGTGTCTGGCGATGGCGGCTACCTTGATGAAGATGGTTACTTGTTCATCATGGGACGAATCGATGACGTGATTAACGTGGCTGGCCACCGTCTGTCTACTGGTGAAATGGAAGAAATTGTTGGTGGTCACCCAGCCATCGCAGAATGTGCAGTAGTTGGCATTCACGATGATCTTAAAGGGCAGCTACCACTTGGTTTCGTTGTGCTGAAAGATGGCGTGAAGGTTGATGAGTTAGCGCTAGAAGGTGAACTTGTGGGCAAGGTGAGAAATGAGATTGGCGCGGTTGCATGCTTCAAACACGCACTGGTTGTCGATCGCTTACCGAAAACACGCTCGGGTAAAATTCTGCGTCGAACCATCCGCCAAATTGCTGATGGTGAACAATACACCGTGCCATCGACGATTGATGATCCAACGAGCCTAAACGAAATAGAGCGAGTATTACGACGCTAACAATTTATCGTCGTACTCAAATGAAACCCTGATCCTCGAACTCCGTAGTTTGGTTCTGCCTCTGTATGCCGATTTGTACAGGGGCTTTTTTGCGTTGGTGCTCCAGAAAACAATCGTGAGTAGGCGCTTTTGTGGCTTGCCAAGCCTGCGTTTTCGCAACACACTATACGGACTCAAATTTTGGTAACCCTTAGTATGTCTGCATTTGTAATCAAAGCTGCGAGTTTTGATGATTTAGAAGTGCTCAACGATCTTATGTTCGATTTGCACGATGAGCACCATGTTCAATCCCCTGAATTGTTTAAAACTGCCGAAGAAATCGAGCAAGAGAAAAGCATTGCTCGTTACATCGATAATCCCGAGTGTTTGGTATATGTAGCGAAAGTCGGTGATGAAGTTATTGGTTTTGTCTCTGGTCACTTTTGTGAGTTAACTTCCGTTGTCAGCCAACCTGTGATGATGGGCAGTGTGGATGAGTTGTATGTGATGCCGGAATATCGAAAGCAAGGAACGGCTCAAGCTTTGCTCGATAAGATAGAGACTACCTTTATCGATTACGGCGCAACCCAGATGTTTGTTGAGGTTTGGAGTTTTAACCGCCAAGCACTCGCATTGTATGAAAAACAAGGGTTTGGGCATCATATTCACTGTTTGCGAAAGCCCTTAAATCCATCGTAATTAATACGTCTCGTTGACGGTAATTCAGTGACAGAAACCATGTGGCATTGAAATCATTCAGTTCATCAATAGACTTTTGCGTTTAAGTGGCTCGCAAGCTATGAATTTGCTACTCAACTTACATTGGTAACATTGAATTTGTCTGCTTGTTTTATGAGTAGCACGAGGATCGTGCTTAAAAAAAACAAGAGGATAATACTTTGAAACTATCAAAATCGTTACTTGCTTTGGCAGTCTTGCCAATGTTTGCAAGTGCTGATGATTTATCACAGACGCAAAACCACATCATTCAACCGAAAATCGTGGGCGGCATTACCGCCGATCCAACTGAATGGAAGTTCTACACACAAATTGTAAGTCGCTACAGCAATCGCTCCTATTGCGGTGCCAGTTACATTGGCAATGGCTATGTATTGACGGCGGCTCACTGTGTGGAGGGCGATTCACCGAGTCAAATCGCCGTGAAAATTGGTGGCGTCGTGTACAACGGCACCGATGGAGTAAGAGCGAATGTGAGTGAAATCCACATGCATCCGTCTTATCGCCGCGCCACGCTTTCTTATGATATTGCGGTTCTAAAGCTAGATTCTGTCCCTCAAGGTGTATCCGCAGTTGAAATTGCTGACGGCAGCTTGGCGCAGTACGCCAGTATTGGAGATTGGTTGACAGTTGCAGGTTTAGGTCGAACGTCAGAAGGCGGAAGTTCGCCAACAAGATTGCAAGAAGTCGATGTTCCACTCGTGTCGGATGCCACTTGTCGTCAGGCGGGTGGAAACTACACCACCGTTGGGGAAGTGGCATTCTGTGCAGGCATTCCGCAAGGTGGGATAGATTCATGTCAGGGTGACAGCGGTGGCCCGATCGTTATTAATCGCGGCGGTGCGATTACCCAACTTGGTGTGGTTAGCTGGGGAATAGGGTGTGCACGTCCGGGTATGTACGGCGTGTACAGTGATATTGCTGCATTGCGCAGTTTTGTGGATGGCGTCATCGGCACTTCAACGCCTCCGAAAGATAACGTTTCTGTTGTTTACACTGCTAATCAAACGTTGCCAGCGTTTAATGTTGGCGAACTCAAGCAGCATGGATTTGTGATTAGTAATTCGGGAAATACTGCATTCACTGTCGAAAATGTACGCATTGGCGGCTCAGGAGTGACTGATGCAGCACTGATTGCCAACGATCAATGTTCTCAAACAACGTTAGCTGCCAATACGAGCTGTCGTGTGGATGTGGAGTTCGGCGCATCACAAGCAGGTGAAGCTAGAGTGACGTTGAACTTTGGCGTTGATAAAACCAGTACGTTATATCAAGCGGTTGTGTCTGCAACAGCCAAATCGGTAACGTCGCCACCAACAGGAAGCTGTGCAAACGAATGGCAAGCCTCATCTGTTTACAATAAAGGCGATACGGTCACGTGGAATGGAAAAGTGTGGCAAGCGCAATGGTGGACTCAAGGCGATAATCCAGCAGAATCGGGTTCCTGGGGCGTTTGGCAAGCAGTGAGCGATGCAAACTGTACGTCACATCAAGATCAGGTCATCCCGCCGACTGAGTCGCCAGTTGTGTCTGTTCCTTCAATTAACATCTATCAAGCTGGAGCTCAATACCTCGCTGGCGATGTTGTGACTAATCAGGGCTCGTCTTATCAATGTTTACCGTGGCCAAATAGTCTTTGGTGTGGTTCGACGCCAAGCGCTTATGAGCCGGGCGTAGGTTCTGCATGGACTCATGCGTGGATAAAGCTATAAAGTCATACTAATCATAAATGGGGTTTATTGTTTTCGAATAATAAGCCCATTTTTGTTGTTTTAAATATGAGAACCCACAAAATACCTATGACTTTATCCTGACAGTTTGCTTATATAACTGGCAGAATTGCGATCAATATTTCACGTTTTGTCTGATTTTTGTCAGATTTACATTAAGAATTTTCTCCGATGACTTTTTTGACTTGTGCATCATATGCATAACTCGTTACTTAATTTATGTCGAAAAATATTGGTAATACTGCCATCATGCATTGGTCATTATTCTCTTCATTAAAGGTTTATCTTGTGCTGAGACAGTTGTTTTTTCTCACTCTCTTTTTTGCTTTGCTTTCTACGTCTTCAGTGACAATGGCAAAATCGGTATCCGGTGCGTCATTGAATGGAATTAAAGGCGCGCTCTGTGTTGTTCGAGCCGACGACAAGCTTGTACTGGTTCATGAAATTCTCACCAACAAAATCTCCTTGCCGGGAGGTACTATTATTGAAGGTGAATCTCCAGAAATTGCCGCGCAACGAGAAACGTGGGAAGAAACGGGGCTTGCAGTAACTGTCGGTAATGAGTTGGGTAGAACCTCAACTGCGATCTTGTTCGACTGCGTATCTGATTCTGAAGTTATCGCCTTTTCTATGAATAACTCATTGGGTGGAAACGAGCTGCCTTCTTGGTTTGCGCCTCATTACGGTGTGGAAGTGGCTTCTGCCATGCTGCTTAACCCAAGTGAACTTACGGCATCTCAATATCGCTATCCGGCTCAATGGCCAGAAGTTGTTAACCTTTTTGCTAATGCAACAAACCAGCCGGTTTCTTACGTTACACAGCTAATTGAGTCTGCACCTACATTTCGTCAGGTCGAGCTCTCTTGGGTGATGGAACTGCAAGGTTGGATTGGTGAGCTTTCAGACAACAGTTACAAAGCCGCGTACGACTTTGCAAGCGTAGTGATGGAGCTGACGACGCCGACTATTTTGCTGTTTTTATTCCCGTTCGTCATGATGCGCTTTGATAGTCGCTTTGTGTACCGACTGTTCTTCGCCATTACCGCGACATCTTTAATGGTTTTGGTGGCACAGCAGGGATTTTCTCTACCAAGGCCGCATGTGTACGTGCCTATGGCGGAACTTCCAAACAGTTACGGCTTTAGTTTTCCAAGCTTGCCTATTGCGGTTTGGTTCTGTGTGTTGACATTTTTGTTCCAAAGAACGCACAGCTTTGGATTTAACAGCACCACAGTGTTGATGGCCGCTATCACGCTAATAGTCATGCTGTGCAAGTTCTTCCTAGGTTCTGCGTTTATTCTTGATATGTTACTGGGCGCCTTGTTGGGCATCTTGGTTGCTTGGCACGTATTACGTTTGGAAACGAATCCAGAGGTCAATGTTGATCAACTCCTCAGCTCAAAAGGAGTGTGGTTTACGTTGACTGCTGTGACAGCCGTTATTTCGGTGATTTGGCCGTTACCTGTGTTTGGCAACTGGTTAGCGATGTTGATCACGGCTTCTGCACTCGTGCTTACGTTTAAGGAGTCTCAGGTGAGATTAAACAGTAAGCAGATGATTTTTGTCACTTTGGCGTTGATATTGACTCAGCAGGTGTATTTGTTTGCAGCGACGAGCGTCTCTTCCAGCGGTTTTTGGTCATTGGTGTTTATGACGTTCCACTATCCGATATTGATGCTGTTGTTCATCTTTATGGCTAGAAGATTGACTCATCAAAATCAGTACCAAGAAGAGCTCAATCTGTCAGAATAATAAGTTCTTCGGTATCAAGTAAAAAGCCTCGCAATTCGCGAGGCTTTTTGTGTTTTAGGTGCTTAATTCTGTAAAGCTACTTTTATAAAGCGAGATCTAAGCGTTAAGAACAAATTTCTCAATTGCTTTCGCTACGCCGTGGTCGTCGTTACTTTCAGTGATGTAATCTGCGATTTTCTTGGTTTCTTCCATCGCATTTGCCATCGCGATACCAAGACCTGCGTACTTCAGCATGTGGTGGTCATTTTCAGCATCACCCATACAGATCACTTCTTCTGGTTGAATTCCTAAGAACTCAGCAATCGCCGCAACTCCGATGCCTTTGTTACTCGCTGGGTTAAGAAACTCTAGGAAGAATGGGGCACTTTGAACAACAGTAAACTCTTCACGCATTTCAGGCGGAAGCCCAGCGATGACCTCAGTGAGTTTACTTGGCTCGGCAACCATCATTGCTTTGATGATTGGATGATCATCTTCTAGCGATTCAAAATTCATCTCTGTCACATCTAAGCCATTAATGTTGGCTTCGATGTCAGTGTATGGGTTGTTCTCATTAGTGATCAAGCCGTGCACTTGGCTGAATGCGTGCACATAAGCGCCTAATTCTTTCGCTTTACGAGCGACTAATTTAGCAGCTTTACCATCAATGATTTGCTGGTGGATAATTTCGTTTGTACCTACGTTTTTAACCATAGAACCATTGTAGAAAAGGACAAAATCTTTATCGGAATGAATATTCAGCTCATCCAATTTTGCCTGCATGCCTTCAAGTGGGCGGCCAGAAGCCAAAACGACAGTAACGCCAGCTTCACGAGCTTTCGCGATAGCGTGTTTGTTTTCTTCTGAAATCGCTTTGTCACTGTTTAATAACGTGCCGTCCATGTCTAGGGCGATCAGTTTGTACATCTTTACTTACCTTAAAATAATGGGAACCTGAGTATGAAACTACAAAATGGGCTATTTTAACAATTAATTTTTGGTTTGAATTGACCTAGACACGCCTCTCCATTAAGGTCTTCGCCTCGAAGTTTTATGAGTTAAGTGAGTTCTGCGTTGTATAAGCTAAATGAGATGTTTGAAACCATCCAAGGGGAAGGGATCTTTACTGGTGTTCCTGCCGTTTTCGTTCGCTTGCAAGAGTGCCCAGTCGGGTGCAGTTGGTGTGATACAAAACAAACGTGGGATGCCGAAGAAAAAGATCAGCGTCCTATCGGTGATATTTTGGTGAAGACGGAAGATTCTCCGACTTGGTGCACGGCATCGGCTGAAGACATCGTAGAACAATACAAACAGCAAGGCTTCAATGCGAAGCATATTGTTATCACTGGTGGTGAACCGTGCATTTACGATTTGCGTCCGTTGAGCAAAGCGTTTGAAGATATGGGCTGTCAGTGCCAGATTGAAACCAGTGGGACATCAGAAGTCGTCACGTCTGAAAAAACGTGGGTGACAGTGTCACCAAAAGTGGCGATGAAAGGTAAATTGCCCGTACTGAAAAGTGCTTTAGAGCGTGCTAATGAAATCAAGCACCCAGTCGGTACGCAAAAAGACATCGATCATCTTGATGAACTACTTGCAAACGCTGATATAAAGACAGAAACGGTGATCGCTTTACAACCAATCAGCCAGAAGCCTCGCGCAACTCAGTTGTGTATCGAAACGTGCATCTCGCGCAATTGGCGTCTATCTATTCAAACTCATAAATACCTAAGTATTGCTTAAGCTCGGAGAGTAAAATGAAAAAAGCTGTTGTTGTTTTCAGTGGCGGGCAAGACTCGACAACCTGTCTCGTGCAAGCCCTTAAAGAGTTTGATGAAGTGCATGCAATCACTTTTGATTATGGCCAACGTCATAAACTGGAGATCGAAGTTGCGCAAAAGATCGCCAAAGACCTTGGTGTAAAAGCGCATAAAGTGATGGATGTCGGTTTACTGAATGAACTTGCTATCAGCTCTCTGACGCGTGATGACATCCCTGTTTCTCACGAATTACAAGAGAATGGCTTGCCGAATTCGTTTGTGCCTGGCCGTAATATTTTGTTCTTAACTCTTGCTGGCATTTATGCTTACCAAATCGGTGCCGATACGGTGATTACGGGCGTGTGTGAAACGGACTTTAGTGGCTACCCAGATTGCCGAGATGATTTTGTGAAATCAATGAACACGGCGTTGGTGAAAGGTATGGATCGAGCTTTGACGATCAAAACACCGCTGATGTGGCTCAATAAGGCAGAAACATGGGCGTTAGCGGATCAATACAATGCGTTGCAACTGGTTCGTGAAAACACGCTAACTTGCTACAACGGCATCATCGGTGATGGTTGTGGCGATTGCCCATCGTGTGATTTACGCAAAGCCGGGCTCGATGATTACTTGAATAACAAAGATGCAGTTATGAAATCTTTGGTTCAAAAGCAGGAATCAGAAGGTCTGTAAACAGACCTTCACGAATTTGCAAATTCTGAACTCAGGTTAATTGGCTCATTGTACGCATCAACAACCGCGTTTTTGCCATTTCTCTTCGCCTGATACAAAGCTTGGTCTAATATCGAGTACAGCTCATCGAAGTTGGTGAGTGGCATTGATGTCGATAGATAGGCCAAGCTTGCCGTTACACGAAGGTCTTCATTTCTTTCCGTTTTGATTTGCTTTTCCGAAATGGTTTTATGCAAGCTTTGAACTCGGAAAGGTACATCAATTTCATCAACGTTTTTGAGTAAAAGAACAAATTCCTCTCCACCTAAACGCCCGATGTATTCACCTTTGTTGAGTTTTACGCGGATGCTTTGACAAACGTGTTTCAAAACCAAATCGCCTGTAGGGTGGCCGTAGGTATCATTGATGGCTTTAAAGTTATCTAAGTCAATTAAAGCCAGAACATATCGCATCTCTTGATGAGTTTTCGAGGTTTGACTTTTGATGGTTTCAATGATCGCGGTTCTGTTTAAGGCGCACGTTAAACTGTCTATCCGTGCTTTGTTTCGAGTTTGTCGCTGAGCCATTATTGCCAACACCAAAAGAAGTACTAAGCAGGCAACCACAAAATTGTACGCGCGTTTTTGATCTGCAAGCTTTTCAAACTCGCTCTGCTTTAAATTCCGCTCGTTCGCAAGTTTGATCAGTTGCAGTTCGTATTCGTATTCATTTTTGGTGAGGTCGAGAGCTTCCATTGCCTTGATGTTACTGGTGTCTCGGTTATCTAGTTCTAATGTAGCATACGCTTCATAGTGACTTAGCGCCGCTTTGTAATCCCCAAGTTTTTGGTAAGCATTGGACAGCAACAGTTGTGCTCTCGCTTGTAGCAATGGCCTTGAGTTTTCCATTGCTAGTGTGAACGCTTCTTTACCGTGCTCGATCGCCTTTTCTGGCGCGTCATTTTTCAGATAAGCAAAACCAGCGGCTAAATGCCCCTCGGTTTGTAAATGGTTGTTTTCGTATCGCTCGCCCAAACCGAGTGCTTTGTTAATGTATTTGACGGCTTGTTCAAGGTTGCCAATTTCAGCAATAGCGGAAGCAAGACCCAAATACGCCAAGCCTTGTCCATACGGATAGTGGAGCTCTTCCAAGATTTTCAATGAGTTCTGGTAGTGGTTAATGGCCTTATCGAAATCTTTCGATTTGTTATACATCCGAGCTAAGCTGTGTTCGACTTGCGCCACTTTGAGTGGGGCCTCCTCAAGTTGACGCGCAAGCAAGGATTGGATGAGGTATTGCTCCGATTGCTCAAACTGTCCTAATTCGGCCAGTAAATTGCCGACATCGTTATAAATACCAGATGGGTCGCTTTGATAAGACATATTGGCAAGCAGGCGGCGGTACAAGCTCAGAGCTTTTTCGTAGTCGCCGCGATAATTGTAGTTGTTCGCTACGACTCGCAACGCCAAGTCTGCAGGGAAGACTTCTGCGTGCTTATCGTCTAAATGGCTTTCGAGAGATGAGCAAAAGAAGTTTGCCTTGTGGTAACGGCCTTGCTGGTTTAGCGTGTAGCAAAGTTGGTAATTCATCAACGCTTTACCTTCCACGTCACCATTTTGTTTCATCTTTTGCCTTAACGAGCTGAAACTGGCAACAGAAGCGTCATAACTGCCATGTTTACGTTCGTTTAAAGCGAGAATGTACTCAGATTCTAACTTCGCGAAATCATTGTTTAAGATTTGGCTACTTCCGTAATAAGGCTGCTTGATGTTAGCCATATACTCATAAATCAACCCACTGACGTAAAGTCTTTCGCTGTCAGAGACGGAAGTATGATAACGGTCTTGAAGCATGCTAAGAGCAGAAGCCGCATCGTTGTGTAACGTTGTTTGATAGACAGCGTGCCATTGCGTAAAGTTTTGGGTGTGTTCAATCTCGGTAGAGTCACTTGCGTATATTTGACTGCAAAAAAGCAGTGACGCAAGCAAAGGAGACAGCGCGCGCATAAGGAAGTAGCCTTGTGTTTTTCTTATATAATCTTTTCAGTATGTTATACCCATTATCTTATAGGCGATGTGACCACGTGAAGTGAATAAACAATACTGAATGGAAAAACTATGAAGTGGGTCGATATTTGTGTTGAGAATTAGGGGAGGGAATAGAAACCCCGGCACAAGTGCCGAGGTCAACGCGATTAGTCTACGTATAGCTTCGCTAGATCTTGAGGCTCCATTTCTTTGCCTTCTAGCTGATCATTCCAGTTTGTACCAACAAGAACGCCGTCTTCAGCAAGAGTCAGAAGCCAATCTTCTACAAAGATATCTAGTGGAATTTCAAGAACAGTAAAATCTGCCCACTCTTCAACGTTATGCGCTTCAGCATCTTCTTTTGAAGACCAGAAAGGCATTACTTCGCTATTTTCGAACTCAGTTGAATCGCAAGACAACCAACCTTCTTCATTGCGTAGACCCCAAACGAGTTGGCTTTCTTTCGTTTCTGCTACGAAAAGATCAAGGTTTGCTTGGATATCTGATGTAAGTTTGCTCATTTCAAAACTCTCATTGTTATGACGCCGCTAGATTACCACTAAAGCGCCGATTCCTAAAGCATAATACGGCTTCAAGCCACTATGAAAAGAAAAGGAGCCGAAGCTCCTTTTGTCAAATCTGAGTGCGATGTGAGAGTGTAAAAGTTTAGATTAGCTTTCTGCTTGAGGAAGCGTCGTAAAGATCGTCCACTCTTTTTTAACTTTACCTTTGTAACCAACAACAGATGCGGTCACTCGGCGGTTAAGTGCGTGGCTTACCTGATCGGTGCCTTGCTCTGCTAGATGTGTGTCACCAAAACCAATGATGCGAACACGATTTGGTTCAATACCGTAACTTAGTAGCGCGTCACGCACGTTTTTCGCTCGTCGTTCAGAGAGATCTTGATTGTGTTTTGAACCACCTGTTTTACTCGCGTAACCTTGTAGTTCAATCGAGGTCGTTGGGTAATCCTTCAAGAAGTCAGACAACTCACGAATTTGACGACGAAATACCGGATTGATCTCATCAGAATCGTTGGCAAATAGCACACGAACCTGCATTTTCTCAGATGCTTTGATGTATTCGCCACAGCCATCATTGTCAACTTCAGAGCCAGCTGGCGTCCCCGGACATAGGTCGCGAGCGTTAATCACACCGTCGTTATCTTCGTCTTGTAAGTCAGCAATTTGCTCTGCGGTAGGGAATGCACGGTAATCGTACTCATCTTCAGCGATTGCTTGTTGCGTAACGGCGATAATGCTTAATGCCAATAGCAGTTTCATCGGTTTCATGATTAGTACTCCACCTTCTGGTTCCATTCTGTTGGTACATCAACACGCAAGGCATTCAACAGTTGACCCGTAGCATTCATCACTCGGTACTTCGCGTATTGTTCCGCGTATTTAGCGTCTAAATAGTTCTTTCTTGCTTCGAACAGTTCGTTTTCAGTGTTTAAAAGGTCAAGTAGAGTACGCTTACCAATGCGATATTGCTTTTCGTAAGCAATGACCGTTTCAGAAGCTGAGTCTACGTGGTCAGCTAAGAACTCTTTTTGTTGCAGAGTTAAATCTAACGCACTCCAAGACAAGCGAAGTCCTTCTTCGACATTTCGGTATGCACGCTCTCGTAGATCTTTCGCTTTGTTTAACTGATATGCAAAGCTTTCTGCGTTCGCAACATCACTACCACCGTTGAACAAGTTGTAACGCATTCGAAGCATTGCTGTCGTTTCATCGCTGCTGCCTTCAATACCGCCGGCATCGTTGCGCCATGTTTGTGCTGCTTCTACAGAAATGGTCGGGTAGTAAGTTCCTTTCGATTGTTTGTACTGGAACTTCGCAGAATCCACATCTGCAACCGAGATTTTGATGACAGGGTGAGATTCAAATGCCAAGTCAATCGCTTCATCGATTGTGTATGGGATGAAGTTTTGATCCGCGCGTGGGAAGATCAATCCTTGTGGCGATTGTCCGACAAGACGCGTAAACATCGTTTGGTTATCAAACAGGTTATTTTGAGCCGCAACTAAGTTACCGTGCGCTTTTGCTAAACGCGCCTCAACTTGAGTCAGGTCTGCGGTCGAGCCGATACCTGAGTTGACACGTTTTTTAATGTCTTCATAAATTTTCTTATGAACTTTCAGGTTGTTCTCTGAAAGAGAAAGAATTTCATACGCTTTAACGGAATCTAAGTACACCTTAGTCACTTCCAACGCAGTGTCTTGCGCATCCGCAAGTAGTTGGTATCGCACAGATTCTGCATCTGCAGCAGTACGGTCCATATCATTAAGAGTGGCAGAGCCATCCCAAATCAATTGCGTTAAAGTGATAGTGGCTTCTTTACGAGTCAGATCGGTTGAGTCTCGTCCTGATTCTGCAGGATTTATACCTTCGTAACCGATACCTGCGTCAAGATCGACGGAAGGGAGGTAAGCACCGCCAGATGCTTCATTCACATACTGCTTGCTAACGAATTCATTGAACGCGCTTTTAATATCGGGATTTGTTTTTAGCGTATTTTCTACGGCTTGCTCTAGTGTTTGCCCAAAAGCATGACTAGCGGCGAATACACCAATACAAAAGGCGTTGGCACGAGTCCACTTCACTGTGATTCTCCTAGATGGTTATGTAATTTCTCGAGGCGAGAGGGCTTATAAGTGGAATACCTATAAGGGCGTCAATAATTTAGCGCACAATACCACTAATAATCGACGATGTAACCAATCGCTTTGTTTAGAATGTGTTTCAAAAGTGATACGAAAATACGCCTAACTGGGGCTTAACTTCGAACTAATATCACCTTTATTTGGTTTTGTTACATTTTATAGTTGCTTATACAAAGATCTCAATCACCCACCAACTGAAAATCGACAATATGGAAAAATTGTGACTTATAAGTTGAAAATAGGCATCAAATTACTGTTATTGCAGTATATATTCGGGCAATATATAGCAAATTAGTATCATTAGTCAAAAAGTTGACAGTAATTTGGGGTGAAGTTTTATATGGATCGTACAGCGTTAGTTTCACTCGGCAATCAAGTCGTTGTAATAGGATTAGATGGGAAGCTGAGAGTACTAACGGAGGGACAACAGCCACTACCAGGAGAAGTGGTTGTGACATCAACAGATGTTGGCCCTCTGGATTTAAACGTGCAATTGACTCAAGAGCAGGGTTCTAAAGATGTCACTGATGATGTTTTACAAATTATTAGTGCAATCGAACAAGGACAAGACCCTTCTGCTGTAGATGAAGAGTTTGCGCCAGCAGCTGGTGAGAACGGCGGCTCTAGTCTGCAAACCAGTGCGACAATTGTTCGCGATGGTACTGAACTCTTGGCATCCACCAGTTTTGAAACCATTGGTATTGAGTCTCTAGGACTATCGCAAACACAAGTTCTAGCACTGAACGATCTATTCCGAAGTAATCTTCAAACGAGTGCTGACAGCACTGATAAACCTTTGGCAACAACGCCAGTTACTCTAGATGCGATTGAAGAGGATGGTGGTTCAATCATCATTACGACGGAAGAGTTACTGTCAAATGTTGATGATGAAGACAAAGACACATTATCTGTTGAGAACCTCATTATCGATAAAGGGAATGGCACTCTTGTCGACAATGGTGATGGAACGTGGACTTTCACTCCTCAAATCGATGACGACACAGAAGTCTCTTTCACTTTCGACATTATTGATGACGAAGACCAAGTGGTATCTGGTTCTGCAAATCTCGATATTCTGCCTATCAATGATGCGCCAAACGCAGAAAACGATGTAATTACGACAGAAGAAGACACCTCTGTTACGATTGATGTTTTAGTCAATGATAGTGATGTTGAAGGTGACGCACTCAGCATTCAATCAGCATCAGTTCCTTCAGAGCAAGGCTCAGTTGACATTGTCGACGGCAAACTGGTGTTCACGCCAGCTGAGAACTTCAATGGTGAAGCGACCATCACTTACATCGTAACTGATGGCGATTTGACGGACGAAGCGAAAGTAACTGTTACGGTTACGCCTGTAAATGACAGTCCTGTTGCCGTTGATGACACCACATCTATACAAGAAGACACCGCAGTTACCATTGATGTACTGACTAACGACACTGACGTGGATGGCGATAAGCTGAGTATTGAATCAGCCTCTGTTCCTAAAGAGCAGGGTACGGTTGAAGTGGTGGATGGCAAACTTGTTTTCACACCGGCAGAAAACTTCAATGGTGATGCTGAAATTACTTACACTGTAACGGACGGTGAATTGACCGACGAAGCGAAAGTAACTGTTACAGTAAATCCAGTGAACGATGCACCAACCATCAAGGTTGAAGCCGTAGAAAGCATCACTGAAGATGCAGTGAGCACTGATACGGTAGTCGCAACCTTAACGGTTCGCGATACTGACACGCCTGAAGACCAATTAACCGTATCTTTAGAAAATAACTCAAACGGCTACTTCGTGTTGGTTGGCAATGAAGTCAAGTTGACTCAAGCGGGTGTTGACGCGGTTAACAACGACGAACTCAACCTTAAAGGCCTGACTATTAGCGCGTCAGTATCGGATGGTGTTAATCCAACGGCGAGCGACAGTGATAGTTTGATTGTGAATCGTGTTAACGATGCACCGACTGTTGAAAATGCCATTGAAGATCAAGAGTTATCGGAAGATTTCGATGCATACACGATCGACTTGAATGAAGTATTCAAAGATTCTGATTCCTCGCTAGAATTCTCAGTTTCTGGCAATAACAGCATCCAAATCTCTATTGTGAGTGGCGTTGCTACCATCACTCCGACTGCGGATTGGAATGGCAAAGAGACAATTACGTTCTCAGCTAAAGACCCAAGCGGCGAGAGCGTTAGCCAAACGGTGAACTTCACGGTAACGCCTGTGGCAGACATTGAGGCAGACAAAACGACGGTTGTTGAAGATACGCCAACCATCATCAAGGTCTTAGGTAACGACACGTTTGAAGGCAAAGATAAAGTGGTGTCTCTGGACGCTGAGAATGGTCCTAAAAATGGTACCGTCATCGTAAACAACGATGGTACGGTGACCTACACACCAAATGATAACTACGTCGGTAAAGATACTTTCACCTACATCGTCACCTCTGGCGGTGTGTCTGAATCCACTACCGTTGAAGTCAATGTGACACCGGTCAACGATGCGCCAGTGGCGAAAGATGACATCGCTACGACACAAGAAGACACCGCAGTTACTATCGATGTTCTGCCAAACGATACTGATGTGGATGGCGATAAATTGTCGATCCAATCTGCGTCTGTTCCTGAAGCACAAGGTAAAGTCGAGATCGTTGATGGCAAACTGGTGTTCACACCGGCAGAAAACTTCAATGGCCACGCTGAAATCATCTACACCGTAACGGACGGTCAATTGACCGACGAAGCGAAAGTAACTGTTACAGTAAATCCAGTAAACGATGCGCCAACCATCAAGGTTGATGCAGTAGAGAGCATCACTGAAGATGCAGTGAGCACTGATACGGTAGTCGCAACCTTAACGGTTCGTGATACTGACACGCCTGAAGACCAATTAACCGTTTCTTTAGAAAATAACTCAAACGGCTACTTCGTGTTGGTTGGCAATGAGGTCAAGCTGACTCAAGCGGGTGTTGACGCGGTTAACAACGACGAACTCAACCTTAAAGACCTATCTATTAGCGCGTCAGTATCGGATGGTGTTAATCCAACAGCTAACGACAGTGACAGTTTGATTGTGAATCGTGTTAACGATGCACCGACTGTTGAAAATGCCATTGCAGATCAAGAGTTATCGGAAGACTTTGCGACCTACACGATTGATTTAAACGACGCATTTAAAGATAGCGACTCAGCGCTAAACTTCTCAGTGTCTGGCAATAGCAACGTGTTGGTTTCGATTGAAAATGGCATCGCGACCATTTCACCAACAGCAGACTGGAACGGCTCAGAAACCCTAACGTTTACTGCTACTGATCCAAGCGGTGAAAGCATTAGCCAAACGGTGGACTTTACGGTTGCGCCTGTGGCGGACATTGTGGCAGACAAAACGACGGTCGTGGAAGACACTCCAACCATCATTAAGGTTTTAGGTAACGATACGTTCGAAGGCGACGATAAAGTGGTGTCGCTAGATACCAATAACGGCCCGGCCAACGGTACGGTCTCGGTCAACCCTGATGGCAGCGTAACTTACACGCCAAACGACAACTACCACGGTACAGACAGCTTCACCTACATTGTCACGTCAGGCGGGGTATCGGAATCCAATACCGTTGAAGTCAATGTAACATCGGTTAACGATGCGCCTGTGGCGAAAAGTGACATCGCTATGACACAAGAAGACACCGCGGTTACGATTGATGTCCTGCCAAACGATACTGATGTGGATGGCGATAAGTTGTCGATCCAATCTGCGTCCGTACCTGAAGCACAAGGTAAAGTCGAGATTGTTGAAGGCAAACTGGTGTTCACTCCAGCAGAAAACTTCAATGGTGACGCCGAAATCACTTATACCGTAACGGACGGTGAATTGACCGACGAAGCGAAAGTAACTGTTACAGTAAATCCAGTGAACGATGCACCAACCATCAAGGTTGAAGCCGTAGAAAGTATCACTGAAGATGCAGTGAACACTGATACAGTAGTCGCAACCTTAACGGTTCGCGATACTGAAACGCCTGAAGACCAATTAGCCGTTTCTTTAGAAAATAACTCAAACGGTTACTTCGTGTTGGTTGGCAATGAAGTCAAGTTGACTCAAGCAGGCGTCGATGCAGTTAACAATGATGAACTTAACCTTAAAGATCTGACTGTCAGCGCGTCAGTGTCGGATGGTGTAAATCCAACGGCTAGTGACAGTGATAGTTTGATTGTGAATCGTGTTAACGATGCACCGACTGTTGAAAATGCCATTGCAGACCAAGTGTTATCGGAAGATTTCGATGCATACACGATCGACTTGAATGAAGTATTCAAAGATTCTGATTCCTCGCTAGAATTCTCAGTGTCTGGCAACAGCAACGTGTTGGTTTCGATTGAAAATGGCATCGTGACCATTAGCCCAACGGCAGACTGGAACGGCTCAGAAATCCTAACGTTTAAAGCTACCGATCCAAGCGGCGAAAGCATTAGCCAAACCGTAAACTTCACGGTTGCGCCTGTGGCGGACATCGTGGCAGACAAAGCGACGGTTGTGGAAGACACGCCGACCATCATCAAGGTCTTAGGTAACGATACGTTCGAAGGCGACGATAAAGTGGTATCGCTGGATACCAATAACGGTCCAGCTAACGGCACGGTCTCGGTCAACCCTGATGGCAGTGTAACTTACACGCCAAACGACAACTACCACGGTGCAGACAGCTTCACCTACATCGTCACTTCCGGTGGCGTTAGTGAGTCCACCACGGTGAACGTCGAAGTGACACCAGTGAATGATGCGCCAATGGCGAAAGATGACATCGCTACGACACAAGAAGACACTGCAGTTACTATTGATGTTCTGCCAAACGATTCTGATGTGGATGGCGATAAGTTGTCGATCCAATCTGCGTCTGCTCCTGAAGCACAAGGTAAAGTCGAGATCGTTGATGGCAAATTGGTGTTCACACCGGCAGAGAACTTCAATGGCGACGCCGAAATCACTTACACCGTGACTGATGGTGCACTGACTGACCAAGCAACGGTCAAAGTCACCGTGAATGCCGTGAACGACACGCCAATCATCAAGGTTGATGCCGTAGAAAGCATCACTGAAGATGCAGTGAACACTGATACAGTAGTCGCAACCTTAACGGTTCGCGATACTGACACGCCTGAAGACCAATTAGCCGTTTCTTTAGAAAATAACTCAAACGGTTACTTCGTGTTGGTTGGCAATGAAGTCAAGTTGACTCAAGCAGGCGTCGATGCAGTTAACAATGATGAACTTAACCTTAAAGATCTGACTGTCAGCGCGTCAGTGTCGGATGGTGTAAATCCAACGGCTAGCGATAGTGACAGTTTGGTTGTGAATCGTGTTAACGATGCACCGACTGTTGAAAATGCCATTGCAGACCAAGTGTTATCGGAAGATTTCGATGCATACACGATCGACTTGAATGAAGTATTCAAAGATAGTGACTCCGCGCTGAACTTCTCAGTTTCTGGCAACGACAGCATCCAAATCTCTATTGTGAGTGGCGTTGCTACCATCACTCCGACTGCGGATTGGAATGGCAAAGAGACAATTACGTTCACAGCTAAAGACCCAAGCGGTGAAAGCGTTAACCAAACGGTGGACTTTACGGTTGCACCAGTAGTCGACATCGAGGCTGATAGCGCGGATGTAGTCGAAGACACACCAACCATCATTAACGTCTTAGGTAACGACACGTTTGAAAGCACTGATAAAGTGGTGTCACTGGACGCTGAGAATGGTCCTAAAAATGGCACCGTCATCGTAAACAACGATGGTACGGTGACCTACACACCAGATGACAACTACGTCGGTGAAGATACTTTCACCTACATCGTCACGTCAGGCGGGGTATCGGAATCCACCACGGTGAGCGTTGATGTGACGCCAGAGAATGATGCACCAGTGGCAAAAGATGACACGGCGATTACTGACGAAGACACACCAGTGACGATTGATGTCCTGCCAAACGATACTGATGTGGATGGCGACAAGCTGAGTATTGAATCAGCCTCTGTTCCTAAAGAGCAGGGTACGGTTGAAGTGGTGAATGGCAAACTTGTTTTCACTCCGGCCGAGAACTTCCATGGCGACGCTGAGATCACTTACACCGTCTCCGACGGCGCACTGACTGACCAAGCAACGGTCAAAGTCACCGTGAATGCTGTAAACGACACGCCTGTTGTTGAAAGTAACATCGCAGATCAAGCCTTGGCAGAAGACTTCACGCCATACACCATCGATCTAAATACCGCTTTCAGCGATGTGGATAACGTTGATGGCGAGTTAACGTTTAGCGTCTCTGGCAACAGCAACATCCAAGTGGCGATCGTCAATGGCATTGCCACGATCACTCCAACGGCAGACTGGAACGGCTCAGAAACACTGGCCTTTACCGCCACCGACCCAAGTGGTGAAAGCATTAGCCAAACGGTGGACTTTACGGTTGCACCAGTAGTCGACATCAAGGCTGACAGCACAAATGTAGTCGAAGACACACCAACCATAATTAACGTCTTAGGTAACGACACGTTTGAAGGCGCTGATAAAGTGGTGTCTTTGGACGCTGAGAATAGTCCTAAAAATGGTACCGTCATCGTAAACAACGACGGCACGGTGACCTACACACCAGATGATAACTACGTCGGAGAAGATACGTTCACTTATGTCGTGACATCAGGTGGTGTATCCGAATCTACCACCGTCACTGTCAATGTGACACCAGTAAACGACAAGCCTGAAAGTGAAGACTTTACGCATGTCGTCGATGATCAGCTTACGCACGTTGTGTTTGATACCGATACTAAACCTCTGGGGAGCGGTGACTCTAAGGATCATATCGCGGATGTTGAAGACGACTTAAAAGGCAACGATCTACATGTCCGGATTACTGAACTGCCAACATCAGGTACGTTGTTCTTTAAAGATAGTGACGGTGAGTTGCACGAAATTAAAGAAGTAAGCGATACGCTTTATGACAAAGACAGTCTTTACTATGAAGCTGATAATGTTGGCTTCTTATTAGGTATCAAAGATCGTCCAAATACGCCTAATGGCTCAGAATCTACATCAGATTTCAATAACTGGGGATTAAGTGAGGATGGTGGACCATCACATTCCCGTATTGAGCATTTAGCAAATGGAGCCTCTATCACGATTTCCTCTGATAGCGGTGAACTTGCGCAATACAACCGTCAGGTGTCACATATCGGCAATGGTATCGCTGACAATGACGGGCAGGGTATTGAGAAGGGTGAAACGATTACGGTCGATTTGTCTAATAATCCTGTGGGCTCCGTAAACCTTGGTCTAGATGGATTAGGTGGATTGTTTGATTACGGTGATGACAACGCAGCGCTTATTACGGTTACATACTTAGATTCAAATAATGTCCAACAGACTCAAACGTTCGAGTTTTTGAAGCCTGAAGGCAACTTCATGCTATTCCAAGAAACAAGCGTTGGTTATGGGAAAGATCTAGCTCTTCCTGAAGGTTCGGTCATTACTCAGTTAGATTTTTCTACGAAAAATGAAGGTAACTGGGAGTTACGTTATGTAGAAGGTGTTCCTGCCGAAGACAGCTTTGGATATGTGGCAGTCGACTCTGAAAGTGGCGTTAGCGATCCATCTACAGTCAATATCGTTAACGAAATGCTAGATGGTAATGTTGCGGAAAATGGACCTGCGGTGCAGAGCATTACAGGTGTTACTGTTGTTGAAGGTGACAATGTCACATTTTCTGTTTCTCTAAATAATGCAACAGATCAGACCGTTAAGTATCAAGTGGATTTCTCTGCAGAGGGTTCTAGTACGAGCTCTCAAGACATTGATTTGTCGAACGCAACTTTTACTAATGGCGTGAAGTATTTGGGCGGATACCTTATTGTTCCAGCCGGTGTGAATGGCTTTGATATTACCATTCCAAGCATTGATGATCAGTTGGTTGAATCAACAGAAAGCCTTGTGATTAAAGTCGGAGATGTATCTGGCGTTGGCTATATTGATGATAATGATGTCCCTCCAACGGTTCAAAGTAACGAAATTTCCGGATTAGAAGACGAAGCGATTGTTATCACACTAGAACATTTAGGCGTCGTTGACAGTGAGGTAAGTGTTGAGTTTGACACTTCTGCTCTAAATGGCTCACTACAAGTGAAAGGTTCTGATGGTTGGGAAGTGGTTTCTAGCAGTGTACTCGCTTCTGATATCGAAAATGGTCTTGTTCGCTATGTTCCTGCTGAACATGAATCTGGTGCAGATGTTTTCGATAAAGACGGTGTTGGGAACGGCTTGGATACTTACGAGCAGATTCATTTCACTGTTAGTGATGGCAATTCTTCTGCTTCAGGTACGTTGAGTATCGACATAGAGCCTGTCGCGGACCCAGTTAAGATTGACCTTACTTTCGGTCCTGTAACGTCTGTACCTGTGACATTAGGCGGAAGCTGGTCTACAGACGAAGAACTTAAAGATCTGCTTGAGGCAAGTAATTTACCAGGGCTTGACTTTGAACATGTGGTGACACAAGCGTTTAATAATGGTCATGCTGGTAACGACTTAATGCTAAGCGGAGACACTGAATCACCACTGAGTTTTGTAGGTGATCAACAAGCAGGTGCCAACGTTGATGCTCAAGGCAGTGACATCTTTGTGACTGGAGGAGGTAATGATTCTATCTATGGCGGTATTGGTTCATTAGATGATCAAGCTGAGACTGACACAGTTGTTTACTCTGGTAAGTTGTCTGATTACGACTTCAGCTATTACCCAGCATCTGACCACTCAGAAGTCCCGTATTGGATTGTCGAAGATAGTAGATTTATTGATACAAAAGATGTTGTTTCGAGCACTCATAAAGAGTCGGGTGACCACCTTTATGAAATTGAACAGCTTATCTTCCAAGATGCCATTATCAAGCTAGATAACAACACAGGAGAGTATGTTGTTCTTACAGAGCAACAAGTCTCTTTTGAGCTGAACCTTGATCTTATCGATGTGGATGGCAGTGAGTCATTCATTAACGATAGCGTCACCTTAACGGGAATCCCTTCAGGGCTAACATTAGAGGTGAATGGCAAAACGGTTACAGAAAATAGCGATGGTTCTTACACGGTTGACCTTTCAAGTGAACCAAATCAAACCAGCCATCAACTAAGCGGTACGATTACGGTACCAGCCGATTACAATGGTTCGTTAGATTTTGATGTAACAGCGACGGCAGGAAGTGTTGAAGTTAATAACAATACTCAAATGGGAGCGGACACGGCTTCTGTTTCAGTCCGTGATTATGAGTTTGTTTCTGGTACGCATGGTGATAACAACATAGTTGGGTCCGATGATAACGACGTGATCGTTGGTGATGTTCAAGGGTTACAAATTGTCGAAGGTCAGGATTACAACATTGCCTTTATGCTAGATACGTCTGGCAGTATGGGTTACGACGTTGGCCGTGCGGTAACTGAACTAAAAACAGTGCTGAATACTCTGATCGAAAGTGCAAGTGGACCTCATTCGGGCAAAGTGAACGTTTTATTAACCACTTTTTCCACTGAGAGCAAACAGGTGCTCGAATTGGATTTGAGCTCTGACAACGCTAAGACTCAAGTAGAATCAATATTGGACGCAATTGTTAACCGCGGCGACGGTAACACAAACTATGAAGCAGGCTTCCAATCAGCATTGAACTGGTTTGAGAATGCTGATAGTGGCGTAACGAATTTAAGCTATTTCATTTCTGATGGTCGTCCAAACCAAGCTACTGTGAATGATGCAAATAACATAAACCAAATGGATAGCATTGTTCTTGGAGTGGAAAACAACAAACTGGTAACGTTAGCTGATGTGTTGCCAGCGGATTACAAAACTGGTGATGTTGTAACTTACGACAATAAGACGGTGGTAGATAGTAACTCACTTGTTTATTCGCTTTCGACAGGTGAGTTGTTAGGGAAGATGACAAGTAATCATAGTTATTACGATTATGAAACGTATGTACTTCATCAAGCAAATAACGCATATCAGGCATTGGAAGAACTTAGTGAGGTTCGATCGATCGGTCTTGGTCATGACTTAGATGAAGATTCGTTGAAACACTTTGACTCTGATGGTGTTGTAAGAACTAACATCGATGTTAATCAACTTGCAGAAGTGATTCTTGGCAAAGAAGTGTCATTAATGCAAGGCAAGGATGAGATTAGTAGCCTTGATGGAAACGACATCATTTTTGGTGATGCGATTCGTTTTGATATCAATGGAGAGCAAGGTGTTTCTGCGCTACAAAACTATGTAGCTTCTCAACTGGGGAAAGATGTTGCTCTGGTAACGAAGGAGGAAGTTCATCACTACATTACTGAAAACCAAGCTGAGTTTGAGCAATCTCGTTATTATGACCAAGCGGACACCATTTATGGTGGTGCAGGAAATGACATATTGTTTGGGCAAGGTGGAAACGACAAGCTGTTCGGTGGCGCAGATAATGACATTTTGATTGGTGGTTTAGGCAGCGACATTCTGACTGGCGGTGATGGTGAGGACATCTTCAAATGGATCGATGTGGCCAACGAACGCGACACTGTCACAGATTTTTCTAGCAGTGAAGACTCTCTAGACTTCTCCGATCTGTTTGATGATTTATCGAAAGATGAAGTAGGCGATCTGTTAAGTGATTTACAATCAGGTAGTCATACAGGAGACGCCGGCGGCTATCATGTTGAAGTAAGCCAAGATGGCAGCGCAGATACGAATTTGAGTATTACTAAAGGTAGCTCAACATTAGATATCCACTTCAATAGCACAAGCGTGGATGATATTACACAGCATTTGATTGCAAGTCTCGATTCTCAATACAAAGACATGTAGTGACAAATCAGCCTCTAATAAAAAGGTCTAGCAATTGCTAGACCTTTTTTGATGTTCTTGAATAGTTAGCTTTTTGGAAGTGTGGTAAAAATGGTCCATTCTTTTTTCACTTCACCTTTATGTCCTACTACTGTTGCGGTCACACGTCGGTTCAAAGCATGGCTTACTTCGTCTGTTCCGGTTGTTGCTAAAACCGTATCGCCGTAGCCAACAATAGTAACTCGATCAGGAGTAATACCGTTTTGAAGCAGTGCCTTTCTTACGTTCTCTGCTCGGCGTTTGGAGAGATCTAAATTGTGCTCAGACCCACCTGTGCGGCTCGCGTAACCTTGTAACTCAATGGATGTGCTTGGGTATTCTTTCAAGAAATCTGAGAGTTCTCGAATCTGCTTCGCGAAAACCGGGTTGATTTCATCTGAATCATTCGCAAATAACACTCGAATTTGCATTTGTTGTGATGAGTTTGCGTAAGATCCGCAGCCATCATTATCAATTTCCGCACCTAATGGTGTGCCCGGGCATAAATCGCGCTGGTTAATAACGCCGTCGCTGTCGTCATCTTGGTGGTCGGCCCATTGATCTGCAATAGGAGTGTCGATGTAATCGTATTCGTCGCCTCGATCACTCGAAGAGCTACATGCAGCAACAACTAATGAGAGTGCAATAATAGTTATGTTTTTCATAATTAATACTCCACTTTTTCTAGCCATTCTTTCGGCATTTCGACTCTTAACGCACTCAACAATTGGCCAGTTGCGTTCATCACACGATATTTGGCATATTGCTCTGCATATTTTGAATCAAGGTAATCTTTACGCGCTTCAAACAACTCGTTTTCAGTGTTCAGAACGTCTAGTAAGGTTCGTTTACCGATTCGATATTGCTTTTCATACGCGATGACCGTCTCAGCTGCCGAATCAACGTGGTCTGCTAAAAATTCTTTTTGTTGCAACGTTAAGTCCAGAGCACTCCAAGACAAGCGAAGTCCTTCCTCAACATTACGGTACGCGCCTTCACGTAAGTCTTTCGCTTTGTTGAGTTGGTATGCGAAGTTTTCTGAATTTGCCGCATCGCTACCGCCGTTGAACAAGTTATAGCGTAAACGCAACATGGCGAGAGTTTCATCGCTTCGACCTTTTAAGCCATCCGCATCGTCTTTCCAAGTTTGAGAAGCTTCAATCGAGATCGTCGGGTAGTTAACGCCTTTCGATTGTTTGTATTGGAACTTGGCAGAATCCACATCCGCCAATGCGATTTGAATCACCGGGTGTAATTCAAATGCCAAGCCAACCGCTTCATCGACGGTGTAGGGGATAAAGTTCTGATCAGCTCTTGGAAAAATTAACCCTTGTGGCGTTTGCCCCACCAAGCGAGTAAACATTGTGTGGGAGTCGTACAGGTTGTTTTGTGCAGCTGCCAGATTACCATGCGCTTTCGCTAAACGCGCTTCAACCTGTGTTAAGTCCGCAGTCGAGCCGATGCCGGAAGTGACGCGTTTTTTGATGTCCGTATAGATGTCTTTGTGAACGGCAAGATTGTTCTCAGACAGCTTTAAGACTTCATAAGCCTTCACCGCATCTAAATAGACTTTAGTGACTTCTAATGCTTTGTCTGAAGCATCAGCTAACAGTTGGAATCGCACCGATTCTGCATCAGCAGCGGTACGGTCAATATCGTTTAATGTCGCGCTGCCATCCCAAATTAATTGGGTTAGGGTGATAGACGCTTCTTTTCTCGTATAGTCAGTGCTGCCTCGTCCGACTTCATCAGATGGGTCGAGGCCTTCGTAACCAATGCCCGCATCAAGATCGAGAGAAGGCAAATAGGCGCCTGTTGACGCCTCATTGATGTACCTTCGGCTCTCAAATTCATTAAATGCGCTTTTGATATCTGGGTTATTTTTTAACGTTAATGCCACGGCTTGCTCTAAAGTTTGACCGAAAACGGGTATAGACACTATTAAGCTACAGCAGCAAGCAATACTTAGTCGGTTCCATTTCACGGTGTTTCTCCTAAAAAATCGTGTTGCTTTTTGCTGTTTCATCTCACATTTGAGATAAAACATCACAAATAACAGTGTTTGAGTAAGTAAATTATCAACCTACTGTTAAACCTAGGCTTTTGTTTCGAATATCCAGAAGTTCGCCTGATTAAACCTTAGCACATGTGCAAAATGTTGCTTGGCAACCGTTTGTGTTTAAGCAAGAGAAAAGCTTGATTTCTTAATATCATAGCGTTCCACGACCTGTGCAATTCCCGGCTGCACCTGTAACCCCGCCCCTTGAGTTAATCAGCACATCGCCCCTTGCACATACAACGAAAATATGAAGATTTTGACTAAACTATAGACGTAAATATTGGGGTGACAAACTTTTGACTTAGTTCAAAGTGGGGCGAGGTAGATATGGAACGAGTAACTTTTGGCTCAATGATGAGTAATATTGTAGTTATCGGTCTCGATGGGGAAATTAGAACCCTCGAACAAGGACAGTTGCCTAAACCAGGGGAACTAATTATTAACGAAGTTTCAGACACTTCAGAACTGGTCATTGAGCAAGTGACACCGCAAGGCAGTTCAATCAATGTAACTGGTGATATTACTGCGTTGATAGAAGCTATTGCAGCGGGACAAGACCCGACCCAACTAGGTCAAGAGTTTGAAACCGCAGCGGGCGAAGCAAATGGGTCTAGTCCTCAGACAACAGGGAATGTTGCGCGAACGGGGACAGAATTGCTCGCCAGTACCAACTTTGAGACAGTTGGCACTGAAGGAGCGGGGTTTTCAACCACTCAGATTCTAACTTTATTGGACATTCTCCCACCAACTCAGGCACCAGCTCCGACAGGAATTCCGATTCCAGTAACAATTACGGTGCAAGATATTTCAAGCCCTGCAGTAGATGAAGGGCAGCAAGTCTCTTTCGACGTTACCCTTAATCAACCAACGGAAGAAGAAACGACCATAGAGTTTACTCTTAATGATGGTTCTGCTGTAGGCGGGGCGGCGAGCGATGTTGGTGCAGATTATGTAAATACAACGGTTTTAATTACATTATCCGACGGAACCACCCAAGAAATTCAGGTGAATGATGATGGATCGTTCACTGTTTCTCTTCCGATCGGGGAAGAGTCTTTTACGGTTAGCTTGGATACCATTGATGATAATTTAGCGGAAGGTTCGGAAACATTCAGTTTGTCCGGTTCAACGCCAGATCAGCCTACTCCAGTTACGGGTGTTGCAACGATTACAGATGAGGCAGAGCAAGGGCCAGAAGATACGGTTACCGTGACCATGACCGGCCCGAATAGTGTTTCGGAAGGTGAAACTACTTCCGAATACACCGTGACACTGAGCGATCCGGCTCCAGTCGGTAGCATCGTGACTTTAGCTTATAGCTACACCACCGCGTCCGGTGATGACATCACTGAAACCACTCAAGCAGTGATTGGTGCCGATGGTGTGACCGCCACATTTACCATTGATACCGTGGACGATGTGTATGCAGAAGGCGATGAAGTATTCCGCGTCAGTGTGTCGGGCATTGTCGATAGCGACAGCAACCCTATCTTCGAAGCGTTGAACTTAGACAATGCCTTTGTCGATACCACCATCAGTGATGAAACCGACCCAGGGCCAGAAGATACGGTCACCGTCACCATGACAGGTCCAGCGAGTGTCGTGGAAGGCGACACCACCACAGAGTACACTGTGACACTGAGCGATCCAGCGCCTGTGGGCAGTATCGTCACGCTCGCTTATAGCTACACCACCGCGTCAGGTGATGACATCACCGAAACCACTCAAGCCATTATCGGTGCGGATGGTGTGACCGCCACATTTATCATCGATACGGTAGATGATGTTTACGCGGAAGGCGATGAAGTGTTCCGTGTCAGCGTATCGGGTATTGTCGATAGCGACAGCAATCCGATTTTTGAGGCACTAGATGTTTCAAATGCCTTTGTTGACACCACCATCAGCGATGAAACCGACCCAGGTCCAGAAGATACGGTTACCGTAACCATGACCGGTCCAGCGAATGTGGTGGAAGGCGACACCACCACGGAATACACCGTGACACTAAGCGATCCGGCGCCAGTCGGTAGCATCGTGACCTTAGCTTACAGCTACACCACGGCATCCGGTGATGACATCACTGAAACCACCCAAGCAGTGATTGGTGCCGATGGCGTAACTGCCACGTTTACCATCGATACGGTGGACGATGTTTACGCGGAAGGCGATGAAGTCTTCCGTGTTAGCGTATCAGGTATTGTGGATAGCGACAGCAATCCGATTTTTGAGGCACTAGATGTTTCAAATGCCTTTGTTGACACCACCATCAGCGATGAAACGGATCCGGGTCCAGAAGATACGGTCACCGTGACCATGATCGGTCCAGCGAATGTGGTGGAAGGTGACACCACCACGGAGTACACCGTGACGCTGAGCGATCCGGCGCCAGTCGGTAGTATCGTCACGTTAGCTTACAGCTACACCACCGCGTCAGGTGATGACATCACCGAAACCACTCAAGCGATTATTGGTGCGGATGGTGTGACGGCTACATTTACCATCGATACCGTGGACGATGTGTATGCCGAAGGCGATGAAGTGTTCCGTGTCAGCGTGTCAGGCATCGTCGATAGCGACAGTAATCCAATCTTTGAAGCACTGAATTTAGACAATGCGTTTGTCGATACCACCATCAGCGATGAAACCGCTCCGGGTCCGGAAGATACGGTTACCGTGACCATGACTGGTCCAGCGAGTGTCGTAGAAGGCGACACCACCACAGATTACACCGTGACACTGAGCGAACCGGCGCCAGTCGGTAGCATCGTCACGCTTGCTTACAGCTACACCACTGCATCCGGTGACGACATCACTGAAACCACTCAAGCGATTATTGGTGCGGATGGTGTGACGGCTACATTTACCATCGATACCGTGGACGATGTTTACGCGGAAGGCGATGAAGTGTTCCGCGTCAGCGTGTCGGGTATTGTCGATAGCGACAGCAATCCGATTTTTGAGGCACTAGATGTTTCAAATGCCTTTGTTGATACCACCATTAGCGATGAAACCGACCCAGGTCCAGAAGATACGGTTACGGTCACCATGACTGGTCCAGCGAATGTGGTGGAAGGCGACACCACCACAGACTACACCGTAACACTGAGCGATCCGGCGCCAGTCGGTAGTATCGTGACCTTAGCTTATAGCTACACCACTGCATCGGGTGATGACATCACTGAAACCGCTCAAGCGATTATTGGTGCGGATGGCGTAACCGCCACGTTTACCATCGATACGGTGGACGATGTGTATGCCGAAGGCGATGAAGTGTTCCGTGTCAGCGTGTCGGGTATTGTCGATAGCGACAGCAATCCTATCTTCGAAGCACTGAATTTAGACAATGCGTTCGTCGATACCACCATCAGCGATGAAACCGCTCCGGGTCCGGAAGATACGGTTACCGTGACCATGACTGGTCCAGCGAGTGTCGTAGAAGGCGACACCACCACGGAATACACCGTGACACTGAGCGAACCGGCTCCTGTGGGCAGTATCGTGACCTTAGCTTACAGCTACACCACTGCATCGGGTGATGACATCACCGAAACCACTCAAGCAGTGATTGGTGCCGATGGCGTAACCGCCACGTTTACCATTGATACGGTGGACGATGTGTATGCCGAAGGCGATGAAGTGTTCCGTGTCAGCGTATCGGGTATTGTCGATAGCGACAGCAATCCAATCTTTGAAGCGTTGAACCTCGATAATGCGTTCGTCGACACCACCATCAGCGATGAAACCGATCCGGGTCCAGAAGATACGGTTACGGTCACCATGACCGGTCCAGCGAATGTCGTAGAAGGTGACACCACCACGGAATACACCGTGACACTGAGCGATCCGGCTCCTGTGGGTAGCATTGTCACGCTCGCTTACAGCTATACTACTGCATCTGGTGATGACATCACCGAAACCACTCAAGCGATTATTGGGGCGGATGGCGTAACCGCCACGTTTACCATCGATACAGTGGACGATGTTTACGCGGAAGGCGATGAAGTGTTCCGCGTCAGCGTATCAGGCATTGTCGATAGCGACAGTAATCCAATCTTTGAAGCACTGAATTTAGACAATGCGTTTGTCGATACCACCATCAGCGATGAAACCGACCCAGGGCCAGAAGATACGGTTACGGTCACCATGACTGGTCCAGCGAATGTCGTAGAAGGTGACACCACCACAGACTACACCGTGACGCTGAGCGATCCAGCGCCAGTGGGTAGCATCGTCACGCTTGCTTATAGCTACACCACGGCATCCGGTGACGACATCACTGAAACCACCCAAGCGATTATTGGTGCCGATGGTGTGACCGCCACGTTTACCATCGATACGGTGGACGATGTGTATGCCGAAGGCGATGAAGTGTTCCGCGTCAGCGTGTCGGGTATTGTCGATAGCGACAGCAATCCGATTTTTGAAGCACTGAATCTAGACAATGCGTTTGTGAACACAAGTATTACTGATAACGACGCTCCTCCTTCTATTTCAAATGTTGTGAATGCAGTTGTTTCGGAAGAAGGTTTAGCTAATGGTATCCCTGATAATACCGGATCACCTTCAGACACCACTAACTCCGCAAGTTTCTCAGGAACATTCACAGTTGCCGATCCAGACACGGCGAATGTTTCAGTGGTATTGGCCGGCCCTAACAACCTAACATCAGGAGGGGAGCCTATATCGTGGACGTGGGACAACAGTACTCAAACGCTGACTGCGAAAACCGCTCACCTGAGCGTTGTTGCTACTGTTGTGCTGAGCGAGCCTTCAGCCTCAGGTCAAGGCTCTTGGGACTATACTATTACTCTGTTTGAGCCACTTGATCATCCTGTTAATGATGTGGAAGACATCATCAACTTTGATTTACAGATTTCTGTAAGTGATGGACAAACAACGACATCTCAAAGCTTAAATGTGGTCGTTGAAGACGATTGCCCATACGTGCCTGTGGTTGTTCAACCCGTTGATGTGTCGCTTACTGATGCACCAATCGTTCTGACAGGGCGTATAGATTTTGCAGGAAGTGAGGCAGATGCAACCAGTCGAACATTTGGGGACGTTGTTGTGACTGCAAACGGTTTTGTGTCTGACGAATCTGCGATGCTGGGAACAGCTGAAATCAATCAATCATCAGAAGGGATTGGCGTTAAAAGTTCTGGTAACAACGGCTTCCAGTTAGAAAACGAAGTCGATTATCGATTCGCGGGTAATGAGGGTGTATCAGAGCAGTTAATCATAGACTTAGGCAATAAAGTTGCTTATGGAGCAGAAATAGAATTTGAGAAAATGTTTGGTGGTGAACTTGAGAAAGGAATCGCATCTTTTTATAGAGATGGTGTATTAATTGCTCAGCAATCGTTCAGCTCTGACGCAAGCAGTGGTGATTACGCGGCGAATTTCAATGTTCAACAGGGGGGCTTTGATAAAATCATCCTAGAAGCGGCCAGTAATGGCAATGGCCCGGATACTGAAGACAACAGTGACTTTACCGTTAAATCAATAACCTTTACAGGTGCGTACTCCGGCGTGCCAATTGCTAGTGCGGATGGGAACCTCGGTGCTGTATATGGAGCTGATGGCCCTGGTTCTATAGTCTTAAATGGAGGCGAGGCTGGTTTAGAGACTCTAGATGGTCAAGACGTGTTGATATATGTCGACCCACAAAACTCTAATAGACTGATTGCAGAGGCTGATGGAGAGCTTGCATTCGAAGTTCAACTTACACCTAGCACTGGAAAATGGGAGTTCTTCCAATACTTGCCTTTGACCTCACCTTATGGCGATGGGGATATCGATTTTAACTACACGATTACTGATAATGATGGAGACAGTAAAACGGGGTACTTTTCTGTCAACCCTTACGCCCCACCAATCGTAGAAGGTGTAACACTAAACGTTTCTGAGGAAGGATTAAGCAACGCCATTGCTGATGACTCTGCTCTAAACGGCTTTGATGACACAACTGACTCGAGTTCTGATGTAGAACAATTGACGCTGGGTCAAACCGTTGATTCTGTTACGCTCAGTGAACCATCTACAGCTCTTACTAGTAACGGGATCTCTGTAACGTGGGCGTTATCAAATAACGACCAAATGCTTATCGGTTCAGCAAACGGTAAAGAGGTTATCAAAATATCAGTCAATGATACTGGAATGGTATCTACGGAGCTTCTTGGCCCAATTGATCACTCCAACGCATCTGGAGAAGACGCCTTAAATATTGAGGTGCCTGTGCTTGTCTCGAATGCTCGTGGTCTTACTAACTCCACAACGGTCAACGTTATTGTGGAAGATGACTCACCAGATTCTGCATCCATTATTCACGATGTAGTTGCAGAAACTAAAGAAAGTGCCAACGTTCAGCTCATAATGGATGTCTCGGGTTCTATGCGAACGGATAATCGCTTGCAGATAATGAAAGATTCGGCAACTCAGTTATTGAATCAATATGAGTCTATCGGTCAAACGCGAGTTCAAATTATTACTTATAGCAGTACAGCATCCACTTACGCTATAGGTGCTGCGACGTGGCTGACGGTCGACGAGGCCAAAGCGTATATTGAGACGCTAACTGCAGGTGGCGCGACTAACTATAACAACGCGCTAAATGAAGCAAAACAGTCGTGGGATGATGTAGGTAAGTTAACCAGTGCGTCGAATGTTAGTTACTTCTTGTCAGATGGTCAGCCAAACCCTGCGTCATCATTTATAAACGACGCTCGTGAGCAGAGTTGGATTGATCACCTAACCGATCCTGATAATCAGATAACAGCCCTAGCGTATGGTATGGGCGTTAATCTTATGCCGGAGCAATTAGATCGCGTAGCATATGATGGCTTCTTGAATCAAGATCTTGATGGTGTTGTGGTTCCTGACGTAACTCAATTACCTCCGGTTATGTTGCAGTCAGTGATTCAACCTGTTGGGGGGAACTTGATGTATACCACTTCTCCAGATACAGGTATTGGTGCAGATGGTGGTTATATTAGCGAAATAGAACATGACGGTGTCACTTATTCGTTTGATGGTACAGACCTAATAGTAACTGACAATAACGATGGTATTTCGCATGCATTTGACGACACAACGATGCAGCTTACTATCTATATCGACAGCAAACATACTCTGGAAATCGACCTAAACGATGGTGCGTATGCATTTTATGGCGCGGTGGGTGATACAGTTGAAACGTTAGACTTCGATTATGTATTGACGGATAACGATGGCGATCAAAGTGAGAATACCCTGCAATTCGTTATTGATGAAAACGGTGGAGTAAATGCTTCAAGTAATGGCTCTGCAAATATTATTGAAGCTGAAGTAGACGTAAGTCATGACATCTTGATCGGCAATGATAACGAGGCAGATATCTTTAAATGGGTCAACGACTCCTTGGATACAGGAACAGATCTAATTAGAGGCTTTGAGAGAGATTTGGACACCTTAGATCTGAGTGAAGTCGTCGAAGATGCAGGGCACAATACAATAGAAGAACTTCTTAATAGTATTGACTTGAACATTGATGGTGATGACTTGTCTCTAGAAATAACCCATAACGATGGAAACTCAATTCAAACTATCGTAATAGAAAACGGGGCGACAGAGTTTAGTGACTTAATCGTGGGGAATGCGGACTTTGAGAGAGATGTGTTATCCGCGCTAACTAAGGTTAACTTAGAGCCATAATGAAAAGGGCCAATAGGCCCTTTTCTTCTGCTTTGTCTTACTTATTCTTAGCCTAAAGCACTTTACAAGCAAAGCCTTTTAGGTAGAAACCTTCTGGGTATGCCGTATCGGTTGGGTGATCTGCGGCTTGTTCAAAGCGCTCAACAAATTTCACTTGGCGGTTTGCGTCTACCGCTGCGTCAGCAATGATTTTTTGGAACAAAACTTGGTCCATTAAGCCAGAGCAAGAGTAGGTCAGTAGCGTGCCACCAGGTTTTAGAATTTGCATCGCCAACATGTTGATGTCTTTATAACCACGACATGCGCCATTTAGTTGCGCTTTGCTTTCTGCAAACTTAGGTGGATCCATGATAACCACATCAAACTGAGTACCTTGGTCACGGTATTCACGAAGCAGTTTAAATACATCTGCGTTTAAGAAAACAGCGCGCTTTTTCGAGATATCAAACTCGTTCAGTTCTGCATTGTATTTTGCTGTGTCCAATGCTGGCTGAGATACATCCGCATTAATTACGCGTTTTGCGCCGCCTTTCAGTGCGTAAAGACCAAAGCCACCCGTGTAAGAGAAGCAGTTCAGTACTTCTTTATCTTTAACGTACTTCATCGCTTGTTGACGACTGTCACGCTGGTCTAGGTAGAAGCCTGTTTTATGTCCCCCTACAATGTCGACACTGATTTTTACGCCGTTTTCTTCGATGACGACAGATTTTGGAGGCTCTTCACCGTGCAATACGCCAGTGGTCTCTTTCAAACCTTCTTTCTTACGTACTGCTACGTCAGAACGTTCGTAGATATTGCAATCAGGGAAGCATTCAACCAATGCATCTACAATCGCTTGCTTGTTGTATTCTGCGCCTGCGCTGAGCAATTGACATACGAAGAAGTTTTGGTAGCGGTCAATCGTCACGCCCGGCAAGCCGTCAGATTCAGCGGCGATGAGTCGGTAACCTGTTAAACCATCACGTTCAATCACGTCTTCACGAAGAAGTTGAGCATTTTGAAAACGCTTCACGAAAAACGCTTTGTTGATTTCTTCTTTTTCAAAACTCCAAATACGAGCGCGGATTTGAGATTCTGGAGAATATGCCGCTTTTGCTAGCCATTTACCGTCGTGAGTGAACACATCAACTGTTTCGCCAAGAGCGGGTTCGCCCTCAACTTTACCGATGCCTCGAGAGAAGATCCAAGGGTGCTTGCGCTTAACCGATTTCTCACGACCTTTAACCAAATAGATAGCAGCTGTCATTTCATTTGCTCTTGTTGAATTTTGAAAGGGGCGTATTGTCCGGGATGTTGAGGGCAAAAGCAATATCCCTCAACAATCCAGTCATTTGCTAAACGGTCGGTATCGTTAGTCATTATCGTTGGCACAGCTGTTAGCAGGCATAAAAAAGGGCCACTTGCGTGACCCTGATTAACTGATATTTGGTTATGCTCTCAAACCTGTGAGGAGAGATTCCATCGTATCGCTTTGCTTACGCAACTGTTCGACGTTTTGCGAGGTCGTGCTGATCATATTGCACACATTATCTGCTTGAACTCGGATTTCTTCGACACTTGCGGCGATGTTATCTGCAACGACACCTTGTTCCTCAGCTGCAGTCGCAATTTGAATACTGCTGTCTGAGATGGTTTGGTTTTTATCGGCAAGCGAGCCAATCTCTTGGTTTACTTCTGCCATCAGGTTTTGACCTTCGTTGGCATTGTTTACCGTAACTTCCATAAGTTTGGTGAGGGATTGGCTGTTACGTTGTAATGATTCAATCATCGCTTGAATCTCAACGGTTGCTTGCTGAGTACGGCCTGCAAGAGCACGGACTTCATCAGCAACAACCGCAAAGCCACGACCTTGTTCACCTGCACGAGCCGCTTCAATTGCAGCGTTCAAGGCGAGTAAGTTAGTTTGCTCAGAGATGCCGTTGATTGTTGTCACGACTTCATCAATTTGCGCTGCATTTGCATCTAGCTCTTCAACCGCTTGAGAAGCAGATTGAATCTCATTCGACAGATTTGAAATCGAGTGAAGCGTGTTTTCGACTTTCACTTGGCCTGATTGAGCCACACTACGTGCATCATCCGTCTGTGTGCTTGAGTCGTGAGCCAGTGTCGCAACTTCACGAATCGTTGAAGCCATCTGCTCCGTTGCACTTGCAAGAGAGTTGAGGTGTTCTTGTTGCGTCGCAGAAATTTCAGAACTGTGGTGAATCGATTGATTCAAGTCCGAGCTGATTTGCTGCATAAGAGCGACAGACTCTTGGATAGATTGAACCATTTTTTGTTCACGCTCCGCGACTTTATCAATCGTGATGGCGATTTCACTGAACTCATCACGAACAGGGAAGAAATTCATCCGCGCGGTTAGGTCGCCATCAGCAAGCGTGTTTAGCGCCTTGTTCATGGTGAACATTGCGCCACCGATGAACGTCATGATGTAGTAAACACCCAACGCGAGAACAAACAAGCTCACGCAGATGATGCTCACTTGAGTCATTGATAGGGCAGTCCACAGAGAAAGCTCATGATTCGCAACCAAACTGAATGCGCCATTCAATACCGATACAGATTGCGGTCCTGTACCAATAGAGACCGTCTCTGAACCCGCAATAAGGTTGGCTACTTGAGCTTGAGAAAGATTGCCAGCCTCTATCAACCCTTTCATGAGCATCAACTCTTCCTGATACATACCTGAGATCAGAGAATTAGCCGCGCTATTGAGGACGAGAGTAAGAATGACTAGAGCAAGAAGAGGGAGAATGAAGAGCAAGTAGAACTTTTCTTGAATCTTTAAGTGAATGAGATACTTATCAATCCAGCGGAAAGGAATTTCTTTCATAATTATTATAACCATACGAAAACCCACTATCCTTAGTGGGGTGAATAAGACAAAACGAATATATCACTCAATAATCAGATGCGGTACAAAGATGAACGTAAAGTGTGAGAGATTTATAGTTAAAGGTCACGTTCAAGGGGTTGGCTTTCGTTACCATACTTCGCACCAAGGTTTAAAGTTTGGTTTAACGGGCTACGCGAAGAACTTGAACAATGGCGATGTAGAAGTGATGGCTTGTGGGCCTAAAGAGAAAATTGACCAGTTTTGTGAATGGTTACAAGAAGGTCCGCGGACGGCGACAGTAGAAAGCGTTACGCGAGAGAGCGTATCGTACAAACCATTCCGCGGATTTAAAATTCTATAATATTACAGGCACTTAGCTGGTTTAGGTAAACCTGCTAGCTTTGTGGCTTGTTTTGCTGGGCCTTTTTTGAACAGCTTGAACAAATATTTGCTGTTGCCTTTTTCTGGGCCGTGTGCCTTTTCCATTGCCTTGACAAGCATTCGCACTGCTGGAGAGGTATTAAACTCTTCATAAAACTCGCGCACAAAATGCACAACTTCTAAATGAGCATCAGTAAGTTCGATGTCTTCTTCTTTTGCTAAAAGCTCAATCATGCCTTCTTCCCACTGAGTATGATCCAGTAGGTAGCCTTGAGCATCAGTTTCAATTTCTTTGCCGTTGTAAACGAACATAACGTCTTATCCGTTAAGTGAACATGGATGTTTATAGATTAGCGCACACGTTAGGAAGTTCTCAACAAAAGAATCCTGAAGTCGTACTGAGCGAAGCAAAAGCATACAAAGTAGCAGGGCTTTAATGAATACTGATGATGTGTCCAAAACTCACTACTATGCAGAAAAATAATAAATTATTCAGCTTGTTAAAAATTTGCCGGGGGTAATACCAAGATGTTTGCATTTATATTCGGGTTTATTCATTTTCATTGTCGTTTTTTGATAGTCAGCTGTCTAATTAATGAAATTTTGTTTAAGGATGAATCGGTTACGACGTTGTGTTTATTCCTTTGGGTCGATATTCTCTGGGTTTGATAACCGACCTGTGCTCAGGTTAGAAACAAAACTCATGACAAGGAGTCAGTCATGTCGACACAACGTTACATTGAGATTAATGACAACGTAAAATCCACTTGGTCTATTGAGCGTATTTGGAAGCTTGCAGAATCTTTACCCGTAGAAGAAATTTCTATTGATGACATTAAAGGTCCGAATGAGGTGACCTGGTTTAGTGATGAAGGGCCGCAGCCAACCTGTCGTGAAATCGCGAAACATTGCCAACGCATCAACAATGCCGATGTATCGTATCCCGTGATCTTAACTAGTGACTACCGAGTCTTTGATGGTATGCACCGAATCGCCAAGCAAATCATGTTAGGAGAGGAAACGATCAAAGTGAAACGCTTTAGAGAAAATCCAGAAGCAGACGAAGTTATCGAGTTGTCTGTAGAGCAGGCGTAATACACTGAATTGCACTCAAAGAAAAAGCCCGAAGGAATTACCTTCGGGCTTTTTGATTTTACTTAACGAGAACCGATTAATCGTCGTTCATGATGCCTAGAATGCTTAGTAGGCTAGTGAACAAGTTAAGGATGTTTAGGTACATCGAAATTGTTGCACTGATGTAGTTTGTTTCTTCGCCACGAACGATACGACTTGTATCGAATAGGATGAAACCAGAGAACACGAGTGCAGAAACACTGCTGATTACTAGGTGAGCCATTGTTGAACCAACGAAGATGTTAATCAGCGCTGCAACGATCACAATGATCAAACCTGCCATCAGGAAGTTGCGCATGAAAGAGAAATCTTTCTTGCTTGAAATGGTGTAAGCCGATAGGCCAAGGAACACCATACCAGTCAAACCTAGAGCTTGAGCAATGATAGTAGGACCGTTTGGAATTGATGCGTAGTAGTTAAGCATAGGACCTAAAGCACCACCCATTAGAGTCGTGAAAACGAATGTCCAAACGATACCAGATGATGAGTTGATTGCCTTTGGCATAACAAAGAACAAAATACCAATCGCGGCAAGCTGCATCACAATCGCCATGATTGGTGAAATTTGCATTGCCATAGTCGCGACTGCTGCGATAGCACTGGTCATCAGTGTCATCGACAGTAGGAAGTAAGTGTTTTTCAGTACTTTGTTAGTTTCAAGTGTATTAGGAACACTTGTTGAACGAGTAAACATTGGACTGTTCATAATTATCCTCAATAAGGGAGTTTACTATTGGTACATTTATGGGGCTGAAAGTTCAAAAAATCAAGCCCTTTCCATGCATATCCTAGATAAAATGATAATGGAAATAAGATGTTATGTATGTGGCAACTTGTAACACAATATTACCACCAAGAATTTTTGCGTTGGTGCTCACAACGATTGGTGATGTAAATGACAAAAAGCACTGACTTCGTTCGAAATCAGTGCTTTTAAAGCGTTATCTGCGTTGATGATTAATGATGAAGGATTTGCGCTAAGAAGTTTTGCGTGCGATCCGATTGAGGATTCTCAAAGAAGTCGACCGGGTTGTTCTCTTCTATGATTTCTCCTGCGTCCATAAATATCACGCGATCGGCGACTTCTTTAGCAAAGCCCATTTCATGGGTTACACACAGCATGGTCATGCCTTCTTCCGCCAATTCGACCATAACGTCCAACACTTCACGCACCATTTCAGGGTCGAGCGCAGAGGTTGGCTCATCAAACAGCATGACTTTAGGACTCATACACAATGAACGGGCAATCGCTACACGCTGTTGCTGACCTCCAGATAACTGACCTGGGTATTTATCGGCTTGGTCTGGGATTTTAACGCGTTTGAGATATTTCATTGCAACCGCTTCTGCTTCCTCTTTCGGCATCTTTTTCACCCAAATTGGCGCAAGTGTACAGTTTTCCAAAACTGTTAAGTGTGGAAAGAGGTTAAAGTGTTGGAAGCACATTCCGACTTCACGTCGAACGGCTTCGATGTTTTTCAAGTCTTCCGTAAGCTCTGTTCCAGAAACAAAAATGCTGCCTGCTTGATGCTCTTCAAGGCGATTGATACAGCGAATCATGGTCGATTTCCCTGAACCTGAAGGGCCACAGATAACGATTTTTTCGCCTTTCTTTACATTTAAGTTGATGTTTTTTAGTACGTGAAACTCACCATACCATTTGTTCATGTCCTTCAACTGGATCATATAGTCTTGTTGTTGCGTCATAATACGTCCTTGATCTTGATGAGTTATCGTTTGTGACCGGTATGAAGTTTGTTTTCGAGCCATATTGAGTAACGTGACATACCAAAACAAAATACCCAGAACACTAACGCGACAAATACATAACTTTCGGTAGCAAAGCCGAGCCATTCGGGGTCGGTGTTTGCTGCTTGTCCAATACCGAGCACATCGAACATACCGATGATCAGTACCAGACTGGTGTCTTTAAATAGGCCAATGAATGTGTTTACGATGGAAGGAATGGTGATCTTAAGTGCCTGTGGCAAAATGATCAGGCCTGTTTTCTTCCAGTAACTCAAACCTAACGCATCGGCAGCTTCATATTGTCCTTTTGGAATGGCTTGCAAACCACCACGTACCACTTCTGCCATGTAAGCCGCGCTGAACATGACCACGCCAATTAAGGCACGAATAAGTTTGTCCGTCTCGGAACCTTCAGCTAAGAACAGCGGTAACATAACGGACGCCATGAATAGTACGGTAATCAGTGGAACGCCACGCCATACTTCAATGTAAATCGTACAGATGCTGCGTATGATGGGCATATCAGAGCGTCTACCTAGAGCCAGTGCGACACCGATCGGTAATGAAACCACAATACCAACAAGCGCGATGATCAGTGTGACCAACAATCCGCCCCATTTATGCGTTTCAACCACCTCCAAGCCAAACACGCCACCGTAGAGAAGCGCAGCAACGATAAACGGATAGATGTTGACAAAGAACAGCCAAATCCATAAACGTTTTGGTGTTTTTTCATAGGCAAGAAGCACAGTGAAAATCGCGAGCGTGATGTAAAACAGGCGAGGGCGCCAAAGTTCTGCTTCTGGGTAGAAGCCGTACATGAACTGCTCCCAGCGAACACTGATGAACACCCAGCATGCACCTTCTCGGCTACAGTCATCACGCGTTGAGCCTATCCAGTCAGCATTAATGAATGCCCAATCGACAATGTGCCAAAGCGCATTAAAAACGATATAAGCAAGAATAAGCGTGACAATGGAGTTGACTGGGCCATTAAACAAATTCTTGCGTAACCACCCAACCACGCCAACGGTATTTGATGGTGGCGGGAGATCGGGCTTAAATTGATGTGTACTCATATTATCTCTCCACCAGCGCAACTTTTCGGTTGTACAAGTTCATTAACGCAGACGTGAGCAAGCTCAGCGTTAGATAAACGCCCATTGTCATCGCGATGATCTCAATGGCTTGTCCTGTCTGGTTCAAGGTTGTACCAGCAAACACAGAAACCAGATCCGGATAACCAATAGCCATTGCCAACGAAGAGTTCTTCGTTAAGTTCAAGTATTGGCTTGTAAGTGGAGGAATGATGATTCTCAAAGCTTGAGGGATAACAACCAGCTTGAGCGTTTTAGCACGAGGCAAACCAAGTGACATCGCGGCCTCTGTTTGACCATGACTCACCGCGTTGATACCGGAGCGTACGATTTCCGCAATAAAGGCGGCGGTGTAAACACTTAACGCCAATAGCAAAGCTGCCAACTCAGGAATGATACTGATCCCACCTTTGAAGTTGAAACCTTTCAGTTCTGGGTATTCCAAAGAGATTGGCATACCGGAAACGAAGTAAACCAATAGAGGCAAACCAACAAGAAGCCCTAAACCAATTCGTCCCATCGGGGTTTGTTGGCCTGTTAGGCGTTGTTTGTTTCTAGCCCAAATAGAGATAGAGATCGTTGCGACAAGCCCGATAACAAACGCAGCAATTACAACCCCACTGCCTTCATTAAACACTGGTGCAGGGAAATAAAGCCCACGCACGTTTAAGAAGATAGCTTCGCCAAGGCTCAAACTTTGTCTTGCTGATGGTAATGCTTGCAGTACTGCGAAATACCAGAAAAAGATTTGCAGAAGAAGGGGGATATTTCGAAACGTCTCAATGTAAACCGCAGCTAAACGGCTAACCAACCAGTTTGTTGAGAGACGCGCTACACCCATCGTAAAACCAATCGCGGTGGCGAGAATAATACCCAACACAGAGACTAATGCTGTATTCAAAAGGCCCACGATAAACGTTCTGCCGTAAGAATACGTTTCGTTATACTCAATGAGAGTTAACCCGATACCAAAACCAGCTTCTTGGTTCAGGAAACCAAAGCCTGTCGCGATACCCCGAGCATCGAGGTTATTTAACGCATTGTTGATGATGGTATAAAAGAAAAATACCAGTGCAGCTATAGCAATGATCTGGAAAATAGCAGAACGAAAGGCAGGATTATAAATCAAGCTCTTGCTTCCGCTCGGTTTGGACATCGTACTTGGCGATGTATCTTTAGTCGGTTTCATACAGCGATAACCTCAAACCTTAGTTATAGATATCACTCTGTATAAATAAGTGGTTGTCCCTAAAGGCTTAACCTAGTGTTAGCTTGCAATAGATTTGTAGCGCGAGTTACTCGCCCAAACCCATATCATACTGACCAAGGCTTATTCCAGCCAATGAGCGATCCTTACTCATCCAGATTGATATATTCAAGAAAAAGGGCGGCATGAACCGCCCTGATTAACTCGTTTCTAACGGATTGGTGGCGCGTACATGAAGCCGCCGGCATTCCAAAGTGCGTTAACACCACGAGCGATCTCTAAAGGCGAACCTTTACCGACTGTGCGCTCAAAGCTTTCGCCGTAGTTACCCACTTGTTTGACGACTTGGTAACCCCAATCATCACGAATACCTAGGCCTTTACCTTTCGGACCATCAACACCCAAAATACGTTTGATGTTTGGATCTTGAGATTTTAACATCTCATCCGCATTCTTAGAGGTAATGCCGTATTCTTCCGCATTCACCATTGCTGCTAACGTCCACTTGGCGATGTTGAACCACTGATCGTCGCCTTGACGAACCACAGGGCCAAGTGGCTCTTTAGAAATGATTTCAGGTAGAACCGCCGCAGAAGAAGGATCTTTCAGATTCAAACGAAGTGCGTACAGACCAGATTGGTCAGTCGTTAGCACGTCACAGCGTCCGGCATCGAAACCTTTTGAGGTTTGCGCCGCCGTATCAAACACCACAGGTTTGTACGACATGCCACTGTTGCGGAAGTAATCCGCTAAGTTGAGTTCGGTTGTTGTACCTGACTGTACGCAAACTGACGCACCATCAAGCTCTTTAGCGCTAGAAATGCCAAGATCTTTCTTGACCATGAAACCTTGACCGTCATAGTAGTTAACGCCAACAAAGTTTAGGCCGAGCGCAGTATCTCGGTGTAATGTCCAGGTAGTGTTACGAGAAAGCACATCGATTTCACCCGATTGAAGTGCAGTGAAACGTTCTTTCGCGGTTAGGGGTACATATTTAACTTTCGTTTTATCCCCAAGAACGGCTGCAGCCAGTGCTTGGCAATATTCTACGTCGATACCTTCCCATTCACCTTTTGAGTTAGGGTTTGAGAAACCAGGTAGACCGGTACTTACGCCACAAGTAAGGAAACCTTGTTTTGTGACTTTGTCCAGAGTCGTGTCTGCTGCTTGTGCTGATGTCGCCATCATGGCAGTAGAAGCCGCTACGACGGAAGCAAGAATTGTTAGTTTGTTTGCCATTTGTATCCTTCCTGTATGATCCATGTTTAATCAGGAGTGACCTGAAATAACTTGTCCAATTTATTAGTATTTATTGTCCTACGTGGTTGATTTTCGAAAAAACGGCAATCGATAAATCAACCAGTTATAAGCGTAGGAAAGGATCTGTTAATTCTCAAATATATAATTTAAATAGAGTTTTGAGAGAACTTCCAAAGCTCCTTGAGAATTAGAATGACGAAATGTTAATTGTTTGTAAATAGTGCAAAACTCGGTCAATTTGGTGCATCAGAACAATCAATAGAAGAGTGAATAAAATGAGAGAATAAAAAGTTGTTATTAAATCTATCATTAGCCTAGCTCGACTGAGTTACGCAAAAATTTGAACAAAAATTATTTGTGATGTCGAAACAGGGTGATGTGTTTGCCCCATTTTTGGTAGCATGAGTAGCAATAGCAAATAAGAGTAATCATGGATTGAAATGCGATATTTTCCTCTGTTCTTAGATTTAGTGAATAAACCAGTACTTGTTGTTGGTGGTGGAGAAGTGGCGAGCCGTAAAGTGGAAGCGCTACTAAAGGCTGGGGCGAATGTCACCATTGTTTCTCCAACTTTGGTTGAGTTCTTATCAAGGCTTGCCGATGAGCACCAAATCCATTGGGTGCAACGCTTTTATTCAAGTGACCTTGTCACAAAACGTTTTGTTCAAGTATGGGCCACCACTGATAACCCAGAGTTGAATCACCAGGTGTATAAAAATGCCAAAGAGCTTGGCATTTTGGTCAACGTCGTAGACGACAAACCGTACTGTGACTTCATCACACCTTCAATGATCAACCGTGGCAGAATCCAGATTGCAATTTCAAGTGGCGGAGCGTCTCCGGTACTGATTCGCAATATTCGTGAAAAGCTTGAAGCGATTCTTCCTCAGAACATGGGCTTGATGGCCGAGTTTGCCAACTCGAAACGTAATTCGATCAAAGAAGCGTTACCAAGTGTCGATTTACGCCGTAAGTTCTGGGAGCAGTTCTTCTCGAATCCTGATGTTGAAAACGCGCGTAATAACCGCGAGCTTGAAACGATCTATCAGGCAACGATGGCAAACCCATTGGATGAGAAGGGCAGCTGTACTTGGATTCATCTCGGAAAAGACGTCGAAATGCTGCCAATCAAAGCTGTTCGCTACATGCAGCAAGCCGAACTCGCGCTGTATTCGACTAAGTGTGAATCAGACGCAATGGAGCTGGTAAGAAGAGATGCCGAACGTGAGGCCTTTTCAAATGCGGCAGAACTGTCTGATAAGTTAGCCAAAGCGAAAAAAGACAACTTACGTGTGTGCGTCTTCATTCCTCAAGGCACAAGCGAATTCATGTTGCTGCAAGGGCAAGATCTTGTGATTTAGTTTGTGGCGCTTTAGCAAAAACAACGCTCTCCAAAATACTGACAATAAAAAAGCGCCGACGAAAAATACGTCGGCGCTTTTATTTTGCTCCTTCTAACTGGTATCGAATACCAATTAGCAAAACATATTAATCACGGAAGTTGTTAAACTGGAACGGTTGGCCTAGCTCCGCTTCACGGATTGCAGCGATAGTTGCTTGCAGGTCATCACGTTTCTTACCAGTTACACGTACTTTGTCGCCCTGGATAGACGCTTGTACTTTTAGCTTCGCATCTTTGATTAGCTTAACCAGTTTTTTCGCTGTCGGTGTATCGATACCTTGGCGGAACAGGATGTTTTGATGCCAGTTTTTACCCGTTACTTCTGGGTTTTGAGCGTCCATTGCATTTGCATCAACATTACGTTTTGCCAAGTGGCCACGTAGGATGTCGCGCATTTGCTTAAGCTGGAAGTCACCTTCCGCAGACACTTTTACGTTTTCTTCTACTAGCTCAAAGCTCGCATTTACGTTGCGGAAATCGAAACGAGTAGACAGTTCACGGTTAGCGTTATCAACGGCGTTACGTAGTTCAACGGTATCGATTTCTGAAACAATATCAAACGATGGCATGAAGATTCCTTGATTATCTTGTTATATGGATGAATTACTTAGTGGATTTTACAGCTTCTGCCAGCATATCTAGCATCGTTACTGTATCGTCCCAACCTAAACAAGGGTCAGTAATTGATTGACCGTAAGTTAGGTTGTTAATGTCAGTCATTGGCTGGTTGCCTTCCATAATGAAGCTTTCCGCCATGATACCCGCAATGCGAGTGCTGCCTGACTTAATTTGAGTACAAATGTCACGTGCAACATCAAGCTGTTTTCGGTGCTGCTTCTGACAGTTTGCATGGCTGAAGTCTACAATAAGACGCTCAGGTAAACCAAACTCAGCAAGTGAATCACACGCTTGCTTCACAGACGCTTCGTCAAAGTTTGGACCTTTTTCGCCGCCACGCAAAATAATATGACCGAATGGGTTGCCACTTGTGCGGTACACCGTCATACGACCATTCTTATCTGGCGAGTAGAAGTAGTGTGAAGCTTGAGAAGCACGAATCGCATCAATCGCGATTTTCACATTACCGTTTGTGCCATTTTTAAAGCCAACAGGGCAAGATAGCGCTGATGCCATTTCACGGTGAATTTGAGATTCTGTCGTACGTGCGCCAATTGCGCCCCAAGTGATCAAATCCGCAATGTATTGGCCAGTGATCATATCAAGAAACTCAGTAGCAGTCGCAAGACCAAGCTTGTTGATATCCAGTAGCAGTTTACGAGCTTTGTGAAGGCCAGCTTCAAGCGCGTAAGAACCGTCTAGGTTAGGGTCGGTGATAAGACCTTTCCAACCAACTACTGTACGAGGCTTTTCAAAGTAAGTACGCATAACGATAAATAGCTCGTCTTTGTACTTATCTTGGATTTCACTCAGGCGTTTCGCGTAATCAATTGCGGCTTCAGTATCGTGAACAGAACATGGACCAACGATAGCAAGAAGGCGATCGTCTTCACCTGTTAAAATGTTTTCAATCTGACGACGAGATTGAGCGATGCGATCTGCAACGTCATCCGTGATCGGATGTACACTACCTAGCTCCGCTGGGGTAGGCATTGGACCCAAAGGTTGGGTTCTCAATTCATCTGTTTTTATAGGCATGTTATAGCTTTATTCTCTATTGCGAAGGGGTAAAGATAACGGAATTACAGGCAGGAATAAACCGTTTCACGGGAATCTTCCCCAGGAAATACCGAATTGTATACAAAGGTGTTGGTATTCATTTAAATGACTTATGTATAAATGACAAAACTTGATCATTAAATCAATATATATACATTTGAATTTATAACCTTTTCTTCTATCTCACCTTCGGTCAAGCGAGTTTAGTGCGACGAACCTCATGCTTCCTCTATTTGATAAAGGTGACGCTGTCACTAAAGTATGCTCAATAACTGTCTAGATCTAGCTTTTGTTAACATTTCTTTGACATCTATTTCGTTCGTTGATTAACTGGTCAGAGTAGTTTGGTAAGGAGACCAACATGTTATCAGCAGTACGTCGCGCAAATTTGTATCTCAATCTCTTTGGCTTTTCGAAAGTGCCTCTGATTTGGCTGTGTCACCCAAAAATTATCGCCATTGATAGTAAGCACGTTGAAGTGCGCATTCCACTTCGACGACGAACAAAGAATCACCTAAACAGTATGTATTTTGGTGCATTAGCCGTTGGTGCTGATGTGGCTGGTGGTTTTCTTGCGATGAGCAAAGCTCAGGAAAAAGGCGAGGCGATTTCTTTAGCATTTAAAGGAGTGAAAGCGGAGTTTTTAAAACGTCCAGAAGCGGATGTGCATTTCGTTTGTAATGACGGCCATGTCATTGATGAGATGCTAGACCATACCATTGCCACTGGAGAACGTGTTAATCGTGATGTGAAGATCATCGCACTGTGTCCGAGCCTACATGGGCAGGAGCCGATGGCAGAGTTTGCGCTTACTCTATCCATAAAAAAAGCAGCTCAACATACAAAGAAGGCTGCTTAATAGTTTGAATCCGTTTTTTAATTGAGCTCGATTTTCTCTATAGAGACTATTTTCGAACGGTTAAGCACGACTTTCCAACGGTAGTAAACGGGCGCATCAGTGTGGTTGTCTTCTTTGACGATCACATTGAGTAAATGACGTTTCTCTACAGACTCTTTGGTCACTTGCCCTTCATTTAGACGATAAACGCGGTTTGAGCTCTTATCCATTAGGCGGATGATCGGGCGTAAACTGATGTTCAACGTTTCTCGAGTCTGTTCGTAACCACTTAAAAAGAGCGACGTCGCCATTTCTGTTTTTTCATGGTAGTGAAGAATTTGTTCTTCTCTTTGAACGACGCGTTTTTTTCGAATCTGTTGAATCTTGTCTGGCAAGCTCGATAGCGTTTTATAATCAAGCCATTCTAATTTTTTACCGACGACTTTCTTCGTCGTCGGGTCGATGTACTTTTTACGCCACTTAGGTTTGCCTTTACGAATCCAACGCCACATTGCATCACGCAGATCATCTTTAAAAATTTCGCGTAAAGCATAGATAAAAGACATCGCTATTATGAAAGATGCGGAGATCTCGCCAAGGTAGTCTCGGGCTAGAATAACGGTCGATGTCACTACGACCATAACCAAGCCCGTCGCAATCCCTTTAATCGCTCGCTTGATGTTGTTACCCATGGAGATAGTTTGCTCACGTAAAACAATAGGGTGTTCAATCAGACGTCTTAACAAACGCATTTTGTTTGAAAGACGCGTCACGTCTTCAACCACGCGTGGAGAGTTGTATTTGTTTAGCTTGCGATGCGCTTGTTCTTTCTCACACAGAGTAATCAAACGCTGTTTAATGGTGCTGTAATCGCCTTCTCGAGGAAGATGAGCAACGAGAGACAAAAACTTTTGCTCGGTATACCACGACAAATAGTTATCAATATTAACGTAGTAACGCTTTAAGTTTTCTTCATAAGGGATAGAGCGTCTCAAGCGTTTTAAGATCTCAAGCGTCAACTCAATGACTTCGTCCACTTCATCTTCTGTAACGGAGTTGCTCTCGTGCTTATTCAAACTCGCCACTGCTTTATCTAATGCGATAACGTACTGGTAGGCGAATAAACTCAAACTTACGCGGTATTGCTGATTAGAAAGACGTCCGCGCTTCGCTAATCGGCTGTGAACAAGCGGCAATAGAATTTCTGTACTGTAATAAGCACGTTGCTGAGTGATAGAAGTGTAATAAAATTCGGATTCACTGATGATGTCGGCGTTTAAACCAAGCTCACCAGGCACAAAGAAGTAAATATCTAGGTCGACACTTTTGCTTTCTGCGAGCGCGTGGCTAATTTTTAATGTTACTGAGTCTTGTTTATCGACGGTGACCAAAGAAAGCTCCTGACTTTGCTAAAGCACTCTTGCCTTACGTAATGTAGTTGAGCGTGTAAGGTCGAGATTGCTAAGAGAGTGACTGGGGCAAATAGCCGAGCAGACAGCATAACAGAGAGGTTTGCTTTTCTCTCTGATTTTCTTGTTAGTTTAGGTATAATTCCGTGTAAATTTTAAGAGAGACAATATCAATGATTAAAATTGGTCAAATTAACAGCTTAGAAGTCATTAAAAAGGCTGATTTTGGCGTATTTCTGGATGGTGACGATTACGGCTCTGTTCTGCTGCCTAATAAACATGTACCTGAAGGCACTGAACTTGGCGATCACATCGAAGTATTTTTGTACTTTGACTCAGAAAGCCAACTTGCTGCGACCATTGACAAGCCAATCGCTCAAGTAGGCGAGTGGGGCTTGATGAAAATCGAAGGCATCAATCAAACGGGTGCATTCGTAAACTGGGGCATTAAAGAGAAAGACCTTCTTATCCCATTTAGTGAGCAACGAGCTCGCTTTACTGCGGGTCAAAACATTCTGGTTTATGTATACACCGATAAAGCGTCGGGACGTATTGTTGGTACGACGAAGTTCAACAAGTGGCTTGATAAAACGCCAGCAAACTACGAAGTAAACGAAGAAGTTGATCTGATTATCGCAGAACGAAGCCAACTTGGTTACAAAGCGATTGTAAACGGCAAACACTGGGGCATGATTTTCCCTTCTGATGTGTTTGGTAAGCTGTTTATCGGTAAAAAACTGAAAGGTTACATCAAGCAAGTCCGTGAAGATGGCAAAATTGACTTATCTCTACAAAAAGTCGGCGTGGCGAAGATGGATGATCTTTCAAGCAAGATTATTGATCTCTTGGAGAAGAAGGGCGGTTTCCTTCCTCTGAACGATAAGTCTTCGCCAGAAGCGATTTTTGATGCTTTCCGTACAAGTAAAGGCACGTACAAAAAGACCATCGGCGGTTTGTACAAGCAAGGTAAGATTGTTATTGAGAAAGACGGTATCCGTCTCGCTTAACTTATCTGCTTAAACGCTAGAAAGCAGCCAAAAAAACGGCCCAAACTCTTCCATTTTTTGGGCCTAGGGGAAACGGCTCTACAGAGCCTGCGCTAAACTTTCGTCAACCATTTATTGGGTGGTTAACGTAGAGAGAAATGCCGTATCAAAGCGTTACTTTGATATCTTCAGTTTAGTACAGCGAGCTTGAATCGCTAGCAGCCCTACGAGCTTTCATACTTACGAACTAAAAAGCCATCGCAAATACGATGGCTTTTCATTTATTTATGGTTCGTCATTTCTTTAAAATAAGTTCTTATCTCGTACTAACTCACGAGGAAGACCATTTTTAATGCGGTTACTGACCCACTTACCTAAACCGATAATCGCACCTTGGTACTTAACTAGCACTTCGCCTTTACCTGTTTTCAATCCTTCTGGAATGATTTGAGGACGAACATCACGGCCCATGTACCATTCACGTGCTTCTTCAATCGTTAGCTCAATAGCGTTGCTTTCAGCACCCGTCGCTAGTGCGGTCGCGACTTGGTGTTGCCAACGGTAGCCATTTTTATGTGCTTCAGCGATTTTAATGCCCATGCGAGAAAAACGTAATTCGCCAATCATAGGCTCAAGCGCATCTGGGAATAGCCAAACGTCTTTATCTCGGAGCCAAACCGTACTTTCGGAAGGTAACTCAATATCCAATGCGTTGTGTAGTTGCTTTGAAATCTCTTCTGATTCTTTCTTCGACGCTTTTACGAACGGGAATTTGCCCATGCGCTTTTTCACTTGTGGCGCCTCTACAGAATGGTGTTTGCGAATACGCGCAACAAAGAAGCCTTCACAGTCATAAATCTGAGGGAAGATGTGTAAGAAACCTTCTTCTGTTAATGCGGCGTTTGCATTTTCAAATAATCCATCCAGACTCTCAAACTCAACCGCGTCACCAAAGGTTTCTTTTAAGTGATGGCAAACTTGCTGGTTTTCCTCGGTACTTAACGTACACGTTGAGTAAACTAACACGCCACCTGGCTTAAGTGCGTGGAATGCGCTTTCAATGAGATCTTTTTGCGTATCTGCGATTTCTAGAACGGACGCTTGTGTCCAGTTCTTCATGGCATCTTCATCTTTACGAACTGTGCCTTCGCCAGAACAAGGGGCATCAAGCAATACCGCATCAAATTGTTCAGGTAACCAACCACCAAAAACGCGGCCATCAAAGTTGCTCAAAGCGGCATTGCGCACACCACAGCGTTCGATGTTGGCATGCAGAACTTTTACGCGGCTTGCCGCGTACTCGTTCGCGACAAGTACACCTTCATTTTTCATTAGTGCGGCGATCTGCGTGGTTTTTGAACCTGGTGCAGCAGCGGTGTCTAGTACCGCATCGTAAGATTCGTCATTCATGAATAGGGCAGATACCGGCATCATCGAGCTGGCTTCTTGAATGTAGAATAAGCCAGACATGTGTTCTGCTGTGTTGCCTAATGGTACAACCGACTCGTCGGCTTCAATCCAAAAACCAGTGTCACACCAAGGGACGGGTGATAATGTCCATCCTTTGTCGTCCGCGCGCTTAACAAAGTCTTCCACACTCATTTTGAGCGTGTTTACGCGGATACTTTTGCGAAGAGGCCTTTGACATGCAGAGATGAAATCTTCCATGTTGAGGTTCGCAGGAAGGATAGTTTGGATTTTTTCCAGAAACGCGTCTGGGATGTAAACATTAGGATGCAATGTGGAATCTCGTTTGCAGAATTTGTCGCAAATAATATACGAAAGCGACGCAGAAACGAATAGTGACAAGGTTAACGACCATAAAAAAGAGCAGCGATTGCTGCTCTTTACATCGAATCAATATCCCGCCTTAGGGCTTAGGAATTGGCGTTCTCCATTGAACCCAACTTTCATCGACACGTGGGTAAAGATAGAAAGAGTGACCACGTTTTGCTGCTGGTGGAATTTGTGATTGCTCTGGCGTTGAAAATGCAATGCCACCACGCACGAGGCTATCAATCGTACCTGCTTTGATGTTCGCACCAGTAATACCGATAGAAACATCCACACCAGACACATTCCAGAACACGCTGTTTTGACGCACTAAATACGCGTATTCAGGCTTGATTTTGATGGTGGAAACCACGCGATCAGCGAACTCGCCCAAGCGAACATCGGTAACTTGACCAACTTCCATTTGACGGTAGAGAACAGGAGTGCCGACTTGAACCGAACCGCGTTGCTCACTTTGCAGGGTAAACATGACGCCTTCTACACGGTCAAACCCTTTTTCTAATTGGAAATCGAACTTCGCCTTACCATTACCCGGTTCAACGCTGATAGATTTTGAAACCAGCGCACCTAAGTTCTTCACGCCGCCAAGGCCAATTTCAGGTTCAGTTAGCCAAAAATGCGTGCCTTCTACCGCGATATTTTCCACGTATTCCGGCAAAATTCGGGCGGTGACTTCAACCAGATTGCGACGGAAATTCGGTACGACAAGCGTCACTTCACCTACCTTCACGCCTTGGTATTCAATCGGCATACCTTTAAGTACTTCTTGCGTGCCGTCTGTTTCTAGCGAAATGACTCGACCAAATTTGCGCGCTTTTTGCTGATCAGCGTAAAGTTTCCAACGTTCTCCAACTTTGTTTTCCACGCCAGGCACGGAATCAAAGGCAATTCCACCTTCAATTAGAGATTTTAGTGGATGTGCTTTAACGCTAACGCCAGAAAGTGAGGCATCAATTTCGATACCTGAACGATTCCAAAAAACGGTTTGTGGGGTGACCAGATAAGCAAAGCGATTTTCAATGGTCGCTTTAATCAATACGCCACCATCGACGAGATGAAAGTCCGAGACGTTACCTACAGGCAGATTTCGATAGAGTAGAGGGCTGCCTTTCGAAATTGGTGGTAGCTCTGAAGCAAACAGCATTAATGTTTTCGAGCCAGTTTTGTTGTACTGCGCGAGTTCTGCTAACGATTCGTTCTGGAACAGTTGGTATTCTTTCTGAATTGACTCAGAACCTTCACTGACGAAACTGATAGAACCGGTCAGTAGTTGTTTTGCTGGCGGAACAGTGACGCTCAACCCAGACTCAGTAAGCTCTGCAGAAGCGCTACCAGTCACGTAAAAACGGTTATTTGATTTAATAAGATGCTTGTATTCGTGATCAATCAGCACATCCATAAAGACTTCGTGCTTCGCTTGTTTTTTCTCATCAACCAAACCAACGTTGATGATGGAACCGACCACAATACCTTTATAGAGCACGTTCGCTCCGCTATCTAAACCAAATGAATTGTCAGAAATTAGGCGAATCGCGATAGACTTTTCTTGCTGTTGATTAAATACGTTTTTGCGAATTGCAGTGAAGCGGCGAGAGCGTTCGCCGTCGCCAGGAACGATAGTGAGGAAGTTTCCTCTAACTAGGTTTGCAATGTTTTCGACACCAGACAATGACACTTTCGCTTCTTCCAAAACAAAGCGAGTGCCTGTGGTAAGCATGTCACTGAAAGCAGGCTGAATTGCTGCTGACGCCAAAATGACTTCTCGTCCTTCAGAAAGGCTTAAGTCGGTGACCTGACCAATTTCAATGCCACGGTACATGATTGGTGCGCCTTCGCTGCTGACTTTATTGTCGTCAGGTAGAGCAATTTTGATCGCAATGCCTCGACCTGCTGTTTTCAAGTCTTTATATAAGCGGAACTCGGTATTTTCTTCCACTGGTTCGCCATCGTCCGGGGAGTCAACCGCGATAGCGCCACCAAGTAGGGCACTCATGCTTTCTAAGCGTACGTCAACACCTTCAAAACCAATACTGGCGCCAATGCCGCTGACGTTCCAAAAACGGCTGCGGTCATTGATGATGTGTCGATATTGCTCTTGGATATTAGCTTGGATAGTGATGGATTTCGCATCTTCATCCAGTTGGTAGCTGTAGACCGCACCGATAGGAATTTTCTTATAGACAATCTGAGAGCCAATCGACACGCCGCCTAAGTCTCTGCTTTTAAGCTTGATGTTCAAACCCTGTGAAACACGTAGGTCCGTTGGCGCCGAATCGAGAGCGTGGAATGTGGTCTCAAATTCTTGACCGTCCCCCGGTTGGATAGAGATGTAGTTACCAGAAACAAGCGCATCCAAGCCCGACACACCAGTTAAACTCGCGGTTGGTTTGACGAGCCAAAAACGCGTTTTATCGTTTAGTAACTTCGTTGCTTCAGGGTAGATGTCTGCATCCACGTAAATGCTGCCGAGATCTTCGGACAAATTAATGTCACGCACCATACCGACTTCCAAACCTTGGTAACGGATAGTTGTGCGTCCCGCCACCAAACCAGCAGCGTCGGAGAAGTAAATCTGTACTCGTTGCCCCGCATCATGGATGGACTTCACCACAAGCCAGCCGGCGAGCACCATCGTCAAAATTGGCAGTAGCCAAAGTGGAGATATGCCTTTGCTCCTCTTAACATCAGGCACATACGATGTTTGAGAATTGTTCTGATCACTCATTAATTGACTCTTTTTCTGATTGTTTTGGGGCTTCATCCCAGATTAGCCTTGGGTCAATACTCTCTGCGGCTAACATTGTCAGCACAACGACTAAACCAAACGCGACCGCGCCGTAACCTGGTGTAAAGTCGAGTATTTGACCGCGATCGACCAAGGTCATCATGATAGAAATAACAAACAAGTCCATGACAGACCATTTACCGATCCACTTTACTGCAAAGTAAACCATCATTCGTTGTCTTCGAAACACCGAACGCTTGAATTTGATGCACAGCATAATATAGGCAAGGCCGAGGATTTTAACGACTGGCACAACGATACTGGCAACAAAAATAATAATGGCGATACCATACATTCCGCTTCTGACCAAAGACGCAACACCAGAGAAAATCGTATCTTCAAGGCGTTGACCGTTGGTTATCAAAATCGAAATAGGAATAAGGTTAGCAGGAAAAATCGCGATAGTAGCCGCGACTAGGTAAGCCCACGTTTTTTGAATCGAGTTTGGCTTACGATGATATAGCTCATGATGACAACGTCGGCAACGCTCACCTTCAGGTTGAGAGAGATGACACTCGTGACAATGCACATCTTTGTGTTCGAAAGAGTACGTGTTTTCTGGTTTCCAAGCTTCCCAATAACGACGAACGCTGATGCGTGATACCAGAAGAACAGTAAATATTTGCAGCAAGACCAAGCCAATCAATCCGGGGCCAACAAAAATATCTGAATAGTCTTGAAGCTTAAAACAAGAGATCGCAATGCTGACCAAAAACACATCCAACATTACCCAGTGTTTCAAATGTTGAATCAGCCACAGTGAGACGCGCAGCCCCTTAAACCATCTTTGATGCAATGAGATATGTGCAGTCACGACCGAGACACATACGGTCAATGGGGCAAGTGAACTACAAAATAGAATTAACAATGAAAGAAGAACAAAGCCTTCTTCCATCAAGGTTATCATCCCAGAGGGTAAGGTTGCCGGAATCATCACACCAAAAAGCCTGATGCTAATGAAGTTAAAGAAGTGCGACGGAATAAATAGCAGGATACAGGTTATCGCGACCGCTAAATTACCAGAAAGGCTAGGGCTGCCTCCGCGATATAATTGCGTACCACAGCGTGGGCAATGTGCATTTTTACCGTTAGGTAAATCGACAATATCGACAGGGAGTTCGCAACCTTGGCATAAACGCACACTATTAGGTTGCATGGCATGCTTAGACAGAGAGGTCATAAAGACCTCTCTAATAAGAAGGGTTTAAGCTTGGGACTGAATGCCCCCGTACAAGGTTTGATATAAGCCTTCTTGCTCAACGAGCTCACCATGGGTTCCTGTTTGTGTCACTTTCCCATCTTCAAGCACATAGATCAAATCTGCTTGTTTTACTGCCGATAGACGGTGCGCGACGATTAAGGTTGTTCGACCACGTAGGAATTCTGTTAGCGCTTTATGTAGTGCAGCTTCTGTTGCAGTATCGAGCGCAGACGTGGCTTCATCTAAAATAACAAATTGAGGATTGCTTAACACCATACGTGCAATCGCTAGGCGTTGGCGTTGTCCGCCGGATAAACGAATCCCGTTGCGGCCAATTTGCGTATCCAAACCGTGGTTAAGTTGAGAAATCACATCTTGTAATTGAGCAACTTCGAGCGCTCTCCACAAGGACATTTCATCAAAGTGACCACCGAGCGTCAGATTATGCCTCAAGGTGTCGTTAAATAGTATAGGTTGCTGTAATACCACGGCAATTTTATCGCGGATCACTTCAAAACCAATATCTTCTGTTAACTCATCATTAAAACGAATGCTACCTGCGTTCTGTCGGTAAACACCAATGAGCAGTTGAATCAGTGTTGATTTACCACCGCCGCTCGCGCCCACTAACGCAACTTTTTTGCCCGCTGGAATATGTAACGACAGGTCATCCAACACTTTGTTCTCATTATTATATGAGAAATCCACATGCTCGATTTTTACATCGACTTCGCGTGTTTCGTTGAAAGGATTCACCTTCGAGACAGGTCTATCTTCTTCTTCCAACTCTAGAAGGTCGTTAATACGTTTCAATGCGGCTTTTGCGCTATACCAAGAGAATTGTATTCCAAGAAGCTCTTGAACAGGGGACAACATAAACCATAGATAACCAAATACAGCGAAAATTTGGCCAATTGTTAGGTCACTAAACATCACCATTAACATGGCAACCGCACGGAATAATTCAAAACCGATTAAGAAGAGCAAGAAAGAAACTCGACCAGCCGCTTCTGATTGCCAGGCGTATTTGTCAGCATCGACGCGGACTTGATTGGCACTCTCTTTTAACTGCTGAAGAAATTCGCGCTCTTTATTGGCAGCGCGCAGCTGGTAAATACCATCCAACGTTTCTACCAGTCGGTTTTGGAAAATTTCGAACGAGTGGTTTTCTTTACGCTTGAGATGCTTGACCATACTGCCAAGTTTGCGAGAGAAATAAATGACAATAGGGTTTACGAGTAGAATAAATAAGCCCAGACGCCAATCTAGCCAAAGCAGAACGATAGCGGTGCCTATTACGGTCAAAAAGCTGATAACAAACTTTGCGAGTGTCGAACCAACAAATTGATCGATGGTTTCTATATCAGTAATAAGGTGGGCGTTAATTCCTCCACTGCCTTTGGTTTCGTACTGACGAATACTGATTCGACCCAATTTGTCGATCATTTTACTGCGCATCTCAAACGTAATGGTTTTCGATACCAGTGTGAATTGACGACTTTGAACAATGTTCAACGCTTGGCTGGCTGCGCGCATGAGCACAACTAAAAAAAGCGTGAAAAAGATATATCCAGTTGGGGTATGCCACGCTTCAGGAAGCACAGCGTTCATGGCAGAAAGACCAGAGGCAGGTTTGTCCAATAGCACTTCATCAACCATTAATGGCATAAGAAGAGGGATTGGAACACTAATCAAGGTCGCCACAATAGCAATCAAGTTCGCTAAAATCAGCTTGGACTTGTGCTTTTTAACTTGTGTTATCAACCAAGAACGGCTAATAGTGTCATTTTTCGGAATCATTGTAATTGAGAATAAGTCCTATTTTAAAGTAGGTCAGCATTTTAGCGCCATACGAAGAGAATGGAAGCTTTAATAATAAGTAGGAAGTTAATATGAACATAGAACAATACCAACGACTCACCAAACAAGCAGTAGCCCTAATTGAATCTGAGCCAGACTTTATCGCTAACTTGGCGAACCTGAGCTCTTTACTATTTATGGAGCTTGAAGACCTCAACTGGGCAGGCTTCTACCTAACAAAAGGGGATGAGCTTGTATTAGGCCCATTCCAAGGTAAACCGGCTTGCGTTCGTATCCCAATGGGACGAGGCGTTTGTGGTACAGCTGCAAAAACAAATACTACTCAAAGAGTATACGACGTTCACGAATTTGAAGGTCATATTGCATGTGATGCTGCGAGTAATTCTGAAATTGTGATTCCGTTTTCAATCAAAGGAAAAGTTGCTGGCGTATTGGATATCGATAGCCCAAGTATCGGTCGATTCAATGAAACAGACGAGGAAGGTCTCACTCATTTTATGTCAGAAGTAGAAAAGCTGCTTAATTCACACGCGAACGACGCATAAATTAGCCCACGAGTGTGGTTTTTCCTTGGCATGTCACTATAATACGAGAATATTTTTCTTAATGCTTCGCGGAAATCCGCTCAAATCAGGAACCCTCATGACTGAAAAGTTAAAAAACAGCAAAGAAGTTATCGCATATATTGCTGAATGTTTCCCTAAGTGCTTTACTTTAGAAGGTGAAGCAAAACCTCTGAAAATTGGTATTTTTCAAGATCTTGCGGAACGTCTAAATGAAGACGAAAAAGTAAGCAAAACTCAGCTTCGTGCAGCGTTAAGACAGTACACTTCATCATGGCGTTACCTACACGGTGTAAAACCAGGTGCGGTACGTGTTGACCTAGATGGCAACCCTTGTGGTGAACTAGAAGAAGAACACGTAGAACACGCTAAAGCGACACTTGCTGAAAGCAAAGCGAAAGTTCAAGCTCGTCGTAAAGAACAAGCACAGAAAGCTCGTGAAGAGGGTAAGGCGAAAGCAAAACCAGCGGCTAATAAAAAGCCTCAACAGCCTCGCCGTACTAACAAACCAAAAGTACAAAAACCAACTAAGCCTGTAGAAACGCGCGCTCTAAATGCTGATGAAATCACAGTAGGCAATGCAGTAAACGTGAACATGGGCAAAGGAAACATGGCAGCGACCATTGTTGAGATCAATAAGGATGATGTACGTGTTCAACTTGCTAACGGCCTACAAATGGTTGTAAAAGCGGAGCACTTGCGCGCATAAGGGAGATACTCCTACGCATGAATTGCCGTTCAAAAGTGACCCTGATTGCTGCTAGCTTATGGCTAGCAGCATCAGCTCAGGCTCTCGAAGCCAAACTACATAAAGATGACTTGCCGGTTCTCGCTCCTGAAGTTCAGCACGAAACAGCCAGCAAACGAGTCACCTCTCGATTTACCCGCTCTCATTATAAGCATTTCAATCTAAACGATGATTTCTCTAAAGCGATCTTTGAACGCTATGTAGAAATGCTTGATTACAATAGAAATATTTTCACTCAAGCGGATATCGATTCCTTCAAAGATTGGTCAATTGAACTTGATGATCAGCTTAAAGCTGGTAACAACAAGATTGCTTTTGATGTTTACAATCTTTCTATGCAAAAACGTTTTGAACGTTTCGCCTACGCGATGACTTTGCTCGACAAAGAGATCAAGTTTGATAACGCAGACGAGATTGAACTAGATCGTTCAGAAGCCGCATGGCCAAAGGATGAAGCTGAGCTTAATGAGTTGTGGCGCAAACGCGTGAAATATGACGCTTTGAATCTAAAACTGACGGGCAAAGAATGGCCTGAAATTAAAGAAGTTTTAGAGAAGCGTTATAACAACGCGATGAAGCGTATCACACAGACCAACAATGAAGACGCGTTCCAGCTTTATATGAACGCCTTCGCAAGACAGGTCGATCCTCATACTAGTTACCTTTCTCCTCGCAACGCCGAGCAATTCCAATCAGAAATGAACCTGTCTCTTGAAGGGATTGGTGCCGTTCTGCAAATGACAGATGACTACACTATTATTCGTTCATTGGTAGTTGGTGGCCCTGCGTCTAAGAGTAAGCAACTTGGTGAAGGGGACCGTATCATTGGTGTTGGTCAAGACGGTGAAGAAATTGTCGATGTGATTGGCTGGCGTCTGGATGATGTAGTTCAATTAATCAAAGGTCCTAAAGGAACAAAGGTTAATCTACAAATCTTACCAGAAGGTAATGACGCAAAGAGTTACATTGTCACAATTGTGCGCGACAAAGTTCGTTTAGAAGACCGAGCGGTTAAGTCAGAGATCATTGAGAAAGACGGCAAGAAGATTGGTGTTCTTGAAGTACCAAGTTTCTACGTCGGTCTTTCACAAGACACAGACAAGCTACTTAATGACCTAAAAGCGAAAAACGTTGACGGTATCATCGTTGATTTACGTAACAACGGTGGTGGTGCTCTTACTGAAGCAACAGCACTTACTGGCCTCTTCATTAAAGAAGGCCCAGTCGTACAAGTGCGCGACAGCTATGGCCGCATCAAAGTTAATGCTGATACCGACGGACTGGTAAGTTACGATGGTCCTTTGACGGTATTAATCAACCGCTACAGTGCATCGGCATCTGAAATTTTCGCAGCTGCAATGCAAGACTACAACCGCGCCGTCATTCTTGGCGAAAACTCGTTTGGTAAAGGTACGGTTCAGCAGCATCGTTCATTGAATCATATCTACGATCTTTTCGATAAAGAGCTCGGTTATGTTCAATATACGATTCAAAAGTTCTACCGCATCGATGGCGGCAGTACTCAGAACCGTGGTGTAGCGCCAGACATTGCGTACCCAACACCAATTGATCCGAGTGAAACCGGTGAAAGTGTTGAAGACAATGCTCTGCCTTGGGATAGCATCGATAAGGCGACTTATCAGACATTCCCAGATAACGACAAGTTGATTGCAAACTTGACAGAACTTCACAATAAGCGAATCGCTGATGAGATGGAATTCCGTTTCATAAACGAAGACATTGAGAAGTATCGTAAAGAAAAAGACGACAACATGTTGTCTCTAAACGAGAAAGTCCGCAAAGACGAGTCAGATAAAGCAGAAGCATTACGTTTGAAACGTATTAATGAACGTCAAACGGCTTTGGGTAAGAAAACATTCAAATCTTTGGATGATGTGCCTAAAGACTACGAAGCACCTGATGTTTATTTAGATGAATCTGTTGCGATTATGGTTGATATGCTTAAAGCACCAAAACAGTCATAAGCACTGGCAATTCAGTACAAAAAGGGCGAGTCCTAAGGGTTCGCTCTTTTTTTATGCCTTTTAACCTGCAAAGTTGACGGCACAAAGTCGGTTGTGCGCTTATTTTACTGCAATAATTTACGTGATATAGATCAAATATTTCGCGAAATAGAGCACCAATGCCTAAGCTAAAAGAAAACGATAAGGATGCCGATATGAAATGGTTCTTTATTTTGCTTAGCTTTTTCTGCTTAAGCGTGTTCGCTGGAGAAAACACAAAGGAAGACGATCTTAGTCACTTTGATACGCCGTTTCTGATTGGGGATTGGTATTTAATGAATCCGAGGCCTGACGAATCGGCTGAAAACTTCCGAGCGATCAAACTTTCTTTAGGCTCTGATTACACATTCTCCATAGATATTCAGAAAAAAGATTATTCTGTCGATCATTGGGAAGGAATGTATAACGCCAATGAAGACACAATTGTTCTTGGATTGAATACCGATGAGCCCCAAATTTACGCTTACCGAAACAATCACAATACCTTGGATTTAAACGGTGTCACTTTTACTAAAGGGTTATCGAACGCTCTAGCCGGTATTTGGTCAAGCTCTCATGTCTCTGGCGATGGATTGATGGCAAATAACATTAACCACATGGATCTGATTTTGCAGCCTGACTTCGTGTTCTTGTTCCGTGTCTCAAACGAAGCAGGTGAAGAGTCCGTTAAACAAGGCGTGTTTTACACTGAAGACGAGTATTTAGTTCTTTTGTATGAAAACGGCGAGCAGGGCACAACGTACAAACTAAAAGAAAATGAACTCACCATCCAAGATAGTAGTGGTGATATGTATGCCGTACTCAACCGAGTCACACAATGAGTCATTCATATTGTTAATTCTATAAATGAGTATTCATACGGTTAACTTCTAATGTTGAGTAAATGTTAATCAGAAAGCGGAGCTAACCATCAAAAAGCTCCGTTTTTTTATAGAAAGACTTGTATTCTGATACCACAACCCATACAAATAGCTTATATCGTGATACCAGTTAAAGGGTTTGAGACCTGTAAACTGGTATTTTTGTAGTTCGACATACAAGGATTTATGGACATGTCTCAAGCTCCCCAGGCGAAATATCGTAAAGATTATCAAGCGCCATCCCACACAATTACTGATATTGATCTTACGTTTGATCTTTACGACAACGACACCATCGTTACTGCACTATCAAAAGTAGTTCAAAAGGGTGAATCAACGACTCTAGAACTGGATGGTGAAGGGTTAGAGCTTCGTTCAGTTAAGGTGAACGGCGAAGATTGGGCGCATCATGAAGTAAAAGAGGCGTCCCTAGTACTGTCTGACTTACCTGCTGAGTTCGAACTTGAAATCATCACTAAAATTGATCCTGAAGCCAATACCGCACTTGAAGGTCTGTACAAATCTGGTGGTGCATTCTGTACACAGTGTGAAGCAGAAGGCTTCCGCCGCATCACGTATTACTTAGATCGCCCAGACGTACTGGCAAAATACACAACCAAAGTCATTGCAGATAAAGCAACATATCCATACTTGCTCAGCAATGGTAACCGTATTGCACAAGGCGAAGCAGAGAACGGTCGTCATTGGGTGCAATGGCAAGATCCACATCCAAAACCAGCTTATCTATTTGCGCTTGTCGCTGGTGACTTTGATGTTCTTCGCGATAAATACACCACAATGTCTGGTCGCAACGTTGACCTAGAAATCTTTGTCGATAAAGGCAACTTAGACCGAGCGGGTCACGCGATGACATCGCTAATCAACTCAATGAAGTGGGACGAAGAACGCTTTGGTCTAGAATACGACCTCGATATTTACATGATCGTGGCGGTTGATTTCTTCAACATGGGCGCTATGGAGAACAAAGGCCTAAATATCTTTAACTCTAAGTTTGTTCTGGCGAATGACCAAACGGCGACAGACCGAGATTACTTGGGTATTGAAGCTGTGATTGGCCATGAATACTTCCATAACTGGACAGGCAACCGCGTGACTTGCCGTGATTGGTTCCAGCTGAGCCTAAAAGAAGGTTTGACGGTGTTCCGTGATCAAGAGTTTTCTTCTGACTTAGGTTCACGTGCGGTAAATCGAATCGACAACGTGCGCATTATTCGTGGCCCTCAGTTTGCTGAAGATGCAAGCCCAATGTCACACCCAATTCGTCCTGACAAAGTTATTGAAATGAATAACTTTTATACACTGACCGTTTATGAGAAGGGCAGTGAAGTGATTCGTATGTACCACACTTTGCTTGGCGAGGAAGGCTTCCAAAAAGGTATGAAGCTTTACTTTGAGCGTCACGACGGTACAGCGGCAACATGTGAAGACTTCGTTTCTGCAATGGAAGATGCAACGGGCGTTGACCTTAAGCAATTCCGTCTATGGTATAGCCAATCTGGTACACCAACACTTCGTGTAAACAGCGAATACAACGCTGAAGCAAAAACTTACGCGCTAACAGTTGAGCAATTTACTGAAGCAACGCAAGACCAAGCAGAAAAACAAGCACTGCACATTCCATTCGATATCGAGCTGTATGATTCGAAAGGTCAGATTATCCCACTGATCATTAACGGCGAATCAGTTCACAATGTTTTAGACATCAAGCAAGATAAACAAACATTTGTGTTCGAGAATGTCGCAGAACAACCAGTGCCTTCATTGTTACGCGAGTTCTCTGCGCCAGTTAAATTGGAATACGATTACAGCGACGCAGAACTGATCTTCCTAATGAAGCACGCAACCAACGATTTTGCTCGTTGGGATGCAAGCCAAATGCTATTAGCGAAGTACATTCGACAAAATGTCACCAATGTCCAAACGGGCAGTGAGGTTCAACTTTCAGAAGATCTTATCGATGCATTCCGCGGCGTATTATTGGATGAAAACTTAGAGCCTGCATTTATCGCTCAAGTCTTCTCATTGCCATCTATCAATGAAATCACAGGCTGGTACAAACAGATTGATGTAGATGCAGTTGATACGGTTTTAAATAGCATTACAGTGTCACTTTCTGCCGCATTGGAAGATGAACTAAGTGCCACTTACCACACGCTAAAACAAGCCGAATACACCATCGACCATGCAGCAATCGGCAAACGTGCGTTGCGTAATCAATGTCTTCAGTTCTTAGCTCATACAGACAAAGGTAACACGTTAGTTAAAGCGCAGTATGAAGCTGCCAATAACATGACCGATACCATTGCAGCTATGAGTGCAGCGAATAGTGCTCAACTGGAATGTCGTGAAGAGCTGATGGCTGATTACAGCGATAAGTGGAAACATGACGGTTTAGTTATGGATAAATGGTTTGCACTGCAGGGGACTAACCCAGCAGAAGATGCACTTGAAAAAGTGAAAGCAACCATGAATCACGAAGCGTTCAGCTTGAAGAACCCGAACCGCACGCGCAGCTTAATTGGCTCGTTCTTGGCTGCAAACCCAGTTCGTTTCCACGACAAATCGGGTTCTGGTTACCAATTTGCCGGTGAAATTCTTCGTCAGTTGAACGACTCCAACCCTCAAGTTGCATCTCGCATGATTGATCCTCTGCTGAAGTTCCGTAAATACGATGAAGCTCGCCAAGCGATGATTCGTGCAGAACTTGAAAAACTAAAAGCAATGGACAACCTTGCCAAAGACCTGTTTGAAAAAGTGACTAAAGCACTAGACGAATAGTCGCCAAAATAATAGGGTGGTCGCAATGACCACCCTAATTGTATCTACTGCAACGTTTCTAGTTCATGAAGCACTATTACTTTACGCTGAATATTTCTTATCAAACATTTCTGTCCCATTACTCGGGCGCCGCAAGTTCCGTTCAAGTCATAACAAACAACGGCTTAAGGCTACAACTTCCTGCAGCCAAATTTAGACCATTTCTTAGCCAATTAGGGGTGAGAGGGCAATTTAGGCTAACAACTGACCAAAATAACAAGTTTCTAAAGTTAGAAACTCTGTGATGCTTTGTATTTGCAGAGAGTTAAATAGGAATCTTAGTCACAGAATCAGACATTTCACCTCCTACCACAGCGAATAGTTGTTAAACATTTGTAATTATGCTTTTACAATGAGTGCATGCATTACCTATGCTTAGTTTCTAGGGTAACAACCCTGTTACTAAGTCCCCCTACAAAACAACAATTCTAATGTGGAGTGTGAATATGACCGCGCGTGAAAATGTAGTGCCGGTTCTGCTTGAAAAGGTTTACCAACTGATTCAAGACAAACTCGAGCTTTCTCACCAAACGCTTGTAACCAAACTTGCTCAACACTTATTTAGTAACATTGCTGATGATGACTTGATTCAGCGAAACGAATCCGACCTCTATGGTGCTGTTGTCAGCCTCTGGCACCACATAAACGAAAAAAAACCAGAAGATATCTCGGTCCGCGTGTTTAACCCGACCGTAAGTCGTCAAGGCTGGCAATCCACACACACAATCGTAGAAGTTGTTGTTCCAGATAGTCCATTCTTAGTGGATTCAATCAAGATGGCGCTAGCGCGCTTAGATCTTGTTTGCCATTTAATGCTCAATAATCCAACTCAGCTAGAGCGTGATAAAAAAGGTCAAGTAACAGAAGTGAACGGTGAGGGTGGAGTTCTTCAATCACTATTCCACATCGAAGTTGACCGCCTAACAAGTAAAGAAGAGATGCAAGCTCTTAAAGAAGAGTTATTGAACATCCTGTCTGATACACGCCTAGTTGTTAATGACTGGCAGCCAATGGTCGACAAACTCAAGATCGTTACAGATGATCTTGAAAAAAACAAAGATCGTGTTTCGATGAAAACCGATCGTTTGGACGAAACCATCGCATTTTTACGTTGGCTTGGTGATCATAACTTTACCTTTATGGGTTACAAAGATTATGACTTAGCGGAAATAAACGGTGATACGGAACTACGACCAGCAAAAGAAAAAGGCCTAGGTCTGTTTGCTGATGAAAAGCGCATTCGCAGCGTTAAGTTGTCTGAATTGTCTGATTCTGCAAGACTAGAAGCGAAAAAACCTTACGCTTTGATCATTACGAAAGGCAATCAAGCGTCTCGTATCCACCGTCCTGCTTACACTGACTACATCGGCATCAAAAAGTTTGATGAAAATGGCAAAGTAATTGGCGAGCACCGCTTCACTGGTTTGTACACATCCGCGGTATACAACCAAGCTGTTCACAGCATTCCTCTAATTCGAGAAAAAGTAGATCGTATCTTAGAAGCGAGTGGTTACCGCCGCGGCTCATACTCCTACAAAGCGCTGCATAATATTCTTGAAAACTACCCACGTGATGAACTGCTACAAGCGAACGAAGAAGATTTGCTTGAAGTCGGCATGGGCGTAGTACAAATGCAAGACCGCGACTTGCTGCGTTTGTTCGTACGCAAAGACCCGTTCGGTCGTTTCTTCAGCTGCATGGTGTACGTAACGAAAGACCGTTACAACACAGAACTTCGCCGCCAAACTCAACGCATTCTTAAGCAGTATTTTGGCTGTGAACAAGAAGTTGAATTTACGACGTTCTTCTCTGAAAGCCCATTGGCAAGAACGCATTACATTGTTCGTGTAGACAATAACAACATTGATGTAGACGTGAAAAAAATCGAGCAGAATTTAATGGAAGTTTCTACCTCTTGGGACGACAGATTAAAAGAGTCGATCATTGCTAACTTTGGTGAAAGCAAAGGTCTACCACTATCGAAAGAGTACATGAGCGCGTTCCCTCGTTCATACAAAGAAGACATGATGCCTGGTTCTGCAGTGGCAGACATTGAGCGCCTTGAAGCACTGAGTGACGACAACAAACTTGGCATGCTTTTCTACCGTCCGCAGGAAGTTGCAACGGATTCGAAAGCGGTTCGCTTAAAACTTTACCATCGTGACGAGCCAATCCATCTATCAGACGTAATGCCAATGTTGGAAAACTTGGGTCTACGCGTGATTGGTGAATCTCCTTACGAGATCGAGAAAAACAATGGCCAGACATTCTGGATCCTAGATTTCTCGATGCTGCATAAGAGCGAAAAAACCGTTGATCTTCGCGAAGCTCGTGATCGTTTCCAACAAGCATTTGCTGCGATTTGGGCAGGGGATCTAGAAAGTGATGGTTTCAACCGTTTGGTACTGGGTGCTTCGTTATCTGGGCGTGAAATCTCGATTCTACGTGCTTACGCGCGCTACATGCGTCAAGTTGGTTTCCCATTCAGCCAACAATACATTGAAGATACACTAAGCCATTACCCTGATTTAGCTACTGGCTTGGTTAACCTATTTGCTAAACGTTTCGATCCAAAACATAAAGGCAGCGAAAAAGGCCAAAGCGATCTGATTAAGAAGCTGACTGAACAACTGGATCGTGTAGAAAGCCTAGATGATGATCGTATTATTCGTCGTTACATGGATATGATCATGGCAACGCTGCGTACTAACTACTACCAGTTGGACGAAAACAAGCAGTCGAAGCCTTGGCTATCTCTGAAGATGAAACCAAGCGAAATCCCAGAGATTCCTCAGCCAGTTCCTGCTTTTGAGATTTTCGTCTACGCGCCAGACATTGAGGGTGTTCACCTTCGTGGCGGTAAAGTTGCTCGTGGTGGCTTACGTTGGTCAGATCGCCAAGAAGATTTCCGTACAGAAATTCTTGGTCTTGTAAAAGCTCAGCAAGTTAAGAACACCGTTATTGTTCCAGTTGGGGCGAAAGGTGGTTTCGTTTGTAAGCGTCAGCCGTCTCTAACCACTCGCGATGAAATCTTTGCAGAAGGTCAACGCTGCTATAAACAGTTCATTCGCGCATTGCTTGATGTTTCTGACAACATCATTGAAGGCGAGGTGATTCCACCACAAAACGTAATTCGTCACGATGAAGATGACCCATACCTAGTGGTTGCTGCCGACAAAGGCACGGCGACATTCTCTGATTTGGCGAACTCAGTCTCAGCAGAATACAACTTCTGGCTTGGCGATGCGTTTGCTTCTGGTGGTTCAAACGGTTACGACCACAAAGCAATGGGTATCACTGCAAAAGGTGGTTGGGAATCAGTTAAACGTCATTTCCGTGAAATGGGCATCAACTGTCAAACGACTGACTTTACCGCAATCGGCGTAGGCGATATGGCTGGTGATGTGTTTGGTAACGGTATGCTGTTATCTAAGCACATTCGTTTACAAGCTGCGTTTAACCACATGCACATCTTTATTGATCCAAATCCAGATTCAGCCACCAGCTGGGAAGAGCGTAACCGCTTGTTTAATCTACCAAGATCAAGTTGGGAAGATTACAACGCCGAGTTGATCTCGCAAGGTGGTGGTGTGTTCTCACGTCGTGCAAAATCGATCCAACTAACGCCTGAAATCCAAAAAATGTTGGGCACCAAGAAGGCATCCGTAGCACCAAACGATCTGATTAAAATGATCCTAAAAATGAAAGTGGATCTACTTTGGAATGGTGGTATCGGTACTTACGTTAAAGCTTCGACTGAAACGCATACAGACGTTGGTGACCGAGCAAATGACCTGCTTCGTATTGATGGTCGTGAGCTGCGCGCAAAAGTGGTTGGTGAAGGTGGTAACTTAGGTATGACTCAGCTTGGTCGTATCGAGTATGCGCTAAACGGTGGTCGAGTTAACACCGACTTTGTTGACAACGTGGGCGGTGTAGACTGCTCGGATAACGAAGTAAACATTAAGATCTTCTTGAACGGACTGGTTTCAAATGGCGATCTTACCGTTAAACAACGCAACCAAATTCTTGAATCTATGGAAGAAGAGGTCGGTGAAATCGTTCTGGATGACGCATACCGTCAATCTGAGTCCATTTCAGTGACAGAGCAACAAGGCGTTGGCATCGTTAAAGAACAGATTCGTTTCATCCACACAATGGAAAAAGCAGGGTACTTGGACCGTGCTCTTGAGTACATTCCTGATGATGAAACGCTGCTGGAACGCGAAAAGCAGGGCCTAGGTCTTACTCGTCCAGAGCTATCGGTGCTTGTCGCTTACGGCAAAATGGTTCTGAAACAGCAGCTCGTGACGGATGACATTGCAAATGATGAATTCCATGCGAAACAACTGGTTGAGTACTTCCCAAGTGAGTTACGCCGTAACTATAAAGATCAAATGGTTAACCATCCGCTACGTGCAGAAATTATCGCGACTGCGCTAGCAAACCAAATGGTTAACGAAATGGGCTGTAACTTCGTCACTCGTCTTCAAGAAGAAACGGGCGCAAGTGTTGTTGATATTGCAAATGCTTACAGTGCAGCTCGTGAAATATTTGATCTTGCTGAAATTCTTAAGCAAACTCGCGCGTTAGACAACGTTGCAACGGCAGATGCACAGTACGAGATCATGTTCTACGTACGCCGCGCACTACGTCGTATTGCTCGTTGGTTACTGCGTAATCGCAGCGGTAAATCTACCGTTGGTGAGTTGATTGCAATCTACAAACAAGATGTGAATGTCATTACTGAAACTCTTGATAGCATGCTGGTTGAATCTGAAGTGGAAGAGCACAATGAGTTGGCTCAAACATGGATGGAGCGTGGGGTAGAAGAAAAACTGGCCCATCAAGTAGCACGTCTATCGAGCCTTCAATCGGCACTGGATATTTCATCGGTTGCAAGTGAAACTGGCAAAACGGTTGAACAAGCATCGAAGCTATACTTCAACCTTGGCGATCGCTTGTCGTTGCACTGGTTCTTGAAACAAATCAATAGCCAAGCTGTCGACAACAACTGGCAAGCTCTAGCTCGCGCGGCATTCCGTGAAGACCTAGATTGGCAACAACGTCAGTTGACAGCGCAAGTTCTTAACTGTGCGTGTGCAAACGAAGATCTTGATGTAATGCAAGCGCTTGAAGAGTGGATGGAAGCAAACGAACAATCACTTCATCGTTGGGAAAGCATCCTTAATGAGTTCAAAGTCGGTTCTGTACATGAATTTGCCAAATTCTCGGTAGCTCTTCGTGAACTGGTACTGCTTAATTTGAATTGCTCTTCAAACGAGTAGGCGAGTTAACTTATTAGAAAAAGCCTCGTAAATGCGAGGCTTTTTTGTATCCGCAATCACCAATTTCGACCACAAACGTGACATCGTAACTGAATTTTAAAACTTAACTTCTGCTGAAATCGATTGCTTTCCTATTAGAAACTGGATATTTCAATGCCGAAAAAATCGCTAATTCTTTGTTTTTATGAAAAAACTTCTAACTCAAGATGCAATTTTACTTAATTCGTTCATTTTCATTGAATTACAATAAAAAACAGTAAATAATATTGACCCGTTTACACGGGGCTTTTTTCTTTCGGAGGCACAATGCTTTACCGTCTAGCCAGAACTGGCTTTTTCCAACTTGATGCCGAAAAGGCACATGATCTTGCAATCAAGAACTTCCAACGCTTTAACGGCACACCACTCGATCTTTTCTATCGTCAACAATTACCTAACCGTCCAGTAGAATGCATGGGGTTAACATTCCGTAACCCAGTGGGTCTTGCTGCTGGTTTGGATAAAAACGGGGAATGTATTGAAGCATTCGATGCGATGGGATTTGGCTTTGTTGAAGTTGGCACAGTGACTCCTCGTCCTCAGCCAGGTAATGACAAACCGCGTTTGTTCCGCTTGGTTGAAGCCGAAGGCATCATCAACCGAATGGGCTTTAACAACTTAGGTGTGGATCATCTGGTTGAGAATGTGAAAAAAGCAAAGTTCAACTGTGTTCTTGGTATCAACATTGGTAAAAACAAAGATACACCAATCGAGAACGGGGCAGAGGACTACTTGATTTGTATGGAGAAAGTGTACGAATATGCTGGTTACATCGCTGTAAACATTTCTTCTCCAAACACTCCGGGGCTTCGCTCTCTACAATACGGTGAAGCACTCGACGAGTTACTATCAGAGCTTAAAGCGAAACAATCAGAGCTTGCAGAAAAACACGGCAAGTACGTTCCACTAGCACTTAAGATTGCCCCTGATTTGAGCGATGATGAAATCACTCAGATTTGTGAATCACTACTGAAAAACAATATCGATGGTGTTATTGCAACAAACACTACACTGGATCGAACAGTAGTTGAAGGTATGAAACACGCAAATGAAGCAGGTGGTTTAAGCGGTCGTCCGGTGCAATCTCGTTCAACAGAAGTTGTTCGCAAATTGCACGAAGCATTGGGTGACAAACTTCCTATCATTGGTGTTGGCGGCATTGACTCTTATGTTGCTGCAAAAGAGAAAATGATGGCAGGCGCTCAACTCGTACAAGTTTATACTGGCTTTATCTACCATGGTCCTGGCCTAGTACGCGATATTGTTAAAAATCTGTAGCACTCATCAAATAAATCGCTGAGAATTCAACGCTTATTTCAGAAAAAAGAGGAACTCGTTTCCTCTTTTTTTTTGTCCGTTCGTTTGTAAAATTTAGAAAATCATGAGTAGGTAATTAAGCGTCTTACCTCTTTACCATTGATTCACTAGTCAAGAGAGAACGGAATAATGCTTAAACCCAGCGACAAATGGAATTGGTATTTTGACGAGCACAAAGCTTGCTTAATGCTGGATCTGGGGGAGGAAATGATTTTCCAAACCAATCTATCCCGTAAGCTGTTGGTCAACTGTGCCTTCTCAAAAAACGAATTTACAGTCGACGATGCTAGTGCGTTTCAAACGTTTAATGAACGCATTCGTTGTCTCGATATCAATGAGTACCGTCAGGCCGAGCTAACACTTTACTGTGTAGCTGCGAAACGCTTCCATAAACCAGTCCAGCCTAAGAGTTGGTTCTTCGATGCTCAATCAACAGGGCACGAACCAGAAGAAGGGGACATGGTATTTCTATCTAACCGCTATTCTGAAGGCGTTTTCATCGTTTTAGAACCTGGCGAAGCTTCAAGCTTGTGCGCGTATGTCGGTCAAGAAGAGTTCATTCTTGATGGCCATAAAACGCTGCAGTTTGGACAGCCAATAAAAGTTATGCACGACAGAATGGTTTGTGCGAATCATTTATTTGTCATGGCTCCAATGGCTATGGTGGGTTAAACCTCTTTAAGTTTTCTCTATTTCGTTCCTTTGTTTGCCTTAATCGACCGCCTCAGGTCGATTTTTTTTATCCTTTTCCTTTCAAATACCTTTATTAATCGGCTGAAATCACTGCATTGTTAAGCACATAACTATGAAGCTGGTCACTTTTATTCCACTTTTTTCATCTTAGCGATCACTAATATTAGGCAACTTATCGCCTAACATTCCCACATTTCTTCCCCAATACGTGCAGTTGGTAAGTAAATTACAACACAACTCTGCCATTGGTATATACCAAAATTAAGGTAAATAAGTATTCACTTCTTCTTTAAGGTAAGGTTTTCGGTTAGCTAAAAGAATGGGAAAAGAAATGCTCAGCTCGAAATGTAGGAAGTTTCAGATCAAGTGATTGGTGATTGTTTGCGCTGGCGAAACTAAAAACGCCTTTAAAAACGAGGCATTGATCGTAAAGTCAGGTATAATTAAGGCCATTTTTTATTAACGAAAGAACACTATGAATCAATATCTCGCGGTAACTTCAAACGGCATGGAAAACCTGCTTGTTGAAGAACTGACTAAACTAGGCATTGAAAACGCGAAACCAGTACAGGCGGGCGTAAAATTTAAAGCCACGAATGAGCAAATCTATCGTTGTTGTTTGTGGAGCCGCTTGGCATCACGATTTGTACGTGTTTTATCTGAATTCACTTGTAACGACGACATGGATCTATACCTATCTACTTCGTCAATTAACTGGGTGAATCAATTCCACAGTTCTAAGCGTTTCGTTGTGGACTTTAACGGTACCAACCGCGAGATCCGCAACAGTCAGTACGGCGCGATGAAAGTAAAAGATGGCATCGTTGATTGCTTTGAGAAGAAAGGCTTACCTCGACCAAACATCAGCAAAGAACGTCCTGATATTCGCGTTCATGTTCGCCTTCACAAAGATAAAGCTATCTTAGGTGTTGATATGGTAGGCAGTGGCCTTCATCAACGTGGCTACCGTCCGGAATCTGGCCGAGCACCACTTCGCGAAACATTAGCAGCGGCGATCATTATGCGTTGTGGTTGGGACGGTCATCAGCCACTTCTCGATCCAATGTGTGGTTCTGGTACGTTACTGATTGAAGCGGCAATGATGGCTGCAAATATGGCTCCTGGTGTAAAACGAAAGCAATGGTGCTTTGAATCACTTGAAGACTTTGAGCCAGATACATGGGCTGAAATCAAATCAGAAGCAAACGTTCAGGCTAGACGCGGCGTCAAGAAAGTTGACGCTAAGTTTTTTGGCTTCGATAACGACCCTAAAGTGCTCAAAGTTGCACAAGAGAACGCTCGCAGAGCAGGGGTTGAGGAACTGATTGAGTTTGCTCAAGGCGATGCGGCAACTATCACGCGACCTACAGGTTTTGAAAATGGTGTGATTGTATCTAACCCACCTTACGGCGAACGTTTGGGTACAGAGCCAGGTCTGATTGCGCTTTACACCGCGTTTGGTGGCCAATTGAAAGCAGAATTTGGTGGCTGCAAAGCGTCTATTTTCTCTAGTTCAGATGAGTTGCTGAGCTGTCTTCGCATGCGTGCAGATAAGCAATTCAAATTAAACAATGGTGCGTTACCGTGTCACCAAAAAAACTACAGCATCGCAGAACGTAGTGCCGATGAAGTAAAAGGTGCAGATACCAATACTCAAATCGCTCCTGATTTTTCAAACCGTTTGAAGAAAAACATTGGCAAAATTGGCAAATGGGCTCGTAAAGAGAAATTAGATTGCTACCGCATCTATGACGCAGACCTTCCTGAATATAACGTAGCGATTGACGTATATGGCGATCAAATCGTGATTCAAGAATACGCAGCACCTAAAAATATCCCTGAAGAGAAAGCGAAACGCCGTTTGACGGATATCATTCGCGCAACGATTCAAGTGACAGGCGTAGAAGCGAACAAAGTTGTTCTTAAAGTTCGTGAAAAGCAGAAAGGTCGCAGCCAATATCAAAAGTTGGGTCAGGTATCTGAAACGTTAGAGGTGAACGAGTACGGCGTGAAGCTGATCGTGAATTTGCACGATTACCTTGATACGGGACTATTCCTAGATCATAAGATCACACGTCGTCGCTTAGGCGAAATGGCTCAAGGCAAAGATTTCTTGAACCTATTTGCTTACACAGGTAGTGCAACAGTACACGCGGCAGTTGGCGGAGCTCGTTCAACAACGACAGTAGACATGTCAAACACGTACCTGAACTGGGCAAAAGACAATATGCAGTTGAATGGTTGTATTGGACGCCAACATCGCTTTGAGCAAGCAGATTGCCTGCAGTGGCTTGAAAATGCAAAAGGCGAATACGACCTTATCTTTATTGATCCACCGACGTTTTCAAACTCAAAACGTATGGAAACGTCATTCGACGTGCAACGTGACCATATCAAGCTAATGACGAACTTGAAACGTTTGTTACGCGCAGGCGGTACGATTGTGTTCTCGAACAATAAACGTCACTTTAAGATGGATGAAGAAGGGTTGGCTGAGCTAGGACTAAAAGCTCAGAATATTTCATCGCAAACTTTGCCTTTGGACTTTTCTCGAAACAAACACATCCATAACTGCTGGCTAGTGACACACGCAGAGTAAAGAAACGATTGAGTATAAGGACGTATAAGTGCTGACATTGTATAGCACAGAGGGGTGCCATCTTTGTGAGATGGCATTTGCTCTAGTAAGCCAGGTCGGCCTGGCGGAACAAACAGATATTATCGATATCGCATTCGATGATGAACTGTTTTCTCGTTACGGCGTAACGATTCCCGTATTAAAATATCAAGATTCTGAGTTGAACTGGCCGTTCGATTTAGATGAACTCAAAAATTGGTTGGAAAATAATGGCATTACTTACCATTCATAACGCGCAACTTGCTTTCGGTGATCATCCGCTATTAGACCGCGCAGAGTTTACTTTGCAGGAAAATGAGCGTGTTTGTTTAGTAGGGAGAAACGGTGCCGGTAAGTCAACGTTGATGAAAGTACTTGCTGGCGACATCTTACTGGACGACGGCAAAATTCAAATAACACAAGATGTTGTTGTTTCTCGTTTGGAGCAAGATCCACCGCGCAACCAAGAAGGTACTGTTTATGAGTATGTCTCTGGTGGCTTAGCGGAAATTGGCGAACAGCTTAAGATCTACCATGATCTTCTTGATCTTGTTGCGCAAGACCCAAGCGAAAAGAACATCAACCGCTTAGCAAAAACTCAAGAACAATTGGATCATTCAAATGCGTGGCGTTTTGATGACCGAGTTAAAAACGTACTTAGTGCCCTAAAGTTAAGTCAAGACACATTACTTCGTGACTTATCTGGCGGCTGGCAACGCAAGGCGGCATTAGCTCGCGCTCTAGTTTGTGACCCTGATGTATTACTACTTGACGAACCAACCAACCATTTGGACGTCACAACCATCGAATGGCTAGAGAACTTCCTGAAAGATTTCAAAGGTTCAATTATCTTCATTTCCCACGACCGCGCATTCATTAAATCTATGGCGACACGTATTGTCGACTTAGACCGCGGGCAACTTTCCTCTTTCCCTGGTGATTACGACAATTACTTGCTTGAGAAAGAAGAGATGCTTCGTGTTGAAGAGATGCAAAACGCTGAGTTCGACAAGAAACTGGCTCAAGAAGAAGTGTGGATTCGCCAAGGTATTAAAGCGCGTCGTACTCGTAATGAAGGACGAGTGCGCGCACTTAAGAAACTTCGTGAAGAGCGTCGCGACCGCAGAGAAGTGCAGGGTAAAGTTAATCTCAATATCGATGATGCGTCACGCTCAGGCAAAATCGTCTTTGAAGCAGAGAATGTGTCTTTTGCTTACGACGGTAAGCAAATTGTTGATAACTTCAGCTTCAACATCATGCGCGGCGATCGTATTGCCCTTATTGGTCCAAATGGTTGTGGTAAAAGTACCGTACTGAAGTTATTGCTTGGGCAACTAGAAGCTCAATCGGGTCGCTTACATTGTGGTACCAAGCTTGAAGTCGCTTACTTCGATCAATACCGTGAGATCCTCGATCCTGAGAAAACTGTTATCGACAACTTAGCGGACGGTAAGCAGGAAGTAATGGTAGGTGGTCGTCAGCGTCACGCTTTAAGCTATCTTCAAGATTTTCTGTTTGCACCAAAGCGCGCTCGCACGCCAGTTAAAGCCTTATCTGGAGGTGAAAAAAACCGATTGTTGCTCGCTCGTATCTTACTGAAACCTAATAACTTACTTATTCTTGATGAGCCAACCAACGATTTGGATATAGAAACGTTGGAACTTTTAGAAGAAATGCTTGCCAATTATCAGGGTACGTTGCTGTTAGTAAGTCACGACCGTGAATTTGTTGATAATACAGTAACGACTAGCTGGATTTTTGAAGGTGACGGTGTAATCGAAGAGTTCGTGGGTGGTTATCATGATGCGAAGCAGCAACGTGATCAAGCACTTGCAGTTCGTTTTTCGACGGAAAAACCAGCGAAAAAAGAGAAAGTGGTTGAGGAAACTCCCAAAACAACTCAACCTAAGAACAACTCTAAGAAGTTATCGTATAAGCTGCAAAGAGAATTAGAAGCTCTTCCAGCTAAGCTAGAACAGTTAGAATCGGATATTGAAACTCTGCAAGAACAAGTGAATGACCCTGAGTTTTTCGCTAAGCCAGTAGAGCAGACTCAACCGGTATTGGAACAACTTGCTGCTTTAGAGCAGGAGTTAGAAATCGCATTCGAGAGATGGGAAGAACTCGAAGCAATGCAACAGGATAGTTAAGAATTCAATGAATTGTAGTAACAAATTCAAGTTAACCGCTGTCGCTTTGATGGTGGGTACCGTAATGAACGCAAACGCAGCATTGTATCAAGTCATCGAAGTATCGCCAGAAGTGAACGGCGATGTTGTTGATTATCAAACCGCTTATGGTGTTGCTATTCAACAGGGTGATGTAATCGATGCGTCAACAGACTCGCCATTTGCCCTAGGTTGCTTTGATGCGACGGCAAACTGCACACCAGAGCAATTTAAGCTTGCTGTTGAAACACGCACGACACCAATATCTGCCAGCCAAGAAGTTGATGGTAATAGCTACCGCGAAGAAATCCCTTTTGCGATGGATGCTGGTTTTTACTACATCCAAGAGTATAAGGACTTTGAGCGCTACTGTTTTAACCAACTTCGCTATTCTACCTGTGAATCATGGGCTTCAGTAAACTGGACTCCATGGAGTAAAGAGCTAAGTAGAGATTTCACCCCAAATGCTAAAGCATTTGTCGAAAATGACAGTAGCGCGTACGTAAACGAATACAACAATGTCATCAACAGCCTAACTGCTGACGGTAAAGCGGTCGGTAACCAGAGTATCAAAGAAGACTCATCTTCTCTAAAAACTCGTAATACCATCGTAGCTCCCGTTCTTCCAAATATTGTTACTGCAGATGGCGAAGCGAGTGTAGTAGAAAGCCACGCATGGAATACGGATGGTGTGTTTACGGTTGGAAGCGTATCCAGAACTGCAAGTAATACTAATGGCACTCACCATACCTCTAAAGCCGCTATTTGGGATCAAACTAAAGTTATCAGTGAAGTTCCTTGGCAAAGTGGGACGTCAAAAGACGGCGAAAGACTTGCTCAAGGGAGCATGCGTGATCTCGTAGTAGATGGTACGACAGTGTATGGCGTTGGTTACAACACATATGCCAATGACAATTATCTAAACGCGACCGTATTTGTTGGCAAGTTAGAATCGGAAACCTCCATTGCCAACGTCACCTGGGAAAGCAAAGTGGTTGCAGGAGCGAGACAAAAAGAGGGCGATGAAACAGTTCACCTCAACTCTAGACTTACTGATGTAAACTCAAACTTCGTAGCTATCGGTGAAGCAAAACGTTCCGGTGGATACTTGATGCCAACGGGTTCTGCGCCAAATCGTTTGTTTATTGTTGATGATGTTCGCTCTGCATCTCTCAGTGCTATTTACCCAACGACGGGCATCTTCTTCAACGGTGCGGGCGGTAAAATGGGTGGTATAAACGCTTACAACGAAATTGTGGGTCAGTTAGATGCGGAATCTACCCGTGAAGATGATGGCAAACCTCGTCGTAAGCGTGGATTTATCTATCCATATGCTCAAGGTGGAACAGTTAGTGAGCGTGCTAAAGAAATCTTCGATGGCAAAGCGTGGTTCCTCGACGATCTTACCAACGGTGCAAACGATCAGAGCGCAAGCGCTAGAGATATTTCTGACAGCAACAACGAGTTCCGTATCATTAATGCTTCAGATATCAACGATGCCGGCGTTATCTCAGCGACAGCAATGAAGTGCGCAGGCGGTTACGACACAACGGCTCACAACTCTTTCTGTAGTAGCGGTGAAGAGAAAATCGTTGCAGTCAAGCTTAAGCCGATTCCAGGTGCAACTAAAGCTAATATTCAACCACGAAGTGTTGAAGAAGAAGCAGCGGAACGTCAAGGCGCAGGCCTTGGTTGGTTAGCTTTGACCATGCTTGGTTTGTTTGGGTTCCGTAGAAAATAGTCAGTAATTTTTAATTCAAGCAGAGGCTCACAGAATTGAGCCTCTGCTTTTTTTATGCCTTGAGAAATCGCGCAATTTGATCGATTCTTATAAGTGGAGTCATAAAAACTCCATTAAAGTTTCACAATAACAGCTGTACGTTAGTAAATGGACCTGTATGAGGAATTAACTATGAAGAGACAAAAGCGTGATCGCCTAGAACGAGCTCAATCTCAAGGCTATAAAGCTGGGTTGAATGGAAGGTCTCAAGAGGCTTGCCCGTATCAACAAGTAGACGCTCGGTCGTATTGGTTAGGTGGTTGGCGTGATGCCAGAGATGAAAAACAATCTGGTCTCTATAAATAACTCTCCACATACAACAGAAGGATTCGAAAGGGCTCTTAGAGAGCCTTTTCTCGTAATTACCAAGCATAAAAAGCCCCAGATAGGGGCTTTAAAAATTTATAGAGAAGGGTAACTAGAAGCTCGAAGTATCTTGGAACAAGCCAACTTTAAGATCCTTCGCAACATAAATTTCTTTGCCGTCAACGCATACGCGGCCATCTGCTAACCCCATCACTAGTTTACGGTTCACAACGCGCTTCATATGAATTTCGTACGTTACTTTCTTAGCAGTTGGCAGAATTTGGCCAGTAAACTTCACTTCACCAACGCCAAGAGCTCGACCTTTGCCTTTGCCGCCGACCCAACCTAAGAAGAAGCCTACTAACTGCCACATGGCATCTAGACCGAGACAGCCTGGCATTACTGGGTCACCAGGGAAGTGACAATCGAAGAACCAAAGATCTGGAGTAATATCCAACTCTGCAAGAATTAAACCTTTACCAAAATCACCTTCTGTTTCAGACATTTTAGTAACTCGGTCCATCATTAGCATGTTTGGTGCAGGAAGCTGTGGGTAACCCGGACCAAAAAGCTCGCCTTGGCTAGAAGCAAGAAGATCATCACGGTTGTAAGAATCACGTTTGTTTTGCATTATCAATTACTCCAATTTTTGACAGATGCATGTTAGTGAACACGTGTACGCTAAACAACTCCGATCAGTACTAGACAAACCAGTTTTTGATGCGCTGCACAATTCCTTCTGGATGCTCATGTCTTTCAAAATTTTCAATACGTTCGGCGATCTTGCCGATGACGCTATCATCTTCGCCTCTGAATGGTTTGCCCATTAGAATTGGTATTGCTTCATCAACGGTAGAAACAGACCAAATATGGAACTCACCATTCTTAATGCTTTCTATGACATCTTTATGTAAAGCAAGGTGCTTCAAGTTCGATTTAGGCATAATAACGCCTTGATGACCAGTGAAGCCTTGGTGTTTACAAACTTGATAGAAACCTTCGATCTTCTCATTTAAACCGCCTACCGCTTGTACTCGACCAAATTGGTCCACCGCGCCAGTCACCGCGATTTGTTGATTAACCGGTGATTCAGAGAGTGCACTTACCAAACAGCATAACTCTGCCAATGAAGCACTATCACCATCAACTTCACTATAGGATTGCTCGAAAACAATAGACGCAGAGTAAGGCAGTGGCTCATCCAAATTCAAAGCAGAGCTTAGAAATGCTTGCATGATCATCATGCCTTTCGCATGAAGATTGCCTCCAAGTTCAGCTTTGCGCTCAACATCGGAAATGTCACCATCTCCAAAGTGAATAACACATGAAATTCGCGCTGGCTCGCCATAAGAGACAGGATGCCCGGCCATATCAATAACCGTGAGTCCGTTAATTTGGCCGACTTGTTCGCCAGTAGTCTCAATGATGACCTGACCATCAAGAATGTCATAAACTGCACGTTGAGGAAGGTAAGACTCTCGATAATATTTATCGTCGATGGCTTTATCTATCGCCACATAATCAATGATATTTTGATCGCTAAACTGAGCAGCTAAGCTAAGTAGTTGGCAATGCCACATCACACCTAAAGGCAAATAATGTTGGTCCTCAGTTAAACGCATGCCTGCTAATAGTAACCGTTGAAAAGCACCTTCATCCAACGATGGGAAACCGTACTCCGAACAAATCCAATTCACCAAACCTACATACAACTCTAAGTTACTTGCAGATAAGTGGATATCTTCTTCAACTTCGGTATACATCGTTAGGCCGGTTGAAAAATCTTCGTCAACATACTCAAGGTCGGCCAATTGATTACGATCGCCAGTAACAATAATCTTAACGTCAAATTCTTTTTCATCGGCCGTTAAAATAGGTAGTCGAGTAGGGCTTACATTCAAGGGTTTTACTGGCTTTCCTTGAATGGCAGACTTAATGCTCGGCCAATATCCGGGATTCGCCAAAATGAGGTTCGCTGGTAAAATCAAATACCCACCGTTAGCCTTGGAAAGTAATCCAGCTTCAACTACAGCATCGCCTTTTAAATCAACACTGTAGCGATCAAACAAGAGCTTTGCGTCCAAAGACTCTGTCACTATTGCGGGCTCTGAACCATCAGTGACCACGTCACAAATAAACTTACGATAAACCGTATTATCTGCACAGTTTATTACCAATACTCGAGTCAAGCCCTTGATTTTCTTAAATCGTTCAACAGTAGCGAGGAGTCTTGTTTGAAGTTCTACGAACTTCTTCTTAGGTAGAGAGGAGGCAGATTTTAAAATGTCGTCGTACTGTTCGAACGAAGGAGTCACGTCTTTCCAATTAAGTTGATTCATTTAATTTCATCATTATTCAATATTGCGGTTATTATAACGAAAGGGCTCTGAACTCCCTAGCGCCAATTGGTGTAGTTGTAAATGCAAATAACTCATTGAGTATCATTTGGACAAATGAGTGATCAACATCGATACTTCAAAGAGTTTTCATTGATGAATAACTATAACTGGGTTACGCTGTCACCAGGTTAGCTTTATGAGTCAGAAAGAATGAAATATCAGCAACTTGAAAATTTAGAATGTGGATGGAAGTGGAAGTATCTAATCAAAAAATGGAAAGATGGTGAAGCGATTACCAGACATATTGATACAAGTGAAGCTGATGCAGCTGTCGCCGAGTTACGACGCATAGAGCACGAGCCTACATTAGTGCTAGCTTGGATTGAAAAACACATGTCTGAAGAGCTAGAGAACAAACTCAAGCAGGCTATTCGCGCAAAACGAAAGCGTCACTTCAACGCAGAACAAGTTCATACCAAAAAGAAATCGATCGATCTTGATTACCGTGTTTGGGAAAAATTATCTAATCGAGCCAATGAACTGGGGTGTACGCTGTCTGATGCCATTGAATATTTACTTTCAGAAGCCTCAAGAAGTGAAAAAGCAAGCCAGAAAGTTACGTCCATCAAAGAAGACTTGAGTAAGCTACTATCCAGCTAAGGAGTGTTAGATGCTATATGTGATATTAATTGCTGCAATCGTCATATTCTGGTTGATCGCCGTGGATAGACCCGTGTTAAAAGTGAGTTTTGATGACGGCCACTTGAGCAAGGTAAAAGGGCATATACCTCCATCTTTTAAACATAACTTACAAGATATTGGCGAACATGACCCATTTACTGGTGAACTCAAAGTGTACAACCAACGCTCCGGAATGAGGCTGGTCTTTTCTAAAGACGTACCAAAGAAAGTTCAACAACGAATTCGAAATGTTTTCCCTCATCAAGGTTTCAAAGCCAATAAAGGTAAGAAACAAGCTTAGCCGACATATCAATTACTTATCTACGTTAAACGGGACGCAAAATTGCGTCCCGTTTTAGCATTTGACGCATAAAAAATTACAATCAGTCCATTTATCAAAAATGGGCTTACGAATGCGATACGTTGTCACTTTATTTTTATTATTGTTACCCACAGCATCAACATTGGCCGATGATTCAGAAACAAATCCAGTGGCTAAGAAAATCAAATCGACGCTACAAAAGAAAGTCGATAAGCAGTTCGACCAATATGATGGTTATTGCGATTTAATGATTGAAATGGAACATAAAGGAAAAGTAGCAATAGTAAAACGAGTTACTGGAAGCGGAGATACAAAAGTTTGCCGTTTTGCTCGTTCAAACTTAAAAACCGGTAAGCGATATCGTTACAAACATCCTGAAAAATATATCCGTATACATATAACAACTGGTTCGTGAACCTTCAGCTTACAGTAAGCAAGACCGAGTTATCGCAAATCAATTGGTTTTCTATAATCCGTAGATAGCAGATAAAAGCAGTATGGAGAGGAATTGAAAAAAAGTTTGATGGGCTTGGAATCTCTGGATTTTCAATGGTTTGTGCCGGATTTGCTGTAGTGTTTACAAGCCCATTAGAACCACTACATCAGTGCGCATTATGGTTATGAATTATGTTGAGTGGTTTGCTGTAAGCCTAGAGTGCACAAAGGGTGGGCGGTGCGACTTGACCAAATCCAGCTTGCTGTGATGGCTAGGAGAGAGAATCGCTTTGAAGGGATAGCCCGTAACATAATTCGCATAATGCTGAACTTTCAGAAATGACATATCAATCGCTGGTATGTCATTTTTTATTGTGGAATAACAAACATTTCCTTTTAATTGTACCGCTCGCCACAGGTCGAAATAGTGAGCGTAGCGAGTCTTTTCTACCGAGGAAGCGGAATTTCTACAGTTCCTTTCCCTTGGCACGTTCACACCTTAGCATCAATTCCCTTTTCCCCTTTATCGACTTATCACCAACACAACGCGACCGCGTTTTGCGCCGCTCCGCGAGCGCGGGACGTGGGGGTGGTGTGTCGTAGATGGGGGGAGGCAAGCGACAGCGCCCCCATCTGAAACCGTTTCATTATCATGTGATGTTAGTCACCGAAACAGGGAGTAGACTCCCTTTAATAGTCTACTCTAGTCCAATATTTAGACTTATCTAACCTGTTTCTCTAACTCATAAACATATCTTTCACCAGCTTCCATCTCGTGAAATTCTTGCTTTGATTCAGGATTTAAGCTTTTGAAGAAAAGCTCATGATCACCGATGGTTTCCCACAGTTTTAGAACTTGCATCTCTGGTGATGGTCGCTCTTCGTTCAATCTGTATATGAACTTCTCCAAACTGTAGCGGGTGTTAAGCTTACCGCGACAAATTTCTGCTTCTGTAATCTTTAATATCTTCGCTAGTTGGCTGACCTGTGTTGCTTTAGGTTCGGTTATCCCGTTCTCCCACTTCATGTAGGTCTGCTTGGTTACACCTAGTTTATCTGCCATATCGTATTGGGACAGATTAGTGTTTGCCCTAGCTTCCTTTAGTACATCACCAATCATAATTTCACTCACTTGGTACATTTTAGTTTTATCATACACCCACTTTTCTATCACATCTGCTTGCTAGTAATTTTTCTTTTGTGTATGGTACATAAAAATGTCCCAACATGTTTCTTGACAGGTTTTTAGAGTGCTAGATTTATTACGAGTTATGATTCCTTTTAAGGCTGAATATTGCTTTCAGCTTGAGAATCGCTCGTCTGCAAATCAGGCGTATCACTTTGAACTAGACGTTAGAAAAGTCTCTTCTGAACTGGGTATAACAACAGGGGTTAGGACGTTACAGCGCAATGCTGATATGACCATCTCATCAGTGAGTGGGGAATACATTCCTTACGACTCGATACCAACTAGCTTTACTGGTGTCGCTATCAAGTTCAATAATGGTTCTCCTAACGTTCCTCCATCTGTCGAAATCAAGGCGAGCCCTGCCAAAATCCTTCAAGGTCACAACATCTTCGGTCCATGCTCAATATTACTTGGGTACGCTGAAATGTGTTCCGCGCTGGAACTCTCTCATCCGATGCTTGCAGATATGCTTGAATGGGATTTAGCTGAAGTGATGCAGTTGGACTGCACGTTCTCGGCAAATGTTGGCACTGAACAGAAAGCAAAACAGGCAATTGCTCATATGGCCAACGTGTCTCATGGGCAAGTTAAAGCGTCACGTAGTGAATACGAAACAACGTGTTATCACAACAGAGCGTCTTCGCACTGGCGTGGTAAGTGTTACTCAAAACAACATGAGTTCGAGAAGCAATACAACGATTATCGAACAAAAGCAGAGAAGGGTGATCAACACGCTCAATCTATTGTCGATGCGATGTCAGACCCACGACTGCACCGCTTTGTAAGATGGCTAATCCGCTTTGAGGCAAGCGTAACGAAACGCAAATTAAAAGAACTGAATATACCGACAAAAATCAACGACCTAATTAACTACCAACAGCAGCTCCAAGAAACAGGCAAAGAGTTAATCCAAGAGTTATGGCTAATGACATATGGAGAGCTGATAAACCACACATATAGGGGTCACTCCATGAATATCTATGATGATGAATTAGTACAAAGTACCTTGAGAATTAAACACCAGAAAGTAACGCCAAAGGGCAACATTAGTTATGCAAAGGCGGATAGGGCGTTCTCGTTTTACCGTCGTTTAGTCAATGAAGGCTATCTCGAAGTCAAAAGATCGTTCTCAGTGAAGCAGACGTTCTATAACAACTTAAATACTCTTATCGAGTCTGGTTTTACCAAGGCTCAGCTACAGAATTTACAAGGCAATGGTATGAATAAGGTTGTACCGTTGGTTGATGTAATCACTGTTGACTTCTCTCAACAATATCCGGACTGGTACTTAGAGCCTGAGTTCGGTCCGTTAACTCGTCAATTACTTGCTAGTGATAACGTTGTTCAGCTTCGAACTGCTTAGGAACACACCATGTTAAAAATAGAAATCTTCGAAGAAGATGTGCGTGTTGATGTACGCACAACCAAGCCTAAAGATGACAAACCCGCACGTAAAATCTATGAGCAAGTTGCTTATGTTTATCTGGGTGGCAAGTTCCCAACACAGATGAAACTGTCACTTGATGAAGAGCAAAAACCTTATGCTGCTGGTATGTATACCGTTGAAAGTTCGAGTTATGTTGTAAATAACTTCGGGTCGCTTGAACTAAAACGCTTTGGCTTAAAAGTCGTGACCTTGGAGCCTGAGCTATGAAAACACCAACACCAGACCAGATTAAAAAAGAGTGCGGTCTGCAAGCGAATGCTCAGTACATCGGCTGGCTAGTGCATAACCCAAATCAAGACGACTTCTTAATACGTTATCACTTGGATAGTTCAGCTTGGTGCTTGATGCCTGACACGGCTCATCGGTTCGAAAGCTTCCAGTCTGCAAGCGATGCGATTAAGCAGCTGGACATAGCAAACAAAGCTATCGTTGTAATCGCGTTCGACTTAGACAGTCAGGTTGTGGTTATCGCACCAGACCAATATCGAGATGAGTTCCAATCCGAATCCAACAATCCGTTTAGAGCACAGGCCTAAACAAATAAGCCCGTAACTGGTAGGACAGCTACGGGCTAATCACAATCAACTTGAGAAGGAAGTTAATTATGAAGGAATATACCTTAGACGATGCACAAGCTGTTGCCAATGACTTATGCGATATCTCGTTGTTCTTAAACTCAGAATCTTGTCAGAGCAACGAAGAACTTAGAGCGGTAGTCTGGGAACGGATGCAAAGCCAGGTCGAAAACTTACAAGGCATCTTGACCTGGTTAGAAATGGCACCAACAGTAAAAGCGCACTGGGAGGAAGCCGACAAGTTGAAAAACGCCACAACAATCAACTAAATATCCTAACCCCTAAGTTCGCATTATGCGACGTTATGTTGAATAATGTTTCATATCAATTACATATACACCCTTTTGATTATCAGGGTTTATATGACGAACTTTCGAAAAATGAGCAAGAATTACGTTTTTCGTGAATTTGAATGCGGTTTAAGTGTAGAAGAAGCAGCAAAACTATGTTTTAAAAGTGTGAGGGTGGTCAAATCTTGGGATAAAGAAAAGCCCATACCACCGGAATGTAAACGCTTGATGAGAATGACCAAGGGGAGGGAACTAGCCACCTCAGAAGCTTGGGAAAACTTCAAGATGCATAACGATAGACTTGAACTACCGACAGGACAACTCGTTACACCTCAAGAGATATTAACCGGAATAGCTTTACTTGAAATTCAATCACCTAGTGACAGAAAAACAATCACTAAATTGGTTAAGTACGCTAGATGCATTGCAAAATTAAGAAAAAGATAAGCAATAAAAAAAGCCCCTCAGGGCTTTTTTATTGCTTAAAGTATCGTGGTTCTTATCGTTACTTTTAATTCTTTATCTACCGTATTGGTCTTTTCTGACCGGAATAGAGCACCAAGCAAAGGCACATCCATCAAGACAGGCACACCGCTTACCGAGTCGCGCTGCTCCTGAGAAATCAAACCACCCAAAGAGATCGTTTGGCGGTCTTTGACCTTGACCACTGTTTGCAGTGTTCGAGTATTAGTGATGATGTCGGATGCGATAGAGGAATCCGTTACCGAGTCGGATTTTTGCATAATCTGCAACACAACATGATCACCAATTACATGCGGTACTACCTCAAGTGACACGCCCACATCCTTGCGCTCAATTTGCTGGACTCGATTACCGCCATCAGTTACCTCAGATGAAGTGAGGAACGGCACGTTCTGACCAACCGTGATATAACCGCGCTCCCTGTCCATAATGAACATGTTTGGTCGTGATAAGAGCTTAGTATTCTGATTCTTAGACACGGCTTTAATCAGCGCGTTAAAATCGCCGCCTTCATAGAACAGCAGGTTATCAACGGCTTTCTTGATTGCAGTTGGCCGAGAAACAAAGCCAGCCTCACTCAATGCTAAGTCCATATTTACGCCGACTTCCTGAGAATCACCGAGCTCAGTTTCGGTAATTACTGCCTCGATAAAGACTTGCTTTTGTGGTCTATCAATCCCTTTGATGAGTACATCAATGTGCTTCAATTGATTCTCAGAACCAGTCACGATAATGCTGTTTGTGGTCGGTAGCACCTCTACCTTGTAATTCTTAATCGCTTTGTTGTTCAGTGTTTGATTCTGAGTTGCAGCAAGCATCGAGGAAATCAAATCAACGACCTTGGTATTTCGAACATTCTCAAAGAAGTACAACTTCACTTGTGAGGGTTCGAACGTCTCCACTTTGTTAGCGTCAGCAATGATGGTAAAAACGCCGTGGTCATGCGTAAGCTCGTAACCGTGCGCACGAAGCACCGAAAGGAAAAAGGCTGGATAGTCCTCATCTTTCAAATCCGGTGCGGTAAAGCTGACCTCACCAGTAACACCTTGACCGAGCACCACCGTATTCCCAGTATGAACCGAGAACCACGATGCAAAGTCTCCAATCGGTGTGTTCTTTGCCTCAAAAGGCGCAGAGCTTGCAGCAAAAGAAGGGGAGCTGAGCAGGGTGCACGCGAGCAGAAAGGTGGTAATGCTGGATGTGGAAAAGTTGGAACAAGCCGTAGTTTGTTTCTCAACTTTACCACAGCGCATAGTGAGCAACGAGAGCGCTGATAATAAGCCTCCGGCACAATAAGATTTTTTTTGTTTTTTTGAAAGACAAGATGTGAGTTTTGCGATTATCCATGACATAAAGCGCACCTTTTTCCCTAGCACATGACTTTGAATGATTGACCGTTGCCGCTAACCGTAATGGAGCAAGAGCCGTTAGATTGAGCCGTAAAGCCTTTTGCGTATAGTTGCGACGACGACAGACGCACATCGTCCTTAACCAGCACAAAAGACGGGGCAACGTTTGGGGGATTCATTGAAGATTCGATTCGATAGCCATCGAGCAAGTCACTCAATGACTCGCGAGGCACCGCGGCTTGAGCCGTTTCGGGTTCCGTCGACATGTTCGGCGTGCCAACTAAGGTGAACACCGCAAACGAGACGGCGACACCTGCCGCAAACACACTGAATCGAGAGTATTTGCGGAGATAGATTTTCGTAATGCGCATGATATTTCTCAACGTATACGGGACAGTGTAACGTCCGTGGGTATAGTAGGGCGGCAATGCTGAATAAACGCCGTCCTCATAGTTGTTTCTAAACATCTGCTTAGTGTCGTAAGAGCTGTATAAGTCCGTACCCCAGAGCATCCATTTATCGACAGTGAGTGAGTTCGCGTTGTCACCATACTTCACAATGCCAACGTGCAACTTGGGCATTTTCAACTTGAGTTGACCGAGCGTCAGAACGGATACCGCCGTCGAGATAATAGGGACTTGAAGACGGTCTAAACGACGACAAAACACGGTGTGTTCAGCCAGTGCAAGACGCGCTTGTTTATCAACAATCGAAATGTCTTGAACGATGAAAATCACATCCCATCCAAGCTTTCGAATATGCAAAAGGTGATCAATTAACTTTTGTCGATTCTTGTCGTTCCATGTGCGCGAGTTAAACCACGTTCCGCACTCATCGAGCACAATCAAGCCGTCTTTTTTGGTGTCATAGCTTTTGTTTGCCGAACCAATCACCATCAAATCTTCCACTTGAGGCTTATCCGGCAAACGATAAAGGCGAGTGTTGCGCTTATCGCGTCCAAGCATTTCTTTCAAGTTGATATCGAGGTTTGTCGCTACAGGCACACCGCGCATAAACGCCTCGCGAATCTTACCGACTGCTGTTAGCGTTTTGCCTGAGCCGAGCTTACCCGTAACAAAGTAGACCGATGCCATTACGCCGCCCTCACAATCGCGTAGAACTTCCACTCCCACACCCAACGCAGCAGACGCGCCGAGTAAATCGCACTCACGCAAGGAATTGCGTTATTTGGAATAAACATGCCCGCCGCTTGTGACCAAAACGGGGGCGTGACGTAAGAAAGCCCAGTGGCAAGCGTATAAATGGCAAGAGTGAGCGCGAGTGTAAGCCCAATCAATAAGGTAATAATCACCAAGTTAATCGTGACGTTGCGCGCCTTGGCGATAAAGAACCAACCAAACAGAGTCGTCGCTATTTGTGCTATAAACGCGACCAAAGCAGGTAAACGCAACGCCGCACTAATGCCTGAAACAATAGGTAATAGCTGAATCATTAGTAATATCTCCCTGAACCTGGCTTGTTACTTGGTACAGGCGTGACCTCAGTCAGCAGGATTTCAACAAGCGTCTTAATCGTGTAGATGTAAATCAGAATAGAGAGGATCATTTTCAACTTATGAGAGAACTCACAAGAGATTGAAACGTTCCCACCATTGAGTGTTGGCAAAGAAAGCCGCATACATTCGCTAGGTTGTGGAAGCAAGTTAAGGAATGAATCAGAAACCGCAGTAATATGCGCCTCAGATTCAGCCGTAATATTCTTTTCAAGCAAATCATTTGCCGCACCAACAACCGTCGATTCATAAGAGCCTAAAGCACCGGAAACAATCGAATCCGCTTGAGTTAGTGCATCACCAACAAAGTTACTATCCAATCCATGAGGACTTTCACAGAATCTATTCTCAGGAGTAGGTACACATGGTTTTAAATCGTCGAGCTTATCCGAAAGCTCATCAAACCCTTGTTGGTTGGTTTGCTGCAAATCTCCAAGGTCACTAGACAGTTGACCAAAACCATTACCTAACTGGTTGTTAGCCGAAGTCAGCAAACGGTTTGTATTATTGCCAATATCAGACAACATATCGGACTGACCTTGAATCGCATTCGCTACATGGTTTGCATTATCGACAACGGTATCGGTATTCAAATCAACCGACGCCTTGAGCGCATCGAGAGCGGATTTAGTTTCAGCCTGATTTCTATTCATGTCGTTATTGATGCCAGTAAGCTGCGCATTCAAATCACTGTTCATGGATTTGATAGCAGCGAGGGTATCACTCGTATTATCGACATCAGGCTCGGGTTTCTCTGGGTCAGGATTACCAGTACCGCCGCCACTTGGTTTATCAGGGTCGCCCAAATCACCGCCTGTTGGAGGGTCAATATCGGTATCAGTCGCACACGCTGGCCAATTAGGACCACCAATAACACAAGATTCGGGTTCAGGTGTGTCACACCAGTTGTTTTCTGGTCTACAGCACGTACCGTATCTAGGGTCCCAATCCGGCGAGTCAGGTGTGCATTCGTCGGGTTCTGGGTCTTTACATGCAGGCCAATCAGATGAATCAGGGGTGCATTGCTCAGTAGGAGGTGGACAACTCATATCAAGATACTCATCCTCATCGCGACAGATGATATTGGCTTGATAACCAGGTCCTTTTGACGAACATGATTGAGAGTAGTCACTCATTTGCTGGATTGTATCGGGACGACTACAGAAAGGTGGAGGGGGTGCCTCACACTGTCCAGTTTCATTATTAAATTCAGTACCATCAGGACAAGTTTTCACACTACCAAACCAAGAGCCAGTCCATCTTTGACCATTTGCTCTTCGTGAAGAAGCCCAAACCCTTTTATTATCCCAATCAATACCAGCACTTAAACAAGTTACAGTTTCGCCGTTAAAATCAAATGTTTTATTTGGAGGAACTACAGCATCAGACACCTTAGAGCCATAGGAATAACCCAAGCAACCAGCAACAACAGCACCAGCGGAGTTGTTATTGCCCAAAACTAAATATTTTGAATAAGCATTAAACGAAACACTCAGCAAAATAACCAGTGACGCAATGCTTTGTTTAATACTCATTTATTTTCCTCATAAAAAACGCCCCCATTCGGAGGCGTTGACCAATGGGTGTATAAAGCAGTCGTTAGAATTACGTTGCTTTGTTTGCACCTTTCTTGAATAGCTTGATGCCGATGAAGCCGACCGTCATTGGCACGGCGATGCCCCATGTCGAGGTGAGCATTTCAGTGACGTAACTTGCCAGCGTGCTAAAGGCTTGTGTTGCCACTTCTGGAAGTGCTGCATTGGCAGAAGATGCTGCCATGAGAAGTGCACCACCAAATGCCGCACGTTTTGCTGTTACTACTGCGCCAGCCTTAGCCATTGCTGCGCGTACTTTGCTTTGCTTTTCCATAGTCTTATTTCCTATGTTATGGTTTATGAAGAAGTTGAAACCTCAGCCGCTTTCTTGAATCCGAGAATGTGGAAGCCAATCGAGAAGCCAAGGATAAAGGCTGTCGCGAAACAGCCGAGCATGAACTCTGATGACAGCATTTATCTTTGTCCTCCGACCATCCAACCGAGCGCAACTAGCAAGAAGCAAATGCCTAAGAACACCATTAACTGAAAATTATCGAGTCGAGCCATTAGCTCTGCAAATTGCGTCTCGGTCATGATTTAGCCCTTACTTTTCGTTTAATTGAGGTAGGGCGTAGAGGTGGAAACCGTCGATAGAGACGTGTTTACCCTCATCGTTCCCAAAGCTGAATTTCTTGTGTTCCACATCAAACATCATGCGATTACCCACACAACGCTTGAGCAGTTCGCCAGCCTTGCCGTTTTCCCAAAGCTCAGGAGAGACACGCACTTCAATAGTGTCCGTTGGGTTGGTCGTGATAAGACGTAGCTTGCCGTTTTGCTTTTGTTCGCCGTTACGGTCTGTTTTGGTTTCTTGAACGATGTCCGAAACATCTAGAATTAAACCTTCCATTCTCATAGTGTTTGGCCCTTATTTTTACGTTGTTGGTTAGTTGAAAATTGAAATGACAGTTATTGACACAAGTCCAAGGGAAATTAATGCATCATGTCGGGCGGGGCTGCGCCCACCCAACACGACGCATTAATTTCCTGAGGGTCAGTGAGCAACAGCGCTTCCATTTCGTCATAGAGCGCTAGGTGTTTTTCGTATTGCTCGTAAAGGTCGTCATACATACGTTCGTACTCTTTTTCACGTTCTAGCGCGTCGAAGTAATCGACCACGTTAGACATGATGCCTTGTTGAGCACGGATGAATTGCTCTTTGTTCTCGGTCTTCCAAGTACGGAAGCGAGTTGCGATAAAAATCTTATGGAACATCAAGCCATTCAAACGCGCTTGAGCCATATCACCGTAGCGAGTCGATGAGTATTCACCGCCCGAAGCAATCAGTTTTTCGATAGAGGTTGAAACGGAATATTCCGCTTTTACTGGTTGGTCTTTGCGCTTAACGAACACGCCGCCCATTGCGTAACAAAACGCTTTCCAGTCGCCCTCATCAGCAGAGCGGCGAACCTTTTCTAATAGAAAGTGTTCGTCTTGAGATAAATCTGTAAACAAAGCATCGTCCTCTTTGAATTCATCACGAAGACGACGAAGCTCACGCCATACCGTGACAGATGGACCACCAATAAATTGAAATTGACGAATTTGATTCACACGCGCCCAAGTCACGACACGTTCCGCCGCATCTGAGCCAGACAAAGACGAACCTTTGTCAGAATCAATGTGTTGGCCGTCGATGTTTTTGCTCAGGTACTTAGCGACATAACCAACGGCTGAACCTTGAGACCAGTCGATAACTTCCGCTTTGAAACGAGCTTTCTTTGCGCCTTTTTCGTCTGGCGAGTCAGCCATAGCAAGACGACGAAACTCAGACGTCACAAATTTGCGTGCGGATTTTTCCATGAACAGCAACAAGTGGTGATGCGGCGTGCCGTCTTGGTGAGGCTCAACAATGCGCATCCCGTAAACCTTGATTTTGCTCTTATCAATCGACTTACGAAGGTTCGCCCAAACGCCCATTAAGTAAGCGTGAGCTGATTTCGCGTCAGGCTTGCCAGCCTCAAGCCATTTCGGGTTAATGTCACCCTTAGAAACAGAGTGAAAACGAGACGGAGCTGTTACCGTGAAGAACACCGCATCGTGATTCGATTCTTGAGCGATTTCCTCAAAGCCACGCAGACGAACAAACATTTCAGCGCGGCGAATCTCGGCGTTAGAAACCGACTTAGCGGATAGCTCACTGAGTGTGAAGTAGTTAGACGGGTCAGCCTCATCGTAAGCAATCGTGTTTTCTAGCGCGATACGATTAGACGTATTGCGGTCACGTTGACGGCTTAGAGAAAAATCCGAGCAGTAAACTTGCTTACGGCGTTGAACAAGCGCTAAATCACGCGCAACACATTCAACCTCGTAAGCACACTTACGGCGCAGCTGACGAACAAGCCAATGCTCATCAAGCGCACGGTTCACCAATGCGAAAAGTTCACAGTTGTTTTCTGCGTATTGAACTTGCTCAGGTGAGAATGCCAAGCCTAATGAATCAAGAAGTTGAACCGCTTTATCAAAACGCGCTTGTGATTCTTCAAGAGGAATCGCACTTAACACGCGAGAAAAGTCGCGTGATTTGCGCTTGGCTAGATTGGTAATTTGCTCATCTGACATCGCGTAGCTATAACCGTGCTCAGTCAAACGGTCGTGAGCGTCGTTAACCGCGCGGACTGCTTCCAAAGCGTTGCGTGTTTTCAGAATGTCGGTGTAAGCGCGTGTCATGTGTCGAGCGAAGTCGCCGTTACGGTGTAATGATTTCGGCAAGTCCAAACAAGGGTTAGAAGTAGGGCGCTCAATAAAATCTGACAGGTCGTGTGAGTAGATTGGCGCACTCATTGCCGATTTCACTGCCGACGGAATGAAATCCTCAGGCGTTGTGAATCTGTGGTCGACGTACTCAAAACGATGGTCGAATAAGTTGTCAGGAATATGCTCACATGAAGCCCAAGAATGGACAGGAACAAAATCAATCCATTCTTGTTTGCCTGATGCCAAATCAATAACAAGTTCACGCATTATTGAGCCTCAAGCTCTGAGTAGAATTTACGCTTCTCATCTTTGCCAGAGCAATGTGAAACAACCAGATACTCATAAACAGTGACGCGACCGTCAGAGGCATAGTCGCGAGCCAAATCACCACAAAATTCATGGTCAAGATAAAACGAAAAAGTTTCGTAATCGTCGTATGGGATTTCAAACGAGTCGTAGATAAGGGAACCAAAGAAATAAATACCCGCGGCAATAACCGAGACAAGAAACAAACTCCAAGCGCGATTCAGATATATTTCTAGTTTTTTTGTATTGGAGACTTCTGACATAACAACCACCTTGACTAGTTGTGAGAGCGACCGCCAAAGCCAAGCGCGAAAGCGTCAAGGGCAAACGCCCAGAGCTAAGGCGGTCTAAATCCTGATTTAAGTGGACTATAAGCCACAAAATTCAGGACTGTAAAGACCGCATTTTGTGGACTGTGGGTATACAATAATCAAGACAGGAGGTGCGACTATGTACACAAATCAACTGCTAGATGCCTACAAAAAGGCAAAGAACTATGTTCAAGATAAGCAAATTGCTCATGATTTGGGGTTAAGCCGCCAAAAGATTAGCGCAATTAGAAATGGACAACGCTATCTAACTGAAAATGAAGCACTTTTTCTTGCGAAAGAAATTGGAGCAGATACAGAATCCGTTTTGGTGTACTTAGCTGCTGATAAAGCCAAAACGTACGAAGCTCAACAAGCTTGGGCGAAGATTGCAAAAAAGTTTAACGGGCTAGGATTATCAAGTATTTCAATGATTTGTGGCATGTTTGCGTTGTGGCTTGGCGACCTTAAAGTAGCTATAGCTAAGTGCGCATTATGTATATTATGTTAAATATAGTATAACCATACGCCAGATTCTTTCTACTTTGCTCTCCTATCTCTTTCAGGTTTTAAATTTGAGCTAACTTTAGGAAGCTGATTAAACATAATCGGTATTTACCATAAAATACTTAATATAGATCTTAATAATCTATCGATTGTTAAGATCTATATTAATGGTTACACCGTTTCTATTAATGATTGTATAGCTTCATAGATATCTTGCCTGCGAACTGGCTTTGATACAAAACTATCCATGCCAGCATCTAAGCACTTATCTTTATCACTTTCTAGCGCGTGTGCTGTTAAAGCGACGATTGGAATTGTGATTCCTTTCTTTCTAATCAGCCTAGTTGCTGTTATTCCATCCATTACTGGCATCGAGACATCCATCAAGATCATATCAATTCGGTTATCGTTTTCTTCAAGAAATGTAAGCGCCTCTGCGCCATGGCTTGCAATATGCACATTATGGCCAAGCTTGTTAAGAATCAATTTAATGACAAGTTGATTTGATTGAGTGTCTTCGACGATAAGCAAGTTTAGAGCTTTGCTTGGTCTATTATGCTCAATTTTTACAGGACTGCTTTGGTTGTAACGTGTTAGAACTGGAATTCGAATGGTGAAGTCAGAACCCTCGTTCTCGCGGCTTTTTACATAGATTTCACCTCTCATCATTTCAACTAAGTGCTTGGTAATAGCAAGCCCTAAGCCTGTACCACCAAACCTTCGAGTAATTGAGCGATCACCTTGATGGAATGCCGTAAACAAATGGGCTTGTTTTGCTCTCGAGATTCCAATTCCGGTGTCAGATATAGAAACTACAATTTCGTCATTTTCTTCAGCGACAGAAACAGACACACTTCCTGAGTCCGTAAACTTAATGGCATTCCCAATCAAATTAAAGAGAATTTGTGACAGCCTCGTCGAATCAATCCAATACTGTTTGTCTGATGAGATCTGACAATCAAAGTTAAAAGAAAGATTCTTAGTTATAGCTATTTGTTTTTGCTGAGAAATCACAAAAGTTACAGTGTCATTTAAATGTATCCACTGTTCGTTTAATTGGAAGCTACCAGATTCAATTTTTGAAAGATCGAGAATGTCGCTAATGATGGCTAAAAGAAGCTCAGCGGAGCATTCCATTTGATTGAGGGCATCAAATTGTTCATCTGATAAGGTAGATTGTCTCAGGATGTCTAGCATTCCTAAAACTGAGTTAAGAGGCGTTCTGATCTCGTGGCTCATCATTGCCAAAAACTCAGATTTTGACTGGTTGGCTAGTTCTGCTTCTTCACGAGCTCTTGCAAGTTGAGTCGTTCTTACCTCAACAATACGTTGTAACTTTTCCTTTGTTTCTATGTCGATAACAGCACGTTCTATAAGAGGTCTAAAGCGCCTTAGAGTCTCTTTGTTTTCAATACTAAAATGCCCTTTTTGAGATCCAATTAATAGTATGATGCTTTGTGTTACTTCCGAACGAATGCCCGTTAAAATCACGGAGTTAACATGTGTTTTAACAAAGCTATTTAAGTTCTCAAACTCTAACAATTTCGTTGGCTCGAATAATAGAATACACTCGCCGTTTAATGCGCGCTCCATCGTGTTACCGTGTAACCACTCTACCTTATCAAACACGCTGTTGGTTGAGATTAACGTTTTGAACGGATAACGGCTGTCATCGCGCGTGATAACAATAAAGTCTTCAAAACTGATGTACTTTTTTAGAACGCTGTTTAGCCCCGAAAAAATTTCATTACGATTTTTTGCCTCGCTCATTGCAGAGATTGCTGAAAGAATCGCTTTGTTTTCATCGGCAAGCAATTTTTCCCGTTGTTTGGTCTGCTTTAGCTCAACTAACGCTTCTTGTAATGCTTCTTGTTGGTATGTGTCTAAATATTTATCTTTCATAAGGTTTATGGAAAATCGCTGATGAGATCATCAAGTTTCCATGTCCATTTTCGCCGCCGATAAATCTTCCCTGCTCACCAAAGGTAAATGGGCATATAAATGGCAAGTGTTCCAGTTCCTGATTAATTTGTTCGCAAACGCTATTCATGTCTTGCATTAAGTGCAACATCGGTCCTGCACAAAATATATTTATGACCCCAATTTTTCGAGATTCTTCTAATTTTTGGTTAAATGCAGCATTCACGACTTTTGCCGCTCGAGCGATTAAATGCTCCCTACTCCCTTTCATCAAAGTAAGCTCTTCCCCTACCGAAATCTGGGTAAATAGCTCAATCCCCCCATCTTCGGTCTCACGTATTGGATGGGAAAGCTTGTAATAAGGTCTATCGTACAAATGCCCTGCAACTCTTCCCAAGGGATAAGCGCTGGAGTTGGTAAAAAGTAGGTTTTCTTTGCTAGTTAGGTTTTCTTGATGACGAGTCCACTTTCGATAAGTATCTAGTGCTGATTCACCATCTATTTCCAGTAAACACCGTCCTTTTGCTTTGGAAACAAGGCCTTTGATGTTGGTTGGTGTGTGACCTGCACTAAAAGCAATATCAACGGGATTAGAGGAGTAAAATAGTGTGAGGCTAATCCCTTGCTTTTCATGACCTTGCGCTGTAATCACTGACCATTTCCCCTCGATGTGGTTATCTGCTGCAGAACCGCCAATGATAGGAACAAGTGTGCCGAAGCGTTCGTCGATCGATTCGATAATCTTTTCTTCTTTCCCAGGAGTTGCATGAAGAAGAATTAAGTTCGGTACTTCCCCAATTCGATTAGCATTTTGAAGAGCCATATCTAGAGCGACGGAGACACACTCATTTTCTTCACAATTAGAAATACCAGTTCCATAAGCATGTGGGCCTAAGTCATAGATAGCCATAGCCGCTATGACAGGCCCAACGTGAAAACCCTGATCGGTCATAATGGCTTGGCATGAACTTGAACCGTGGAATGGAACACCAGGGAAATATCTAAGAAAGGCAGAGCGAATGGCTCTGAAGTCGTATTCTTCTGTGTAATAACAGATGATATAAGACAAGTGTTCTTGCCTCAGCTCTGAACGAAGCCTCTCTACTGCTAAATATTCGTCGGTAATATGGGTAAATACTGATTGGCACTGCATACGCTTTTATTATTGTTTGTCACGTTACTGTTATACCATTACGACAAATTATCGTTAGGCTAGAAGGTTCGAATTTCACAAAGAAGATGCCATTATCTCGTGTCAGATCTAATTTATAAATGCACTAAGACAATATTTTGGTTTATTTTGAGCTTAATCGTTTTGGTTGCAGATATAGCATTCCATTCAGCTCTATAATGATTGTCGCTTATACTATCAAACACACCAGATTGATTCAGATCAATTTTTAGACCTGTACTTTCAGTTGTTTCAATCAAAATCCCACTCGAATCACGATTAATCGTGATTTTATCTTCACCAATTGTTACATCGCATCGCTCTTTTTGTGAACAGTCAACGCTTGTGCTGGTCTCGTGCGTAAAGGTTCTCCAGAAAAACGCACCAACTAAAAGACTGAGCATGATTAAGATTTGTGCAAGTCTCGCCTTTGTTAACTTTTGTGCAGGCATAATTACTAATATCCTTGTTACAAACTTCAAACTTTTTAAATAAAAAATGATTTCCAGAGCTCCAGTAAGGTTACTACTCTGTCATTGAATTGTTAATTCAAGTATAGTGTCACGCTGAAAATGCCACTTTTTATTAAAGTCAGCAATAGAAATAAGGTGATGATAACACTTGAGTTCTAGAGTTTACTTGGGTGGTGTTACGACGCAAGTCGTGTTGGAAGTAAAGTGTAGTTAATTAGAAATTGGAAGCATGCAAATGAGCCAAGTAAAGCAGCTTGAACAAAACTACAACTATACAGTCGTTCGCCAATTTACCCTTGTGACCATTTTATGGGGCATAGTTGGTATGGCTGTTGGTGTTTTGATTGCCGCTCAATTAGTTTGGCCACAGCTAAACTTTGATACGCCGTGGTTGACGTACAGTCGTTTACGTCCACTGCATACTAATGCGGTAATTTTTGCGTTTGGTACTAGTGCCCTGTTTGCAACATCTTATTATGTTGTTCAGCGTACATGTCAAACACGTCTTTTTGGTGGCCCACTCGTTGCCTTCACCTTCTGGGGTTGGCAAGCAATTATCCTAGCCGCAGCGATTTCTCTCCCTCTAGGTTTTACCTCAGGTAAAGAATATGCTGAACTAGAATGGCCTATTGATATCGCTATCGCGATTGTATGGGTTTCATATGCAGTGGTGTTCTTTGGAACGTTAGTGAAACGAAACACTTCCCACATTTATGTGGCGAACTGGTTTTTCGGTGCATTTATCATCACAGTAGCAGTACTTCACATCGTGAACAGCATGGCTATCCCTGTATCACTAGGTAAATCTTACTCGATTTATTCCGGTGCGGTGGATGCAATGGTGCAATGGTGGTACGGACACAACGCGGTAGGTTTCCTACTCACCGCTGGTTTCCTAGGTATGATGTACTACTTTGTACCTAAACAAGCTGAACGTCCTGTTTATTCTTACCGTCTGTCTATCGTTCACTTCTGGGCATTGATCTCTCTATATATTTGGGCAGGTCCTCACCACCTTCACTATACTGCGCTACCAGACTGGACACAGTCTCTGGGTATGGTGATGTCTCTTGTTCTATTTGCTCCTTCATGGGGTGGTATGATCAACGGTATTATGACGTTGTCTGGTGCTTGGCATAAGCTTCGTTACGACCCTATTCTACGATTCCTAATCGTTTCATTGTCTTTCTATGGTATGTCTACCTTCGAAGGCCCTATGATGTCGATTAAGACAGTAAACGCACTATCTCACTACACAGACTGGACTATTGGTCACGTTCACTCTGGTGCGCTAGGTTGGGTTGCAATGGTTTCAATCGGCTCAGTTTACCACTTAGTCCCTCGCCTGTTTGGCCAAGAGCGCATGTACTCTGTGGGTCTGGTCAACGTTCACTTCTGGTTAGCAACAATTGGTACGGTTCTTTACATCGTAGCAATGTGGATCTCTGGCGTGATGCAAGGCTTGATGTGGCGTGCAGTTAACTCTGACGGCACCCTGACTTACAGCTTCGTAGAGTCAGTTGAAGCATCTTACCCATTCTACTTTGTACGTTTCCTAGGAGGTTTCATCTTCCTATCAGGTATGTTCTTAATGGCATACAACACGTACAAAACGGTAAGTGCGCCAAAAGAAAGCCTCAAGGCTATCCCTCATCCGGCATAAGGAGATTTAAGAATGAGTAATAATTCTAATAATCGCCATGAAATTCTAGAACGTAATGTCGGTTTGTTGGCTATTTTTATTGTTTTTGCAATCAGTTGGGGGGCTCTTGTTGAAATCACTCCTTTGATTTTCCAAAAGCAAACCACAGAAAGTGTAGAAAACTTACGAGTCTACACTCCTCTGGAAATGGAAGGTCGTGACATCTATATCCGTGAAGGTTGTAACGTTTGTCACAGTCAAATGGTTCGTCCTTTCCGCTCTGAAACGGAACGCTACGGCCACTACTCTGTAGCAGGTGAAAGTGTGTGGGAACATCCATTCCTATGGGGTTCTAAGCGTACAGGTCCTGATTTGGCTCGTGTCGGTGGTCGTTATTCTGATGAGTGGCACCGCGTACACCTACTTGACCCTCGCGAGCTAGTACCTGAATCAAACATGCCAGGTTTCCCTTGGCTTGCTGAGAACGTATTAGATGGCGAGCTGACTCAGAAGAAACTTGAAGTGTTCCGCGATCAGTTTGGTGTTCCATACGAAGATGAAACAATCGCGAATGCGGCTAAAGAAGTAGAAGGTAAAACAGAGATGGATGCAATCATCGCTTACCTTCAGTCTCTTGGTCATGCAATGAAGTAAGGGGATCATATGGATTTCGGTACAATTCATAGTATTTATACCGTAGTGCTCTTCGCGAGTTTTATCGGCATCGTATGGTGGGCATTTAGCAAGAAGCGTAAAGCACGCTTCGAAGAAGATGCCAACTTGGTGTTTGCTGACGAAGAACAAACGACCCCAAATAACCAAGGAGTGAAGAAGTAATGACTACATTCTGGAGTCTCTGGATTATCGTGATTACTATCGGTACGCTAGTAGGCTGTGCGATCCTCCTGACTTGGTGCGCCAAAGATAAAATGGGCGTCGAGGAAGGGGAAGACATGGGCCACGAGTACGATGGTATTCGCGAGCTAAACAACCCTCTACCGAAATGGTGGACTTACCTTTTCGTAAGCACGTTTGTGTTTGCAGCAGTTTATCTAGCCCTGTTCCCAGGTCTAGGTAGCTTTAAAGGCTTTTTAAACTGGCAAAGTTCGGCTCAAACCGTTCGTTCGCTTGAAGAGTCAAAAGAAGCTATTGCACAGGCACAAGAAAATAAACAACTCAACCAATACGCAAAAGAACTGGATGATGCGGATGCCTACTTCGGCGAAGCATTCCGTAAACTTGCTCATAATGCGAATGGTCTACGCCCTGTTCCTGAGATCGCACAAGACCCAGAAGCATTAAAAGTTGGTCAACGTTTATTCTTGCAAAACTGTTCACAATGTCACGGCTCAGATGCTCGCGGTCAAAAAGGTTTCCCTAACCTAACTGATGACGCATGGCTATATGGCGGTGAGCCAGCAGCAATCGTGACAACCATCATGCATGGCCGTATTGGTCAAATGCCAGCATGGAAAGATGCGCTTGGTGAGCAAGGTGTCCAAGAAGTAGTAAGTTACACATTAAGCCTATCGGGTCGTAAAGTTAACGCTCGTGAAGCTGCAGCAGGTAAAGCTCGCTTTGTTGTGTGTGCAGCGTGTCATGGTACAGATGGTAAAGGTAACCCAGCAGTTGGTGCCCCTGACCTAACTGACCAAGACTGGCTATTTGGTGACTCGCGTGCTGCCGTAACTGAAACCGTAATGAATGGCCGCTCTGGTGTTATGCCAGCATGGAAGGACATTCTAGGTGAGGATAAGGTTCAACTTGTTGCCTCTTATGTCTGGAGTTTAAGCAACTCAGACAATAAGTAACATTTCAATAACAGCCCCTTTCACAGGGGCTGTCTTTCCTTTAAATTTAATGCCTTACATTTTTTCATTTAGCTGTTGAGAACTTTTTTATGGTAAAGCCTTGGTATAAACAATTCTGGCCGTGGTTCCTAATCATCCTTCCTCTTACGGTAGTCGTTTGGACAATCGCCACGGTAGTCGTCTTTTCAAACAACTCTGTTTCTCTTGTTGCTGAGGATTACTATAAAAAAGGCAAAGGCATAAATATCGACATCAGTAAAATGAACGTCGCTCGTGACCTTGGTCTTAATGCGAACATCTCTTCTCTAGATAACAATATCGTAATTGGCTTTACGAAAGGAGCGCTAACGCACTACCCAGCGCTTACAGCAACGTTTACTCACCGTACATTACCCAATCGTGATTTTACGAAGCTAGTTACCGCAGATGCATCTGGCAACTATCGTTTTACCACTGAAGACGCTATACAAGGCCCGTGGTTTGTTGAACTTCAACCACACGATAAGCAATGGATGATTCAAGGCAAAGTCGAATTTCCAGCAGTTTCAGTCTCATTAATGAAGTAATTTTATGTGCAAATCCTGTTACCACTGTGGTGAAGATGTACCAGCAAACACGGATTTTAAAGTAGAAATACTTGGCGAAGTTCGTGAGATGTGCTGCCCGGGGTGTGAAACTGTCGCACAAACTATCGTAGATAGCGGTCTTGTTTCTTACTACCAGTACCGAACCGCGCCCGCTGAAAAAGCGGACCTCGTTCCAGAACAACTTCAAGCTCTGATCCACTATGACAATGAAGACGTTCAATCAGAATTTGTACGTAACCATGACAATGTATCTGAAGTAACATTGTCTCTCGAAGGTGTATCCTGCGCCGCTTGTGCATGGCTTATTGAAAAGCAAGTATCCAGCGCTAAAGGTTTAGTCTCCATACGGGTAAATACGACAACAAACCGCGCTTTGCTTGCGTGGGACAAAACTCAAGTTAAGTTAAGTGAACTGCTTTCAGTTATTCATAAGCTTGGTTATAAAGCCGCGCCATTTGAAGCAGACAAACAAGAAGCATCTTATCACCGAATGATGAAGCAGTACCTTTACCGATTGGGTATTGCTGGCTTAGCGACGATGCAAGTAATGATGCTTGCTGTGGCGTTGTATTTAGAAGTATTTGGCGATTTGGAACCCGAATTTAAAAACTACTTCCGATGGGTAAGTTTGATTTTCGCTACACCAGTTCTTCTTTACTCTGCCCTACCATTTTACCTTAATGCTTGGCGAAGCATTAAAGGGCGAACTCTAGGCATGGACGTCCCAGTTTCGATCGCTTTGATTTTCGCTTATGTTGCGAGTTTAGTTGCGACAGTAACTGAGCAAGGCGAAGTATTCTTTGAATCTATCTCGATGTTTACCTTCTTTTTGTTAGTGGGTCGATTCTTAGAAATGCGCGCTCGCCGCAAAGCTGCTGCTGCTAGCGGTAACTTGCTCAAGCTTATCCCTGCCATTGCAACAACACTAGACGGCGAACAAATTCCAGTTAAAACGCTGAAGATTGGTGATCGCATTCGCGTTCTCCCTGGTGAACATATCCCTGCTGATGGCAAAGTTATTTCTGGCCGTATTCATATTGATGAATCAATGCTGACTGGTGAGTCTGTTCATGTCGTAAAAAAAGAAGGTGATGCTGTTTATGCAGGTACATTAAACGGAGATGAATCATTTGAGTTGGAAGTCACCAATTCAAAAGCAGACTCGATGATTTCAAATATTGTGCGCCTTCAAGATGAAGCACAGCATTCGAAGCCAAAAATTGCAGAAGTTGCTGACGTCGTAGCACGCTACTTTGTTGGTGTAATTCTTATCATCTCAGCTGGAACCTGGTTTTATTGGCACCAAACCAAACCAGATGATGCTTTTTGGATTATGCTTTCGGTTCTCGTCGCTACATGCCCTTGTGCATTATCCCTTGCTACACCGACCGCACTAACTTGTGCGACTTCACGAATGGGCAATTTTGGCATTCTGTTGCGAAAAGGCCATGTATTCGAAACGCTTTGCAAAGTTAATCATCTCGTCGTCGACAAGACAGGAACATTAACGAAAGGTGACATCGAGATTAGCCGTACAAGCACATTCAAAGAGCTTTCTGAAGCGGAAAGTCTGGCCCTTGCATCTGCTCTTGAAGCTCATGCAAACCACCCTATTGCGCGTTCATTTACCGGTTTCAGTAATGACGAGATTATTGTAACAGATGTTAAAAACGTGATTGGCTCAGGAATCGAAGGGATTTGGAATGGTAAGACGGTAAAAATTGGCAGCTCCTCGTTTGTGCTAGATTCGAGCATAAAAGAAAGCAATGCCATTTACTTGTCAATAAACAACGAACACGCTGCAACTTTTTATTATCACGATCCTATTCGCAAAGAAAGTCAGGCGTTTATTCAGCGTTTTGCAGAAGCAGGAATCAAAACAACCCTACTTACCGGTGACTCTATTCAAAACGCGCAGCCAGTTGCTGACGAAATTGGTATCGAGCATGTGATCGCATCTGCAAAACCAGAAGACAAACTCGCGTATCTTAAGAGCCTTGATAGCAGTGATATCACCATGATGGTTGGTGATGGCATAAACGACGCGCCTACTCTAGCGGGAGCCCATTTATCCGTGGCTATGGGCGGTGGTACTGACGTTGCAAAGGCATCAGCAGATATGACGCTTCTTGGAGATAACTTAGAAAAGTTATTGGAAGCTCGCCTATTGGCTCTTCGTACAAGAAAGATTATCCGTGAAAACTTAGCTTGGTCATTAGGCTACAACTTGTTAATTTTGCCGTTAGCGGTTGCAGGGCTAGTTGCGCCTTATATCGCGGTTGTTGGGATGTCAGCAAGTTCAATCATTGTTGTATCTAACTCACTGCGACTTCTTAAAGAGAAGTAAACAAGAGAACACTTATGGAAAGCCTCTATATTTTAATTCCAATCGCGATTGTTCTTGTTTGCGTTGCTGTCGCTATTTTTCTTTGGGCGGTTCGAAGCGACCAGTTTGAAGATCTTGAGCGACAAGGACACAACATTTTATTAGATGAAGAAGAGCAATCATACAATAAGAAACCGTAGTATGTTTTATGAATCCTGATTTTTTAGGTGCTTTGCTTATCGGCCTTGTCGGGGCCGGCCATTGTATGGGGATGTGTGGTGGTATCGCATCCCTACTTTCCTTAGGTAGTTCAAGCTCAAAATCCTCCCCAACCATACCTTTATTCTACAACCTTGGACGACTCATCAGTTACGCCTTAATAGGCGCACTTGTCGGAGGTGCAATATCAGGATTATCGGAACTCAGTGGCTTAGCTCAATCTCTTGCGTGGCTGCGTTTTGTTGCCGCAATCTTCATGATTTTGGTTGCGTTATATATTGCGAAATGGTGGCAAGGTTTACTCATCGTAGAAAAGATGGGCCAGCACCTTTGGAAGTTTATCTCTCCAGCTGGAAAAAGCCTTTTGCCACTTAAAAAGCCAATACACGCACTGCCCTTTGGTTTTGTTTGGGGGTGGTTACCATGCGGGTTAGTTTATTCGGCATTAACATGGTCGGCGGTGTCCGGTAGCGCAGTAAATGGCGGCCTAATCATGCTCGCTTTTGGTTTGGGAACGCTGCCATCCATGCTCGCTGTTGGTTACGGAGCAAGCCATTTTCAGAAACTGCAAAAATCATTAATATTTAGAAACATCTCAGCATTAATCTTAATTGTCTATGGCGCGTATACTGCCGCGGGTGCCATGCAGATGCTTGGTTTCATATAACGTAAAACTCTATACCACCGATATTTTTGCTATCCTTTAGGATTAAGCGGTGCTAAAATATTGATGTATATCAAATAGTGAAAGGTTGTTATGATTTCTGAAAAACCTGCAACAAAGCGTATCCAATCAGGCGGTTGCGCGATTCATTGCCAAGATTGTAGCATTAGCCAACTGTGTATCCCATTCACTCTGAATGAATCTGAACTTGACCAGTTGGACCAAATCATCGAGCGTAAAAAGCCTATCCAAAAAGGACAAGAGCTATTTAAAGCAGGTGATGAGCTTAAATCTTTGTACGCTATCCGTTCTGGCACGATTAAGAGCTACACAATCACAGAACAAGGTGATGAGCAAATCACAGCATTTCACTTAGCTGGTGACTTAGTTGGTTTTGACGCTATTACTGGTGACTGCCACCCTAGTTTCGCTCAAGCTCTTGAAACATCAATGGTTTGTGAAATCCCTTACGAGATCCTTGACGACCTATCAGGCAAAATGCCTAAACTTCGTCAGCAAATCATGCGTCTAATGAGTAACGAAATTAAAGGCGACCAAGAAATGATTCTTCTGCTTTCTAAGAAGAATGCTGAGGAGCGTCTAGCTGCTTTCTTGTACAACCTGTCAACTCGCTTCTCTCAACGTGGCTTCAGCCCAAGAGAATTTCGTTTGACCATGACTCGTGGCGATATTGGTAACTACTTAGGCCTAACGGTTGAAACCATCAGCCGCCTATTAGGTCGTTTCCAAAAATCTGAAATTCTGAGTGTTAAAGGTAAGTACATCACCATCTTAGATCATGATGCGCTAATGGAACTTGCCGGTGTAACAAAAGAGTAATCTCGCTTACTTATTGATGTAGCTCGAAAATGAGCTACATCATGTTTCTCATAAAATCCCTTCGAAAGTCCTCAAAAAGTTCCCCAAACTAAGCTACAGTAAAAATATACGAAGAGTCTCCAATTTACTGATTTAACTTGTTTTCAGTATTTGGTTTCGCAACATAAGTGGGCTTAGTTATGAGTATATACAGTAAGATTCTTGTTGTTGCTGACATCAATAATGATGAACAGCCTGCACTCGCTAGAGCGGTTCAATTAGCTCAAAAGAGTGTATCCAGAAGCCGAATCACCTTCTTCTTATCCATCTACGATTTTTCCTATGACATGACCTCAATGCTGTCAGTCGATGAAAGAGATGCGATGCGTCGCGGCGTTATCCATCAACGTGAGCAGTGGATGCGTAAGATTGCTCAACCGTACTTAAACGATAGCTTCGATTTTGATGTTTGCGTTGTGTGGCACAACCGTCCTTACGAAGCAATCATTGCTGAAGTGTATGCTGGTGGGCACGATCTTCTAATCAAAGGGACACGTAAACACGATGTTTTAGAGTCTGTGATTTTCACGCCGACAGACTGGCATTTATTACGTAAATGCCCTATTCCTGTACTTTTGATCAAGAACTCGGATTGGCCGGAGCAAGCTAATATTCTCGCTTCTGTACACGTGGGGTCAGAAAACCCAACTCACATTGATTTGAACGACGCGATGGTTGAACGCCTCAAAGAGATGTCAAACCGTCTCGATGCTGAACCGTATCTCGTCAACGCTTATCCTGTTACACCGGCTAACATTACGATTGAGTTGCCTGAATTTGACCCAACGACCTACACGGATGCGGTTCGTGGCCACCATCTCACCGCAATGAAAGCATTGAGACAAAAACATGGCATCGACGAAGAACAAACCATCGTAGAACAAGGTTTACCAGAAGACGTCATTCCTGCATCAGCGGAGCGATTAAATGCAGCAATGGTGATTTTGGGTACGACTGGTCGTACGGGTCTTTCAGCGGTCTTTATCGGTAACACGGCAGAGCATGTGATCGATAAGATTAACTGTGATGTACTGGCATTAAAACCAAAAGGTTATATCAGCCCTCTCGATCCAAATACCGCAACGTAGAGCAAATAATAAAATATAAAAACGCCCCTCTTTTGGGGCGTTTTATTTTCGGTTTCAGCAAGTACAAAATAGGAGGCATTGTTGCCTCCTAGTTACTAGATGTTCGTTACATCGATGAATAGAGATTCATCGATGTTAGTTGAAGAAACGACTGCTTCACTAAACTCATACTCTTCGCGGCTACCGTCACGATCTAGCGGCAAGTTTACAAAATCAAACAACTCACGGTCTGCCAATTGGCTTGGGCTTACGTTTTGGATTGATTTGAAAATCGCTTCTACGCGTCCTGGCGTCTTCTTATCCCAATCAATCAGCATTGCTTTGATTGCTTGGCGCTGCAAGTTCTCTTGAGAACCACATAGGTTACAAGGAATAATTGGGAAATCTTTGTGCTCTGCGTATTTGATCAGGTCTTTTTCGCGGCAGTAAGTCAGCGGACGAATAACCACGTTACGACCATCATCAGAGCGTAGTTTTGGTGGCATTGCCTTCAAACGAGAACCATGGAACATGTTCAAGAACATCGTTTCTACGATGTCATCCATATGATGACCAAGTGCAAGTTTTGTTGCGCCGATTTTCTCAGCAAATGAATAAAGCGTACCACGACGTAGACGAGAACATAGACCACACGTTGTCTTACCTTCTGGCACTTTTTCTTTAACTACTGAGTATGTGTCTTTATCTACGATGTAGTAAGGAATATTCAGCGTCTCAAAATACTCAGGCAAAATATGCTCTGGGAAACCAGGTTGTTTTTGGTCTAGGTTAACAGCAACCACTTCAAATTTGATTGGTGCCGCTTTTTGTAGATTCAACAGGATATCGAGCATCGCAAATGAGTCTTTACCACCGCTTATGCATGCCATGACAACATCGCCTTCTTCGATCATGTTGTAATCTGTAATGGCATTTCCAACATTTCTTCTCAAACGTTTTTGAAGCTTGTTGAATTCAAGGGTTTCTTTTCTTGTATCTTTCTGGTTCATTGCGGGCTCTCACATCGCCGATAAAATCGACAGTAGGACTTCCTAACATGGGTTTCTTTGGGGCGTGGATTATACGGGCTTTTGCAGCAGGATTAAATGTTTGTATTGAAGGATAAGAAAATAAGTGCGCTGAATTATCATCATAGAATAGAAAAAGAACCGCGAATGCGGCTCTTTAGTGGAGATAGTGCTATTTCTTTGCTTGGGGCAAATAAGGAAGCACTCTCATCGTTGGTTCCGGTAACGTTATTGTTCCACCTTCGCCAATTTCACTCAAAGCAACCTGCACTTTACCGTTAATAATCGCCTTCTCTTGTCCATTTGAAAAAACGATCTTACCGTTCAGTTCGTTGGCAAACTCCATTGTGACGCCCTGTACTTCAGGTGTGAACCATCCAGCAAACATCCCCCCTAAATCCTCTAACATGCTTTGCATTTGAGGCATTAATGGCTTCAGTTGCTCGTAAGAAACGCTACCCTGTAACGGTTCTTTCGTCATTACAACTAAAGAATAATCACATCGGCTATCTTTAGGGGTATGTACGAATACCAAAGGATTTGCGGATTTTAGATTTTTGTCGATCGGTAATGGCAGTTCTTTCGACGCTGGAATCACAAACTCTTCGTAGTGTTCTTCCTTTTCCATCCACGCTTTTTCGATCGCACACAGCTGCTTAGTTCTGGCATCGACGAAGAACACACCGACTTTAACGTCATCATGCCCTTCTTTAGTGTTATTTTTTAACTGAGTATACAGTTTGGAATACGTAAACATATACTCTTGAGCATGCGTTATCGGTGACGAGAGCAAGAGTGCTGCACTTCCTAAAATTAAGCTTAACTTTTTCATTAGATTATTATTTTATTGAGTCCAGTAGGCGTTATTGTGGCGAATCATCGAGCGTAAGTCATTAACGTATGCAATGCCCCTCTCTGAGTAAGACAACAGTCCATGAGTGAGTTCTGATGCTGTCGCCACGGATAACAAGTTTTTGTGCTTATCTGCCAACATAGCTCGAATATCACGTAAGTCAGCGTAAGCTGGATTGCGATTCACATTCATAAAGTAGCCATGAATTGACTGCTGAACTGAATCGAATTTTTGAACTTCGTGAGTTTTTCCTGCAGCACGCTGAGCAGGCACAATTCCGCAACCCTGTTTATAACACCATTGGCCGAACAAGTTGTTTGCTTGAGTAGCAAAACGAGAAGTACCCCACGCGGATTCATTGGCAGCTTGAGTTAGCACTAATGCTTCTGGTAAAACATTGACTCGCTTTAACATTTCAGTCAGCCAAGCTTCATCAACATGACCATCATGAAGAGGAAACCCATATAACTGCGCTAATCTTTCTGCGTAAGCTTCTTCGTCCGGCGACACTTCTCCAATCTCAAGAGAGCTTAGAAAAGCACGTTCTTTTTCAATCCTGTGATTTTCTAGTGCGATTTTAGGCCGTAAGAAATCGAAAAATGCCGCCTTTTTTTCTTTGGCGTCTTTGATAGAGTTAAAGTCTGGAATGTCCCCAATGTAGGGCAAGTGCGACAAATCAGGATGTTTCACCGGACCTTGAACAACATTAGGATCATTCGCGCTTTTGAACTGGCGGTCGTAATGCAAATATGGACCTACCGAAATAAAAGTGGCGGCTATACAGGCAGCCGCCACTCGTAAAGTCATTAATTTTAAAGATTTAGGCATTAAACACCTGAGATTTACCATCGTGATCGTTATCATTTTTTTGTGTTGCTACGATCTTAAGTTTGATGCCAAACATTTCTCGATAAAGGATGCCCTTCAAATGGAAGAAGAATGGCAAGACAAAAATAAAGCCAATACCGTAGAACATAGCCGCAACAATAAACATCAACATAACGCCCATGTAAAGCCCAGCCACAACAAAAATCTTCTTATTGATCGCACGTAGTGATAATAATAACGATTGCATAGGTGGCACTCTTTTCTCGCAAATCAGTAAGATAGAGTGACTAAACGCCATTGCTAAATATAATGAAAGCGGTGGAAGGATCATTCCCGCGACACCTTGCAACGTTAAACTGAACAGCGTTGCAATAATAACAGGAACGGTAAATTGCAGACCTTTACCGACATGACGAACTTTGGTTTTTAGCCCTGCTACGTGACTCATTGCCATCAAACTGATCCCAGCATAAATGGGGGCGCTGATCACTTCATAACTAAAGTTAGCGATATAAATAGCAGAAACGATATTAGCGGTGAATGCTTCCGGATTTTCTATCGCATCGAGAATGACACTTGGGTCGCCCAATTGAAGTTGAAGTGCAATGTAGAAAATCCCCAACTGGACAAAAAGCAAAAGAATAATCGCAGGTGAGAACGATAAAAAGTGTTGAATGGTTGCGCGCCAAGCTTCACTAAATACAGCACTCGCTTTTAGTTCGTAGTCGCCAGACAAAGCTCGCTCTACACTCCCCCCAAGATTGAAATCTTTTTCAAAATCGTTATTCATATATTATCCAAGATTAACTTGTGAATTTTTTACTGGTATACCAGTCAATTAAAGTGGCCAACATTATAAAGAAATCTTTCCACGTCTAAAATCAGAACTGACGTTCTATCCTTGCAATATCTACTATTTGGTTGATAATTGACCACTCACAAAACTATGAAATTGAAAGCAATTGTTGCTAATGACAAAGCCCTACCAAACTGTGTTTAAAAGGCAAATAACCTCTTAAAAACAGTATGGTAAGGAATGATTACTTTTGCCTGCAAAATTTTTTCTGTTTCAAGATAAGAAAATGCTTTAATTTCACAATTTTGGTGATTATGATGCGCGCCTCAAAAGTGAATGACTTATGTCACACTAATTGGCGTAAACCCAATTTTAACGTGGGAGAAATACAGACGTTGAACGCTAAACAGCAAGCAGGAAAGCCAGTTATTCGTTTATCTGGTATCAGCAAAAGTTTCGATGGAAAGGAAATCATCGGTAATTTAAATCTTGATGTTAATCATGGTGAGTTTCTGACGATTCTTGGTCCATCTGGTTGTGGTAAAACGACGGTTTTACGCATGATCGCTGGTTTTGAAACGGCAGATAACGGTCAAATCGTATTAGATGACCAAGATGTAACGCAAGTTCCTGCAGAGCATAGGCACGTCAACACGGTATTTCAGAGTTACGCATTATTCCCTCACATGACCGTATTCGATAATGTGGCATTTGGCCTACGCATGCAAAAAACGCCTGCGGCAGAAATCGAACCACGCGTAATGGAAGCGCTACGTATGGTCCGTCTAGAAAAAATGGCGCAGCGTAAGCCGCACCAACTTTCTGGTGGTCAGCAACAACGTATCGCGATCGCGCGTGCGGTTGTGAATAAGCCAAAAGTACTGCTACTTGATGAATCGCTTTCTGCTCTTGATTACAAACTTCGTAAACAAATGCAGATTGAGTTGAAACAACTTCAGCGTCAACTTGGTATTACCTTTATCTTTGTTACTCACGATCAGGAAGAAGCTCTATCGATGTCTGACCGCATTATCGTTATGCGCGATGGTGTTATCGAACAAGATGGCTCACCACGTGAAATTTACGAAGAACCTAAAAACTTGTTTGTTGCTCGCTTTATCGGCGAGATTAACGTCTTCAACGCAACAATGCTTGAACGCATTGATGAAAAACGCATCCGTGCGGAAATCGAAGGTGTTGAGTCCGTCGTTTACTACGACAAAGAAGCACAAGCAGGTGACAAACTACAAGTGCTGCTTCGCCCTGAAGACTTGCGTATCGAAGAGATCAAAGAGTCTGAAGAAAAAGGCATTGTTGGTCACGTCACTGAACGTACCTATAAAGGTATGACGCTAGACTCTGTTGTCCAACTGGACTCAGGCATGCGTGTGATGGTTAGCGAGTTCTTTAACGAAGATGATCCAGATGTGGACCACTCTCTCGGCCAAAAAGTCGCTATCACTTGGGTTGAGAGCTGGGAGGTAGTACTCAATGATAAGCAAGAAGATTAATCTTCAGAACGCAATCATTACCCTAATTGTTGGTTGGCTAACACTTTTCGTGTTGGTTCCAAACCTAATGATTATCGGTACAAGTTTTTTAACGCGTGATGAAGCGAACTTAATTGAACTGACTTTTACTTTCGACAACTACCTTCGTTTACTTGATCCATTGTACGCAAAAGTGCTGATGCACTCTTTCTACATGGCAATCATTGCGACGTTGTTGTGTTTAATCATCGGCTACCCATTTGCTTATATCGTGGCGAAAATGCCAGAGAAATGGCGCCCGTTTATGCTGTTTCTTGTGATTGTACCGTTTTGGACAAACTCACTTATCCGTACTTACGGTTTGAAGATTGTTCTTGGCACACAGGGCATCTTGAACAAGTCATTAATGGCAATGGATATTATCGATAAGCCATTGCGTCTTATGTATACCGAAACAGCGGTAATGATTGGTCTTGTCTACATTTTGCTTCCGTTTATGATTCTGCCTCTGTATTCGGCAATCGAGAAGCTAGACAACACCTACATTGAGGCTGCAAAAGACTTAGGCGCAAGCAAACTGCAAACCATCACAAAAGTGATCTTGCCGTTAACGATGCCTGGCATTATTGGTGGCTGTTTGTTGGTACTTCTTCCTGCGTTAGGTATGTTCTACATCTCCGACCTTCTAGGCGGAGCGAAGAACCTATTAATTGGTAACGTAATTAAGAGCCAAGTATTAAACGCTCGTGATTGGCCATTCGGTGCGGCAACCAGTATCGCACTTACTATTGCAATGGCAATCATGCTGTACGCCTACTACAGAGCAGGCAAACTATTGAATAAGAAGGTGGAGCTAGACTAATGGGACGTACAGTTAGATTTAGCTTTATGGCGCTGGTATATGCATTTTTGTATCTACCAATCATCGTATTGATCGTGAACTCATTTAATGCCAACAAATTTGGTATGAAATGGGGCGGGTTTACAACCAAGTGGTACGAAACCCTAGTGAACAATGACAGCCTTATGCAAGCAGCGTGGCACTCACTTAATGTCGCGGTGTTTTCTGCAACAGCTGCTACTATTATTGGTAGTCTGACGGCCGTTGCCCTATTCCGTTACTCCTTTAAAGGTAAAGGTGCGGTAAACGGCATGCTGTTTGTTGTAATGATGTCACCAGACATCGTGATGGCAATTTCATTGTTGGCGCTGTTTTTAGTTTTAGGCGCGCAGCTTGGTTTCTTTACTCTATTGATTGCACACATCACATTCTGTTTACCGTTTGTTGTGGTAACCGTTTACAGCCGCTTGAACGGCTTTGATGTGAAAATGTTGGAAGCAGCAAAAGACCTTGGTGCAAGTGAATGGGTTATCTTAAAACAGATCATCCTTCCTCTTGCGAAGCCAGCGGTTGCTGCAGGTTGGTTACTAAGCTTTACTCTGTCTTTAGACGACGTAATTATCAGCTCGTTTGTAACAGGCCCAACATACGAAATCCTACCATTGAAAATTTACTCGATGGTTAAGGTGGGTATTTCACCGGAAGTGAATGCCCTAGCAACGGTCATGTTGATTGTATCTTTGGTTCTTGTAGTAATTTCTCAGTTGCTAGCAAGAGAAAAAGTAAAGTAAAATCCGCATCCGTTAACATCACGAAACAGAATGGTTACATGCCATTCTGTTTTTCTATCTACCGTCCAAAATGATTTGGACAACGTTTGGTTTGGAGCTAACGTCAATGAAAAAATGGGCTACTCTATTAGCTGGTAGTGCATGTGCGCTTTCTCTGTTCTCAGGTTCAGCGGCAGCGGACGATAAAGAATTGGTATTTATGAACTGGGGTCCTTACATCAACAGTAATATCCTAGAGCAATTTACTAAAGAAACAGGTATCAAAGTGATCTACTCGACTTACGAGTCGAACGAAACTTTGTACGCAAAGCTAAAAACTCATAACCAAGGTTATGACCTAGTCGTACCTTCAACTTACTTCGTAGCAAAAATGCGCGATGAAGGTATGCTACAAAAGATCGATAAGACTAAGCTGAAAAACTTCGGCAACCTAGATAAGAACTACCTAGATAAGCCTTACGATCCAAATAACGACTACTCTATTCCACACGTTGTTGCGATTACAGGTCTAGCAGTTAACGCTGATATGTACGATCCAAACGACTTCCAAAGCTGGGCAGACCTATGGAAGCCTGAGCTTGAAGGTCAAGTAATGCTAATGGACGATACTCGTGAAGTATTCCACATTGCACTACGTAAATTGGGTTACTCAGGTAACTCTACAGATCCAAAGCAAATCGACGAAGCATACGCTGAATTGCAACAGCTGATGCCAAACGTTTTAGTATTTAACTCTGATAACCCGGGTGCACCATACATGTCTGGCGAAGTTGGCGTTGGTATGCTTTGGAACGGCAGTGCGGCTGCGGCGCAAAACGAAGGTCTAAACCTTAAGCTAGTCTTCCCTAAAGAAGGCGGTATTGGCTGGGTTGATAACTTCGCAATCTCTTCTGGCGCGAAAAACGTAGAAGCAGCGCACAAAATGATCGACTTCCTACTACGCCCTGAAATCGCAGAGCAAATTTCTCGTGACACTGGCTACCTAACCGCCGTTACAGAATCAAACTCGAAGTTTAAAGACGTAGCACCGCTGTTCCCTTCTCAAGAAGATCTTGACCGTGTTGAATGGCAAGACTCGGTTGGTGATATGACAGTGAAATATGAAGACTACTTCTTGAAGTTGAAAGCGGGTCAATAATCTGATCTTGCCTACTAAGGCATCGACTAACTGAAAATAGGCAGCGATACGCTGCCTATTTTTGTAATTGACTGATATAATTATGCGTTGCTAGGTTTATTTAGCTCAGTTTCACAGAATTATCGCTTCTCTAAAAAAGGCTCGGTATAAATTGATTTAAATAAACGGGATTGTGCTTATTGCGATTTGGCTCAACTTAATAACTGCGACTAGTATTGATTTGTCCAATCGCTAAACAAAACGGAAAACAAATGAAAAGTAAATTCTACGCAAGCGCTCTATGTGCAGCGACGCTAATCGCTACCCCTGCAATGGCGGCTGACCAAGAACTGTATTTCTACAACTGGTCGGAATACATTCCAAACGAAGTTCTTGAAGACTTTACAAAAGAAACTGGCATCAAAGTTATCTACTCTACATACGAATCTAACGAAAGTATGTACGCGAAGCTAAAAACGCAAGGTTCTGGTTACGATTTGGTAGTACCGTCTACCTACTTCGTTTCTAAAATGCGTAAAGAAGGTATGCTGCAAGAGATCGACAAAAAGAAACTTTCTCACTTTAGCGATCTTGACACCAACTTCCTAGATAAACCATTTGATCCAAACAACAACTACTCTATCCCTTACATTTGGGGTGCGACGGGCATTGGTATCAACGCAGATATGCTAGATAAATCGTCTGTTTCTAAATGGGACGATTTCTGGGATAGCAAGTGGGAAGGCCAACTAATGCTGATGGATGACTCTCGTGAAGTCTTCCACATTGCATTAACAAAGCTTGGTTACTCGCCAAATACAACGAACCCAGATGAAATCAAAGCAGCTTATGAAGAGCTGAAAAAGCTAATGCCAAACGTATTGGTATTCAACTCTGATTTCCCAGCAAACCCTTACCTTGCAGGTGAAGTGTCTCTTGGTATGCTTTGGAACGGCTCTGCTTACATGGCTCGTCAAGAAGGTGCGAATATCGACATCATCTGGCCTGAAAAAGGCACCATTTTCTGGATGGACAGCCTAGCAATTCCAGCTGGCGCGAAAAACGTAGATGCTGCTCATAAGATGATCGACTTCCTACTACGCCCTGAGAACGCCGCTAAGATTGCACTAGAGATTGGTTACCCTACTCCAGTTAAGACGGCACATGAGCTGCTACCAAAAGAGTTTGCTAACGACCCAAGCATCTTCCCTCCGCAAGAAGTAATGGACAGCGGAACATGGCAAGATGAAGTTGGCGAAGCGAGCGTAATGTACGATGAGTACTTCCAAAAGCTAAAAGTAAACAACTAAATCGTTAGTTTTAAAGATGTGAAAAAGCGGCTCATGAGCCGCTTTTTTTTGTATCTAATAGTTGGGTTTAAGTTTTTATGCTTTCGTTTCCAAAGCAAGAATTTCATCAACAAGCTTCGGTACTTCAACGCTTGCTTTACCATAGCGTTTTTCTTCAAATTCACTTTCAACCGCACTTGGCTCAAGGTTAATTTCTATAGTATGAGCGCCATGCATTTTAGCATCATGCACAAAGCCAGCGGCCGGATAGACGACGCCCGAAGTGCCGATAGAGACAAACAAATCAGCTTCTTCCAGTGCTGCGTATATATCTCCCATTCTCAGTGGCATTTCACCAAACCACACAATATGTGGGCGCATTTGTGATGGGATCTGACAACAATGGCAAAGCTCACCAGTTTTTATATCTTCGGTATGTTCAATAACTTGGTTAGATTCACTACATCGAGCCTTGAGTAACTCACCGTGCATGTGAATCACATTTTGGCTGCCACCTCTTTCATGCAGGTTATCAATATTCTGCGTAATGACCGTCACCTTTCCCTCTAATTCCGCTTCAAGACGGCCAAGAGCAAGATGCGCAGCATTCGGTTTGATCGCTTCATCCTGAAGCTTTTGACGGCGTTGATTATAAAAACTCTGAACAAGGTCTGGATCTCGAGCAAAACCTTCAGGTGTTGCTACATCTTCAATTCGGTGATTCTCCCACAGGCCATCTTGGGCTCGAAATGTTTGAATACCAGATTCAGCCGAGATACCTGCTCCAGTAAGTACTACAATATTTCTATAAGGGAAATTCATAACTTATCCTTGTTGTTCTTTTTCATTAGCTTAACACTGAAAGAATAGCAACTGTAGTAGTATGGATTAGACCATGGTCGTAATGGTCACTATTAGAATTACATTTTGAGAGGAATCGCAATGAGACAAGTATCTCTGGCGCTTATATTACTTACGACTTTAGCAGGCTGTCAGCTGACAAATGTGGAAGGTGAAATTGACGACGTAAAAGTAAAAGTCAGCACAAATAATGACAATCATGGGCCGCATGGCAATGGTAGCTTTTGCCCCCCTGGTCAAGCTAAAAAAGGCAATTGCTAAAGCGGCTTGTATATCGGTTTGAAGCAAATAGTTTAAAAAAGAGCGGTTTGATGCCGCTCTTTTTTCGATTAATTTAATCTTCGTTAGTAGACGATATTTTATGAATCGCTAAATCCGCACCATTAAACTCGTCTTCTTCTGAAAGCCTTAAACCTGTTAGAGCGTTAATTGCGCCATAGACTACAAGAGCGCCTAAAACCGCAATGGAAATGCCAAGAAATGTCCCTAAAACTTGAACCGCGAAGCTAACACCGCCCATTCCACCAAATCCACTTTGACCAAAAACTCCTGCAGCGATCCCGCCCCAAGCACCACATACGCCATGCAAAGGCCACACACCCAGTACGTCATCGATTTTGGTTCGGTTTTGCAGGTATGTAAACAGATACACAAACAAAACCCCGGCAACGGCACCTGTCACCAATGCACCAAGCGGATGCATTAAATCTGACCCCGCGCAAACCGCAACCAAACCGGCCAAAGGGCCATTGTGAATAAAGCCAGGGTCATTTTTACCCGCAAGTAATGAAGCTACGATACCTCCAACCATTGCCATCAACGAGTTCATCGCCACTAAGCCACTGATTCCAGAAAGAGTTTGAGCGGACATAACGTTGAAACCAAACCAACCAACACAGAGAATCCAAGCCCCAAGTGCCAAAAATGGGATATTAGATGGAGCGAAGTTCGTATGCTTTCCTGCGCGGATACGACCTCTACGCATCCCTAAAAAAGTAACAGCCACCAGCGCAATCCATCCACCAACGCCGTGCACAACGACCGAACCTGCAAAATCGTGAAAACCATAACCAAAGGTACTTTCAAACCAAGCTTGAACACCAAAGTTTCCATTCCAGATGATTCCTTCAAATAGCGGATATACTATGCCGACAGTGAAAAATGTTGCGATTAGAATCGGATAAAAACGAGCTCGCTCCGCGATACCACCAGAAACAATAGCAGGAATCGCCGCAGCGAAGGTCAGTAAGAAAAAGAACTTAACCAACTCGTAGCCATTATCTTGAGATAAGGTTTGAGCATCAGAAAAGAACGTGCCGCCATAAGCAACCCAATAACCAATAAAAAAGTAAGCAATCGCAGAAATACCAAAATCGGCAATAATTTTAACGAGTGCGTTTACTTGGTTCTTTTGGCGCACGGTTCCCACTTCAAGAAAAGCAAAACCAGCATGCATCAAAAAAACCATGATGGCACCCAATAATAGAAAAAGTGTATCGGAACTTTGTGTGAGAGTTTGTACAACGCCATGTACCTGATCGGCAGTTACACTCATTATGTTTATCTCCGTTATTTGTAGCGCACTCATCCTGTGCATCAAAGTTAAATTCATCACCAATTTGGTGAATGAAATTTACAAAGCGTCTAATACAGCAATTACCGTTCCATAATTTACTCTTCTAACAATTAGGGTTTAATTCATTGTTTTATAAAGCCTTAAATGAAATCAAAAACTTTTATTTGTATTGATTTTATCTATTTAAATGCACCAATGTAGGGTTTATGCACCAATATAATGCGCACAACATGTACGCGTTTAATTAGTAAACTCTGACCATAAACGCAAAAAAGCCACCTCATATAGAGATGGCTCATACATTAAATTTCTAACTAAATGATAATTTATCGTGTGATCTTGTCTGCTTTTACATCTTCTAGCCAACGTCCTTCAACGAGATATGGAGGAAGCTAACTAAGCAGCAAGGTTTAAAATCTCTCTATAGGATATAGTACGTTATTTTATATTTAGGACTAGCACTTGCAATTCTGTAGCTCCCATACAACATCGCTTTAAAACTCTTCTATATCTGCCTCGTCGATCCTACCTTTTTTGAGTGTCTTTAAAGCTTTTTCTGACACTACAAGTCTATAGTCTTCAGCTATCCAAAAATCATCCTTTTTCACACTACCTACTACCTTCAACCAATAGAATTTAGGCAATTGTATTCCTGGATATAGTTCGCCAAATTGCTCAGATGTTGATATCTCCACATCACTCAGTTTGTAACCTGTTAAATTTGCTGATCCAATTTCTTTTGCTAATGACTCGGTAACAATGTAGCAAGGAAACGTCGCTAGTAAATCATCTCCCAACCAACCATCAAATTGATAGTGTAACTTAAACACTTTAGGTGGATGAGTTGATGTATCAAGCAAAGAATGCCTTCCCAATCCACCACTAACCTCAGGTTCAATATAAAAATACATATGCTCCTCCGGACTAATTATCTAATAGGTGGGTTGAATTGTGCACCAAACATATCATCAATTTCTGTCGCCTTATTAAGTAACTGTTGCTTATTCGGGTTAGGGTTCTGCCGATAAAACTTGTCCCACTCTTTCCTGATCTTACTCAAATGAAGTTTAGAGTTTACTTCTTTTGGTATCCCACGCAAATTTTCAAGAGAGTGCATTTCGGATTCCTTTATTATCCCTGGGTATCGCTCACGAACTTGTTGCTCGACTGCATGATGCACAACCACTTTCCCTTCCGTTAAAGGGTTGGCTTCAAAGAACGTTTTTCTATAGTTTATGGTTGTAGACTCACCAAATTTAGCTGATTCGTATTGGCCAAAAACATAAGTCACTCTAGATTCTTTGCGCGGGTGTAAAAGAACAAACTCCTCAATCCCAACAACATACTGCACCTCGTGTCTGCTGCCATCTGAATGATTGATATGACGATAAAAAGTAATCTCGTTTTTCTCGCAATCAATATGGTCTAAATCGTATTCATATCGAATATTGTTTTTACCATTGGGTTTGCGGATTTTGACTTGCGAGCGAACGCCATCTTCTCCGACAGATGACTCTTTTGCCGCCTCTAAAATCTGATCGCAAACCTCTTGGGGGACATCGCTTTGCGCCTGATACTCAGCCAGCATTTGCTGTAAGCGTTTTAGCCCTTCTTCACAAAGGAAACCTGTTGGGTCAATCCACTGGATAGGATTGACTGCATATTGGTAATGGTTAATGCCACCAGCAATAGATATCGGGTCTTGTTGGATAAAACGTCCTAGCTTAGGGTCGTAATACCGAGCGAGGTTGTAATGTAAGTTGGTTTCTTGGTCGAAGTACTGACCTTGAAAACGTAAGGGGTTTACCACCTCTTCAATGTCAATATGGGCGAAGCCGTACACATCATATCTCGCACTCCAAACGACATGACCACTGCAATCAATGAGTCGTTCCGGTTTACCAACCTGATCGCATTCATACAAATAAATTGAGCCATTTTCTAACACAGCCAATGGGATGTAGGTTTCTGGTTGATATAGGTACCAACGGAAGCCATTGACAGTGCGTTCTGCGAGCAAACGCTCACCTTCCCAAAGAAACTCCGTGATACCATGTTGAGTAATTTTCTTTGTTCTACGGCCTAATGCATCATATTCATAGTGACTAATACTCGAATCACCATGTACTTCTACCAGTTGATTTAATGCGTCAAACACACGTTTTTGAACCGTGCCATCGCCTTCTCGTTTAACTTGATTACCTTGTTGGTCGTATTTGTAACGAACACCTGCATAAGCTTCAATGCGGTCACTCATTACCTTAGAATCAGCCAAAGCGGGATTTCCAAAGCTATCTGATTCAAATGTTGAAGTCGAACCGGCTTCACTAACCTTTGTAACGTACCCGAGGGTATCGTACTGATAGTGAGTTGCCCCTGCAGTATTATCTAAAATTGAAGAGATTCGGTTCTGTGCATTGTATATGTATTTTTTTTCTCTACCTGACCATTGCTGCTCGACTAATCGACCGACACCGTCATAAAGTTTGCTCTCTCTGAAACTCTCAGTTTCAGTGACAGAAAGCCTCCCCATAACATCATATTGGAACTCAATTTTTGGTAATGAGTCATCGCTAAACCGGATTTCGGAAAGCCTACCATTGGTGTCGTATGAAAAGTTAAGTGACGTCTTGTCTGGTAAGGTTTGCGAAACACGCTGTCCGGCTCGGTTAAACTCTTCACCGATTTCAAATTGACCTTGAATACGCTTAGTTAAATGTCCAAATGAGGAATATTGATACTGTAGAGTTTGATGACGATTAGAGGCTAAAGTCAGTCTTCCACCTAACGTATAGTTAAAGTGATTCTCAACAATATTTTTTCCATTTCCCGCTTTAATATGCTGAAGAAAGCCAGCATCGTCATAGCTGTATAAAACGGTCCTATCTGCAACATCTTTTCGGATGATTTTTCCCATAGAGTCGTATTTGAATTGGCTGTGTAGCCCATCAAATCCTACGGTACCTGATAGTAAACCTTCACTGTCGTACAAAAACTCAAACGCTAGACCATCACTTCGAACTAATTTCGTTAGGTTACGTTGTTGATCGTACTCGTAGGAAATATGGCTGCCATCAGGGAAGATTACCGCTTCTTGTTGAGCCAAAGCTCCCCATTGATAAGACGTGACACCTTCTGGTGTCTGTATCTGTGCAACACGACTAAACTCGTCATAAGCGTATTCTTCACTGTAACCGACTTTGTCTTCGTCGTTGAAATATCTTATCGATGTGCGGCGTCCGTAATCATCATAGGAAATCTGGGCAACACATCCATCGGGATACGCAATCCCATTAACTAAATCGGTAGCGCCATAACTGTAACGAAGTAAAGTGCCATCTACTTCATGAGCGACTAATCTTTGTTGTTTATCCCACCACCAACGGCTCTTCTTACCATCTTCAGACTCTCTCTTTACGACTTGACCATGTTTATCGTATTCATACTCCGTTACGCAACCTAGAGCATCGATATCCCACACTCGTTGGCCAAGACTGTTGTAATAGGCCTTTTCAAGATCACCATCAGGAGATACCGTTTTTACAAGCTTACCTAAGCTGTCATAACCATATTGAATTTGAGCACCGGAAGAGTGCAGTTTGGAAATTAATTGGCCTTGCTGATTGTACTGGTACTGTGTTGTCGAGTTATCTGGGAATACCGCTTTCTCTTTACGCCCTAAATGATCATAGTGCCATTGCCACGTTCTTCCTGTCGGGCTCGATTTTTCAAGCAGATGACCTTGCTCATCATGAATGAAAGTCCACTCATTATCTAAAGAGTCAGAATAAGAGGACTTTGCCCCCTCATAATGGAATCGATAATCATAAATACCTGAGTCACCAAAGTTTCTAATGCACTTAGCACTCGAGCCTTCTCCCGACCATTCAAAGTGATGCGTAAACCCTGTTGGTCGAACACGTTTGGCTATCAAATGTTGGTCTTGATACTCATATCGCTCAGTCAAACCCAAATCATTCGTCGCACCAACAAGATCGTCTTGCTCGTCATAGATATATGTTGTTAATACTTGTTCTGTCTTTGCGTTCAGCAATTCAACAAGGCGCCCTTGTTTATCATATTGACACTCAAGAACTGGTCGCTTGTTATGTGCAACTTCAACTAGGCGGTGGTTTCTTGAATAACGAAGTTGGAACGTCGAAAAGATTCCATTGCGGATTTGTTTTAATAGCCAAATGTCTTCTACCAACTCAAAACGATATTGATCACCACTAGAGAGAGTGACAATTTGTGTATTTGGGTTTAGGAAATGACAGCTTGCTCCGACATAGACTTGATAACTTGTTGAACCATGCTCAACTGGTTCAAATTCAATCTCGTCAGCAGAATCACTTACAAATTCCCATGAGGTGACGTTGTGCTTTTCATCTGTGACTTCTTTCAGTTCAAATTGAAAAGCATGTCGCCAACCGTAACCAAGACCTTGATTTCGGTAAGCTTTGGATGAGCGATACGTTCTTGACCAAACGAAGCCATTGGGAAGCTCTACATCATTGAGTGTTAATATTTCTTCGCCCGTTACTAGAGAAACCGGATCTCCCGCTTTTTCATGACATTCGCTGCCCGTCTGTAAAGGCTTTGCAGAGGCTGAATTCTTAGCTTGGGTTTTAGAAGATGTATGTGCTTTGTTCTGCTTAGACTTTGCTTTTACTTGCTTAGGTACCGGTGTTGGTTCACTGGATATTGTCGCGTTTTTCTTTGTTTTAGGGAAACTAGCGACATAAAGAGAACCATTCACAAGTGCTTTTGCAAATGCAGGCGCATAAAGCTCTGGTGTCAGTTCTTCATCCGGTACGTTTGGGGGAAACTGACCAAGTAGATGATACAACTCTTCAACACGGCTTGAGCTAAGCGGTACGAAGTCATCTAGAAACGCCTTCGCACTCTGTTCTGAGTCAAACTTTTTGTGTTCACCTTTTGGGATTGGCTGACTGGAAAAATGATAGCTTTGACCAAGGCAGTTGGTGAGAGGGATAACAAATTGAGGAATCATAGTTGTAACGAGTGTGTCCTTTCCTATTGCCTACCACTGACTTCACAAGTTTGCTTTGTTTTCATCTAGCAGGTACTGAGAATACAAAGCAAACGTGTGAAAGCCGGATCCTTTTCAGAATTCGACTATTCCTTGACTTGAATGCACTAAGGCGAATTTGATGCTCTTTAAAAAAGAATTGCTGAGCGTCGCGTACTCTAGCGGATAAAAATGCCTTGAGTAAATGAACAATAGCGTGAGTGAGACTGAGGTCTCAGCGATTTGCCTTTTAGAGAGCAATTTCTTTTGTTAATTTGATTCTCTCCCCAGATAACAAAATTCACCAAGAAAATTCACAATAGTCGCATGACTGAGATACCGCGTCTCACACAAGAGAAGCTGACTCAAACTATAGAACGTTATGCTCATGTCCAGCGTGTCACGGCAAGCTTCAGGCTTTCCATTGCATAATCGAAGCAATAAAAAAGCCGCCCTAAATAAGGCGGCTTTTGATGCTGTTAAGGTTCAATTATAGGTTTGGACCTGTAGAGGGAGTATGAGGTTGATTGTTACGCAGTTGCTGCATGCCTTGGAACATACGGATGAACCAGACAAGAATAGCTAACGCAGCGAATACCATTCCGACCCAAGGGATGAAGTAAGCGATGTCTTCGATCAACGTACTTTTCACCCAATAGTCACTCACCCCGACGAGCACACCGTTAGAGGTCGCTACGGTGACAATCAGCACCACAAAAAACGTCAGGTAGAGGAAGAAGGTACGAATCAGACCGTAGTAATGAGAAATCACTACGTCGCTGTCTTCCCCCTTATCCAAACGGTAACCCGCATAGATAATTGCGATAACGCCTGAGATCAAAAACGTAAACGGGGTAAAACAACTCAGGATATACGCAATCCAAATCCCGCTATGATGTTTGTTCATTCGCTTTCGCTCCTTTCTCTGTCGTTGGTTTTGATTCTGCTTCGCCCATCGCTTCTTTAGACTTCACTTCTTCATACCAAAGATCGTGATGCTCTTTCGCCCATGTTTCATCGACTTCACCAGTCACCATGCCTTCTAACGCACCTTCCATACCGAATAGACCGATATAGATGTGGAAAATAAAGCCACAGATCAGAATCAGGGCTGAAATGGCATGAACTAGGTTAGAAAGTTCCATATCTCGGCGAGTTTGCCCAAAGATTGGGAAATCCAAAACTAAACCACTTACCGCGACAATAGCGCCAAAGAAAATCAACAACCAGTAGATGGCTTTCTCACCACCGTTTGAGAACCCTGCCGATGGATGCGTTCCTTTGTGCTTACCAACCATGCCGCCCATTTTCATGAACCAACGAATATCCGTCATGTTTGGAATCGACTTGCGCCACCATTTCAAGAGTACAAACATCAGTAAAATGAAGAACAGTGGCCCCATGTAGTTGTGGTATTGCTTCGCCAACATGACGATAAAGCCCCAAAACTCGGTAGGAACATACGGTTTTAAAAAGTGCTTACCGTAAACCAGCATCAAACCACTAAATGCAAGCGTTAAGAATGTAAACGCCATACTCCAGTGGAGAGCGCGATCCAAGCGAGACCAGCGCTTCATCTTTTTGCCTGTACGAGGCTTACTTAGCATCAAAGGGCCAACAAATACGTAAGCCATGATAACCATCGCGATACTGCCGAAAATCGCGACAGCACCAGCAGGAGACATCCATTTCTCTTTTAGAATGTACCAAGTCTCACCAGGTTTACTGATTAATACGCCATGTTCTGGAGATTTAGACGTGGTATAACCTTCTTGCCCCTCTCTGACTTCACGCCAATAATCTGCACCTGCAAGTTGCGTTATCTCCTGTTGAACCACTTTAGAAGATTGCTCCTCTGCTGAAGCAGGCATTGCGAAAGTCAGCAGCAATGCCGTCATCATTGACAGCATTGCTAGAGACGCACGTTTAAGAGTGTTTAACATGTGCCTCTCCTTACTTAGCTTTTCGTCGCATCGTAAGAAAGATCGTTTCCGTCTGTCCAACCTGCGTTTTTCGCGCCGCGCTCTACCACACGTTGGCGGAAAATATCAGAGACTTTCTCTGCGTCACCCGCAAGTAGTGCTTTTGTTGAACATAGCGATGCACACATCGGTAGTTTGCCTTCTGCGATACGGTTCGCACCGTATTTTTGGCGTTCTTCTTCTGAACCAGGTTCAGTGTTTGGACCGCCTGCGCAGAACGTACATTTGTCCATTTTGCCACGTTCACCGAACGCTTCTTGTTTCGGGAACTGCGGAGCGCCAAACGGACAAGCAAACAAGCAGTAACCACAGCCGATACACAGATCTTTATTGTGAAGTACGATGCCGTCTTCTGTATGCTCGAAACAGTCAGCTGGACAAACCGCCATACAAGGCGCATCTGTACAGTGCATACAAGCAACAGAGATCGAGTTTTCACCCGGTTCACCGTCATTAAGTGTCACAACGCGACGACGTTGGATACCCCATTCAAGCGCATCGTCGTTTTCGTTCTTACATGCAGTAACACAGCCGTTACACTCGATACAGCGTTTGGTGTCACATAGGAATTTCATTCGTGCCATTGTCAGACTCCTTACGCTTTACGAATGTTACATAGGGTTACTTTGGTTTCCTGCATCAAAGTAACAGGGTCGTAACCGTAAGTGGTTGCCGTGTTGGCGGCTTCGCCAACAACATAAGGTTGAGTGCCTTCTGGATATTTAGGACGTAGGTCTTCACCTTCGAACTTACCGCCAAAGTGGAATGGAATGAACGCCAAGCCAGGTTTCACACGACGTGTAACCATCGCTTTCACCTTGATTCGTCCCTTCTCTGCACCTTCAACCCAAACATCATCACCATCTCTAAAGCCAAGATCGTTCGCGTCTTTCGGGTTTACTTCAACAAACATTTCTTGTTGAAGCTCGGCAAGCCAAGGGTTTGAACGCGTCTCTTCACCACCACCTTCGTATTCGACCAGACGGCCAGAAGTCAGAACGATTGGGTACTCGCCCGATTTGTCTTGCTCTTGAATTGATTTATACAACGTAGGAACACGGAAGATTGCATCTTTGTCATCCCAAGTTGGGTAATCCGTTACAAGGTCACGACGTGGTGTGTACAGTGGTTCACGATGCAGTGGTACGCGGTCTGGGAACGTCCAAACAATCGCACGCGCTTTCGCGTTACCAAATGGGATACAACCGTGCTTGATCGCGACACGCTGAATACCGCCAGAAAGGTCAGTCTTCCAGTTTTTACCCTCTGCTGCCGCTTTCTCTTCAGCCGTTAGATCGTCCCACCAACCAAGTTGTTTCAACAACTTGTCAGTGAATTCTGGGTAACCGTCTTTGATTTCACAGCCTTTCGAGTAACTGTCTTCTGCAAGAAGGCTCTTGCCTTCGAATTCCACACCAAAGCGCGTACGGAAGTTACCGCCACCTTCTGCAACCGTCTTAGACGTATCGTATAGAATGTGTGTGCCTGGGTGTTTCATTTCCGGTGTACCCCAACATGGCCAAGGTAGACCGTAGGTTTCACCGTTGACAGGGCCACCTTCCGCTTCCAATGTGGTTTTGTGGAACGTATGCCAGTTTTGTTGGTGCGCTTTCAAACGCTCTGGGCTTTGGCCTGTGTAACCAATCGTCCACATGCCTTTGTTGAATTCACGCGTTAGGTCTTCAATCACCGGCTGGTTATTTTCAACACGGATGTTTTTGAACAGAAGATCTGAATAGCCCAGTTTCTTCGAAAGCAGGTACATGATTTCGTGGTCTGGTTTTGATTCGAACAAAGGTTCAATAACCTGATCACGCCATTGTAGAGAGCGGTTAGAAGCGGTAACACTGCCGTATGTTTCAAACTGCGTTGTTGCAGGAAGCAGGTAAACGCCGTCGGTACGGTCGTTCATTACCGCAGCAACAGTTGGGTATGGGTCCACAATCACCATCATGTCCAACTTCTGCATCGCTTTTTTCATCTCAACACCACGTGTTTGAGAGTTCACTGCGTGACCCCAGTAGAACATTGCACGGATGTTTTCGCGTTGACGAATGTTGTCTTTGTTTTCCAGTACGCCATCCACCCAACGAGATACAGGAATACCTGCACTATTCATTGGTTTTTGACCACCGTAAGCGTTGTCATCGAAACGACCTTTAATCCATTCGTAATCGATTTCCCACACTTTTGACCAATGACGCCAAGCCCCTTCAGAAAGGCCGTAGTAGCCCGGTAGCGTGTCAGAAAGTACGCCAAGGTCGGTTGCGCCTTGTACGTTATCGTGACCACGGAAGATGTTTGCGCCGCCGCCTGATTTACCAATGTTACCAAGCGCTAGCTCAAGCACACAGTAAGCACGTGTGTTATTGTTACCAGTAGTATGCTGAGTACCACCCATACACCAAACGATACAGCCTGGGCGATTTTCAGAAAGCAGTTTTGCTGTTTGGTAAACGTCTTCTTCGCTTACGCCTGTTACACGCTCAACTTCTGCTGGCGTCCACTTCGCTACTTCAGCACGGATTTCATCCATACCGAATACACGTTGACGGATGAATTCTTTATCTTCCCATTGGTTTTCGAAGATGTGCCACAACACACCCCAAATGAATGCTACGTCAGAACCAGGACGAAGTGAGACATAGTGATCCGATTTTGCTGCCGTACGTGTACGACGAGGATCCGCTACGACGATCTTACAGTTGTTCTTCTCTTTCGCGATCAGAATGTGCTGCATCGCTACTGGGTGTGCTTCAGCTGGGTTTGAACCAATGAACAGCATCGACTTACAGTTGTGCATGTCATTGAAAGAGTTGGTCATCGCACCGTAACCCCAAGTGTTCGCTACACCCGCCACTGTTGTTGAGTGACAAATACGCGCTTGGTGGTCAACATTGTTAGTGCCCCAAAGTGATGCCATTTTGCGGAACAAGTACGCTTGTTCGTTGCTGTGCTTTGCGCTTCCCAAGAAGTAAACCGAATCAGGGCCAGACTCTTTGCGGATGTCCATCACCTTGTTACCGATTTCTTCGATCGCTTGATCCCAAGAAAGCTTTTTCCACTTACCGTTTTCAAGCTTCATTGGGTATTTAAGACGGCGCTCACCGTGACCATGTTCACGCAGTGCTGCGCCTTTTGCACAGTGACCACCGGCGTTAAATGGGTGGTCGAATGCAGGCTCTTGACCCGTCCAAACACCATTTTGAACTTCTGCGTAAATACCACAACCCACTGAACAGTGAGAACAGATAGTACGTTTTACTTCTGTTTTCGCTTCTGGATCGACTGATTTTGCTTGCGCTTTTTTCATCATTCCCGGTGCGAATAGACTAGCACCAACCACTGCGCCACCAGCGGCAAGCGAAGTGTTTTTCATGAATGCACGACGAGATACGCCAAGCTGGTTCGTTTCTTTGCTCACACTGTCGGAGCGTTTGACAAGTTTCATCCGTTATCTCCTAAAGTGTGTCGTAGTAATCGCGAATGTGTTGAGTTTCACGATACCCTTTCTTCTTCACGTCTTTTTCAGAAGGCTCAACCGTTTCTGAAGCAACGGCCACTTTCGTGGTTCCCGCAACAACAGCACCAGCAACGGCAGCGGTTGTGAAGCCTTTTAGGAGATCCCTACGGCTTGTGTTTATTTCTTTATTATCTTTCATCATTGCTTCCTTACCTTACGGTAGATCTTTGGAGACTCATGCCTCTCTATCGATATGACCAAGTACTGCTCGATTACTCGTAATCAGTGACGTTTTTCACATCAATTTTTAATTTGCTCTTACTGCTTTTGGTGTTCACGCTAAAGCGCACTTGCTCTAACGTTAAAAATGCATCGCAAAGCTGTGCAGCTGGCTTGTAGAAGTTCACGCTTTCTGCGTTCTCTAGTTGGCGCGTAAAAGATTGGAACCAAGGGGCGATGTGTTTGTTAAACACCGCTTGTTGAAGTTCTTCCTCTTCACCCGTCAGCATTGCCATCACTTCGCACAGTGCAGAAATATGGTCTTCAGGCTCTTTCACGTTCTCTTCTCGTTCGATGCCTAAAAGATCCAAATCGCGACGAATTTCCGCTAACGGTTTTTCCATCATCGAGCCAGTGCGATGCCAAGATCCGAATGGCACAACTTCACCACGGCCAATGCCAATAAACAGATCTTGATATTCTTCTTCTAACGCTTCTCGTTGCGCTTCGTTCGCGGCTTGTTGCAGTGCGAGCCAAGCTTTTTGCATCGCGCTCTCAGACGGTTCAATTTCTAACGATTTCAGGAACGCCAGCATTTCATCACTTGGCGCACTACGAAAAAGTGCGGATAGAACGAGATAAATGTCCGTTCTCAGTGTTTGTTCTTGTTGTGTATCCACTGCGAGCTCCTAGTATTTCAATTGATTCATTGGATCAGCAGCCATCGACTCAAACATGTCGATCACACGACAGTCTTCACACATGGCGATGCGATTAATGGCGGCTTCATCAGAGAAATGAGAATGACCACGAAGTTTGTTTTGCAGCATGTCGATCATTGATTGCGGAGCAAAAGGCTTGTGACAGCGAATGCACTCGGCAGCCTTTTCTTCATGAATCACAACCGCTTTCTGGCGTTCTTCTTTCACCCAGTTCATACGAGGAGTGAGCGTCAGCACTTTTTCTGGACACGCTTTCTCGCACAGCCCACATTGAATGCAGTCTTGCTCGACGAATTTAAGCGACGGAGATTGTCCGTCCGTATGCAATGCACGCGTTGGACACACCGCCACACAGCTCATGCACAACGTACAATCTTTGCTTTCACAAGAAACCGTGCCGTAAGGTGCGTTTGCTGGCAGTTCAACAATGTTCTCAACTGGAATACGCGATGCTGACAACGCATCCAACGCCGTAAATAGGCGCTGACGCTTGTTACCTTGCAAGTCTCCTAATGCCAAATCAAAAGACTCGGTACAAAGTGTCGGAGCACCTTCACGTAGTGACTCTAGATACAGAATGTCGATGGTTTCTTTGGCGATACCAAGTTGGTCGAGCAGCTCTTGAGCAATACCGACTTCGCTATTAAGCACACGAATAATGGTTTGAGGCATAAAACGCGAAGCCGCAAACAGCACCTGAGTAGCACCGTTCACAAGCGCGGCAAACCAAGTATCTATACCAACCGAAGGCAGTTCTTCCACCACAATTGGAATTACATTATCTGGCAGCGCTTTTAGTGCCATCACGTTGTAGCTCTCGTGGCGAGAACTACAAATCAATACGATAGGATCTAAACCACCCGCTTGCTCATAGTTGGCTAGCGTACGTTCAATAAACTTTTGCGTATCTTCGGGGTTTGGCAATGCGTAATGAATAGCTTCTGTCGGACACGCTGTAGCACAAGTACCCACGCCTTGACATAGGTATGGGTTGATCTCGATGCGATGGCCCGTTTTGTCGCTGCCTTCACTCGATAATGCACCTGCCGGACAAGCATCCACACAACGTTCGCAACCTTTTACGCCACGAGAGCTGTGTGCACATAGATCGGTATCTAAACGGAAGAATTTCGGTTTATCGAATGTCCCCATCAAGGTTGGAATTTCTTCCAACGCTTCAGCCAGTTTCGGATAGCCACGACCAACTGGGTAGTAGCCCGGTACTGGTACTTCTTCCGACATGCAGCTGTTTAGGCAAAGATCGAGTACGATATCGAAACAATCGCTATTGATCGCGACCTTGGCAAGATTGTTGGTCGAACCATGATTTTCAATGAGAACTTCAAACGTACCTAAGAACCCTGAAACCTGAACCGAATTGGCGTAGTAAAGCTCGGGATTTGTTCCCTTTTCGCCATCGGTAGAAAGCAGCGTTAGGCTGTTCATTTGCGACAATTGCGCTGCCGCACTTTCGATGATTGCCGTTGGACCCACAATCAAAGTATTACCGCCGCTTTCATAGCTTACGGTTGGTGGAATAAGATTGGTCAACTCTACGGTATTTTCGAAAGCGTACAGCCTCGCTTTACCGTTATTGGAAGTTGCTTGTTCTAATAATTGTTTCAGCATTGCTCAATTCCATTTATGAACATGGATAGTCTTTTCCATCTCTTAGTGTAGTTAGCGCCGGAGATTCTGCTGATTAACTTATCAATGAGCATTCTTGTTCCGCCGTCTATAGGCGATGAATACTACGCAGTGCGTCCGGACTAACTTCAACCAGATTGGTATTGAGCAACAAATAGCAAATGTCATGCCAATAAAATATCAACTAAAATTCAATCACTTAGATATTTTACCGACAAATAGTAGGGATAAAAAAACCGGTTGAGACATTTTGTCCCAGCCGGTTCATTGAGTGTTTAGTCAAAATGTACCTATTCTTTGTGTGGTATATTTTGTCTCACCTCGTTAGGCGGTGATTCCTCAGCAAAAGTATCGCTTTCACCGGGCACTGTATTTATATACAGCTCACTTTCATCTTGGGTAATTTCGGCGCTTTTTTCGGCGTTTGGTTCTGCGTCCTCAACCACCTCAGATGCGATATCGTCGGCGTTAAGTTCAGATCCTTGCGCCGTTTCAGCGTCTGGTTCTTCTTCCACTTTTTCTTTAACCCAATCACGCAGCGTCTCTGCGACGTCTTTAGAAAGTGACTTTAAGTTACTGTAATCATCATCGTAATCGTCTAGGCCATCACGCACGTTAAATTCTTCGGACAAGAACATTTTGCGCAGCGCGGCTTTCTTAACGCTTTCTGAAGCTTCAGAAACCAGCAGTTGCGCCACAGACATGTCTTCGGGCTTTTCAGTCTCTACACTCGCGGTAATGTCTGGTGACTGACTAACCTCGTTGACGTTCAAAGCGCCTGAGCTTTCGTCAGCGTTTGAAAGCGCTGTGACACTATCTTCGGATTGCTCCGTCTCTGCTATCGGCGTGATCTCTTCATCATGTTGGGAAGATTCTTCTAATTTACGTTTCGACCAACGGCTTAAAAAACTAGTTGCCATTTGCTCTGCCCGCTCCTTTGCGTTTCTTACGTCTTACTTCTAACAACTCACCGTGGCGACCAATAAAGGCTTCCATCCAAGCCTGAACGGCTAACGGCATATCGTTGGATAGTACAAGGTTGTCGCCATCCATATATTGCGCCGCGACAGATTGTGAAGCCGTTAGTAGCTGTATCGCTGGTTTTTCACCAGACTCGACGTTATCCATCACTAAAAAAAGTTTAGGTTGCTGAGAGCTTAAGTTAAAGCGGTAGTCTGTACGCTCGTCTTTGTGCAATTGCAACAGGCAAACATCTGGAGTCTCTTCTGTCGGATTTAGCGCAAATCCCGTCAACTGCCATTGGGTTGTCACCCAAATCCCTGTACTGATCTCATGCTCAACAAGCTCTACGCCAATTGGCCATACGTCTTCAGTCTTCTCGTAATTGTTCTCGAAATCTTTCTTATCCGACATAACTCACCCAGTTTTTCTATTTTGGTCTGAAAACTCCCAGGACATTTTGACCTTGGCTTTCAACCATTTCATCGCTACAAAGCAATAACCGCGCCAAATCAATCCTATACACAGCGCTATACTCAAGTACCAAAGTAGTTGAAACTCAAATTTATTGATGTGTCATTACTGCGATATCGCAGTTTTAATGCATTGTTGACATAAAACCTCGCAATTTTTATGGGAACCGCTATTTTGGAACGAGATTTGCTTAGCTAACCACTTAGCAAGCTAAATGCGTAGCAACCTAACGCTCTTAATCACTAGGACACGACTGTGCTGAAACCAAATATTATTAAAACCAGTGAAAATCCCCTGCAAACCATTGAAGTCGATGTGTACGACGAGTACGGCGAAAAGCTCACGAAGCAAATCGCTTGCGAGCGTCCTCTTACGGTCATGCTGAACTGGAAAGAAGTGGTCACGCTCATGACGCTAGGTTCGCGTCCAGAAGCGCTAGTACTGGGTTATTTAAAAAACCAAAGCTTCCTGTCCGATCCAGCAGCGATTGAATCCGTCATTATTGACTGGGAAACGCATTCCGCAGCGGTGATTACTAAAGAAAATACCGAACATTTAGAAGGCGCTCTGAAAAAGAAAACCGTCACATCTGGCTGTGGTCAAGGCACCATGTATGGCAACGTGATGAAACAACTTGAGAACTACCAAGTGCCTCAAGTTCCGCTTAAGCAATCAGAAATCTACTCCGCACTAGAAGCGCTGACTCATTACAACGACACCTACAAAAAAGCGGGCGCGGTGCATGGCTGTGCGGTTTGCAAAGGCAATGAGGTATTGTCATTTGTGGAAGATGTCGGCCGTCACAACGCAGTGGATACGCTTGCAGGTGAGATGTGGCTCAAAGAAGAGACAGGTGAAGATAAAATTTTCTACACAACAGGTCGCCTTACATCAGAGATGGTGATTAAAGTAGCTCAAATGGGCATTCCTGTTCTACTTTCTCGCTCTGGCGTTACTCAAATGGGGTTAGATCTAGCGAAGCAATTTGGCATTACGACCATTGCACGTGCGAAAGGTTTGCGATTCCAAGTATTTACCGGAGCGGACAAGATTGAGTTTGATGTGAAAGGCGAAAGCGCACCTCGTTAACGAGAACATATTACAAAACCGCCGATTAGTGTAAACTTATAACGATTGGGATAAGTAAATCATCACGTTATGAAGGCTTAACTAAGCGATATAAGCCAGAAATAGCAACGTTTGTTGTAACAATAACAACACTTGTTTTAATTGATGCTAACTACAGCTCATTCACAAAGGATGTGAACTATGGACAATGACCAACTGTGGAATTTTTTGCTCACGCCCAGTGGCATTATGCTCTCAATGATCATTACATTTGGTGTCGTCGGCATATATGCGTATCTAACCGGTCAGTTTAAGGATTAAGACCAATTAAAAAAGCCTCGCTAAATAGCGAGGCTTTTACTTTTCAAGCGCTGTATGAGTAATTACGCGTCAACGCCACGAGATTTCAAGAACTCAGAGTAAGTACCTTTGAAGTCTGAAATCTTGCCATCGCGAATTTCGATAATACGCGTTGCTAGCGAGTCTACGAACACACGGTCATGAGATACGAAGAACAACGTGCCTTTGTATTGCTCAAGCGCGGTGTTCAAAGATTCGATCGATTCCATGTCCATGTGGTTGGTTGGTTCGTCCATTAGCAACATGTTTGGCTTGTGCATCATCAGCTTGCCAAGCAGCATACGACCTTGCTCACCACCAGACAGTACTTTTACTGACTTCTTAATGTCGTCTTGACCAAACAGCATACGACCTAGGAAACCACGAACTACTTGCTCGTCGTCGCCCTCTTGACGCCATTGACCCATCCAATCCGTTAAGTTCATGTCTTCTGCAAACTCATGCGCGTGGTCTTGCGCGTAGTAACCGATGTTTGCATTTTCAGACCATTTGAACTCACCCGCACGAGGTTCAAGTACACCAGCAAGCGTGTTTAGAAGAGTTGTTTTACCCACACCGTTCTCACCGATGATCGCAACGCGCTCACCCACTTCAAAAATGGCATTGAAGTCTGAGAACAAGTCCTCTTCAAAACCTTGGCTTAGGTTTTCAACAATCAGAGCGTTACGGAACAGTTCTTTCGACTGTTCGAAACGAATGAATGGGTTTTGACGGCTAGACGCTTTAACTTCGTCCAGTTTGATCTTGTCAATTTGCTTAGCGCGAGACGTAGCTTGTTTTGCTTTCGATGCGTTTGCAGAGAAACGCGCCACGAAAGTTTGTAGCTCAGCGATTTGAGCTTTCTTCTTCGCGTTGTCGCTAAGTAGACGTTCGCGAGCTTGAGAAGCCGCGGTCATGTACTCGTCGTAATTACCAGGGTAAACACGTAGTTCACCGTAATCCAAGTCAGCCATGTGCGTACATACTGAGTTTAGGAAGTGACGGTCGTGCGAGATGATGATCATCGTGCAGTTACGCGCGTTTAGCGTGTCTTCCAACCAACGGATCGTATCCATGTCCAAGTTGTTGGTTGGTTCGTCAAGTAGCATGATGTCTGGGTCAGCAAACAGGATTTGAGCTAGAAGCACACGCAGTTTCCAACCTGGAGCCACTTCGCTCATCAAACCGAAGTGTTGTTCCATTGGGATGCCTACAGCAAGAAGCAGTTCACCCGCTTTTGCTTCTGCCATGTAGCCGTCCATTTCCGCGAATTGAACTTCAAGGTCAGCCACTTTCATACCGTCTTCTTCGCTCATTTCTGGCAAAGAGTAAATACGGTCACGCTCTTGCTTCACTTCCCAAAGCTCTTTGTGACCCATGATTACCGTGTCGATAACCGTGAATTCTTCGTACGCGAACTGATCCTGGTTTAGCTTTGCAACGCGCTCATTTGGATCGTAGCTTACGTTACCGCCTGTTGGCTCAAGCTCACCGCTTAAGATCTTCATAAAGGTTGATTTACCACAACCGTTAGCCCCGATTAAGCCATAGCGGTTACCTTCGCCAAACTTAACTGAGATGTTTTCAAATAACGGCTTAGCGCCAAATTGTTGAGTGATATTCGCTGTGGAGATCAAAACCTTTACCTTAGCAATTTAAGTGTATTGAGAAAAAACCGGGCAACGGTACTGCTTCAAGCTACATACTTCAAGTTTTGTTTTTATTAATTAATGGGAAATATGTTTCGTTACCTGTGTTTTTCTGTACGAAAAGGCGAAAAATCCATGTCATTTGTCGTACTTAAAGTGGCAACGAAGGATAAGATGAGTAGATAAGAAAAAGGCCAGTCTTCACTGACCTTTTTTGATGGAACTGGCGTTGGTTTACGTTACGCGATGTTCGTCACTTCCAGCAGTAGCTCGGCTTTCTTCGGTAAATAGATGCTGAATGTACTTCCTTTACCCCACTCCGATTCGGCTTTCAGCTCGCCACCGGTTTGACTAAGAATACTTTGCGAAACCGACAAGCCTAATCCGGTGCCGTCGCGTTTCGTCGTGTAAAACGGTGAGAAAATTCGATTTAAGTTTTCTGGTTTGATACCACAACCATCGTCGATAACATGAATCGCTGCGCCCTTTATTTCACCTTCTTCAATCCAATCTTCACTCATTACGATCAGTTTTCCTTTGCCGTTCATCGCATGAATGGCGTTCATTTGCAGGTTAACCAAAATTTGTAGCAAGTGATGGCGATTAATTTCGACTGGCGTATGCGCTTGTAAATCGGTAACAAATTCGACGTCGCGCTTCTTAGTACCGGTTTTGACCAATGTGATGCTCTCATCAATGATCGGGTTGACATGTTGCCAAGTGATTTCATCTTGAACACCGCCTTGGCGACTGTATTGCAATAAACTGCGAGTGATATTGCGGATACGGTCAATTTGCGCGTGAATTGCATCAATTTCTTCTTGAACTCGATTCGCATCTTCACCCAACTCAAAGTGAATCAACTCAACGTTACCAAGAATTACCGCAGTTGGATTATTGATTTCGTGTGCAATCCCGGCGGTCAGCTCACCGAGCGCCGCCAGTTTTTCATGCACTACCAATTTATCGCGGGTTTGGTTGAGCAACTGAATGTGAAGTTCGAGTTCCTCAGTTTTTTCTCGCAAGCTAGCCGTTCGCTCTTGAACTTTACACTCCAACTGCGCCGCAGCATTTTTGAGTTCGATTTTGCGGTCTTCTAAGGCGTCAAGCATATTGTCGAACTGCCTAGCCAGCTGCGCCAACTCATGATGATCATCCAGCCCCAGTGGACCAATACGTTTCTCTTTGCCAAGTTGAACGAGCTTAACGACTTTATGAATGCGCTCTATTGGCCGGAACAAATCACGCGAACCGCGATAGACCATCACGCCAGAGACCAGTAATAGCATTAAGGTAATAAGGCTGATTTCGGCGATGTTGGTCATGTACGCTTTCACAAATGGCCACATCAGGTAGCCGGTATAAAGCATGCCAATGACGTTATCGTACTGGTCTCTGATTGGTTGATAAGCGGTGATGTACCATGCGTCGTACACATACGCGCGGTCGACCCATTGCTGACCTTGAGAGAGCACTTGGTTATACACTTCTGCACTCACTCGCGTACCAATAGCGCGCCCTAGCCTATGGTCGCTGTCTAGAGGAACGTTGGTGCTCACACGCAAATCATCAAGAAACACGGTCAACGTACCCACAGGGCGAAGGCGGTCATTATCACTGAGATAAATGAGATCGCGGATTTGATCCACCAGCACAGTACTGTTGTTGAGGAGCAAACCACCATCAAGGAAGCCGATCAAATCGTTCGCTTGGCTGTATACCGGAATAACGGTACGGCTCACCAAGCCGCGTGCTTCCATTCCACCATCAGCCAGAATGGGCACTTCGGCCCGTTTGGCGAGTTCCGGATCGAGCTGTTCGAGCTCTTCCCGATTGAGTACATCAAAAAACGATTCGCGCTTGGTGAGGTCCATAAAACGGAATTTGTTTTCCATCGAATTAACGCGTTGGAAAGAGAGAAAGTCTAGGGAGTAACGTTTTTTCTGTTCAGTAACCCACTTTTGTAGCTCGTCTTGTGGTGTCCCTTGATTTATTCGAGTTCGGAAGTCGTAGGAGTCAGCAAACGCTCGCACGTAATTGGCTTGCTTTTGTTGTAACAACGTCACGCTGTTATTTGCCACACCCAAACGCTCTGAAACATCCAGCAGCGCGTTTTGCCACGTGTAATGGATAGACCAATAAATCGTAATACCGATCAGCGCTATCAACGTAAGGAAGATCGGTGCAGAGGTTAAAATCAATAAGCGATAACGCACCATGGTTTTAAAACGGTGCGTCCATTTCGACAATCCTTTGTGCTGCTGCCAGTTAGTCGGCATATCCCTCATCCTCAGAATCCCATTCTTTGTATTTGCGTTCTAACGTCTTGCGGGCCACGCCTAAGTCGCGCGCCGCTGCCGATTTATTGCCTTCATGCAAATTGACGACTTGTTTGATATGCGCTTTCTCGACTTCTTTTAAAGTCCAATTGTTTGGGTAGCCTTCGCCAGTAAATTCTTTGCCTTCTCTAAAAGTTGGTAACTCGGCGGAGTGAGAAACGGTAATCGAAACATTAGGCAGAGAATGACCACCGTTCAGCTCTCGCCAGTAATGCGCTGGTGGCTTACCAAGCAAAATGCAGCGCTCGATGAGGTTCTTCAGCTCACGAATGTTGCCCGGCCAATCGTACTCACTCATGGCTTCCATGTCTTCGTGCGCCCATTTTGGCGCAGGCATACCGAGCTCGCGCGTCAGCATGTTGCTGAAAAATGGCACTAACTCAAATAAGTCGGTTTTGCGCTCTCGCAGCGGACACACTTCAATTTTCAGAACGTTTAAACGGTAATACAGGTCACTGCGAAAATTGCCTTGGTTGACCTCTTCTTGCAGATTACGGTTGGTTGCCGCCACGATACGGACATCAATGCTGATCTCTCTTTCTGAACCGACAGGACGAATTGTACGCTGCTCTAACACGCGCAATAATGATGCCTGCATGGAAAGCGGCATTTCCCCAATTTCATCAAGGAATAAAGTGCCGCCATTCGCTACGCGGAACAAACCTTCGCGTGACTTTTTCGCTCCAGTAAACGCACCTGATGTGTGACCAAATAACTCACTTTCAAGTAGCTCTGGCGCAATCGCCCCACAGTTGATAGGCACAAATGGGCCCGTTCGCCCACTTGCTTGGTGAATGCCTCGCGCGACCAACTCTTTGCCCGTACCTGATTCGCCTTCAACCAATACTGAGGCACGTGATGGAGCAAACTGTGTGATAAGTTGTTTGAGCTGACGCGTTTTTTCTGAACCACCAATGATCTCGGAAGTATTGTGACGCTGATAATCACGCTTCATGGCGTACTGCATGCGCTCGTTCAAACGGCGATCCATACAGCGGCTGACCGCTTTTAACATCTGCTCAAGGTTGAATGGTTTGAGGATAAAGTCGGAAGCACCGAGCTGCAGCGCTCGAATGGCAATTTCTAGATCCGCATAACCCGTCATGAAAATCACATCGGCGCGTTTTTCATCATCTTCAAACGCTTCTTCCCACTCAATCCCAGAACGCCCCGGCAGATTAATATCCAGCAAAATCAAATCATAATGGCGAGAATTGCGCAGTTGTTCTGCTTCTTCGATGCTGCCAGCGGTGTCGACATGTGAGAAAAGCTTTCCCAATGCCTTTTTTAAAATGGCTTGCATGCCCAATTCATCATCAACGACCAGTACGGAAAAGGCGTTATATTGTTGGTTTGTACTAATATGGGATTGAGTAGACATATTTACCCCAGATGGATTCGGATGGGACAGAGTGTACCAAGTTTGAAACGATATACCCTACAAAAAGTGCGACATTTTGTACCAACGCAAACTTTTGTGCAAATAACTCCATGAATCCGCGCATAAATCAAACATTTTTGGCTTGTAAAATGTTGGCATCTTGTTTGCTATAAGGGGTATCCAAGTGATCTCAGGATGTTGGAGAACTTGCTATTCCAACACCCTAAGGCAACTTGTGATTTGAGCAATCAAGATCGCTCCGGAGACTTCGCTGTCACCTAGACGGATAGAAGCCAAAGAATCATTGGAAAGGAAACACATAAAAATGAAAAAAATTGCGCTAACATTGGCCGCAACGTCAATCACGCTTGTAAGCTACTCTGCATTTTCTGCTCAAGACGCTGAACACGTCCGCCTAGCAACTACAACCAGTACTTACCACTCGGGCTTGCTTGACTACCTACTTCCACAATTTGAAAAAGACACTGGCTACAAAGTCGATGTTATTGCTGCAGGTACTGGCAAAGCGCTAAAAATGGGCGAAAACGGTGACGTAGATTTGGTTATGACTCACGCACCAAAAGCCGAAGGCACATTCGTTGAGAAAGGCTACGGCGTTCTGCCTCGTAAGCTGATGTACAACGACTTTGTGATTGTTGGCCCTAAAGCAGACCCAGCAAAAATCAAAGATGACGAAAGCGTGTTAGACGTGTTCAAAGAGATCGCGAACAAAAACGCAACGTTCATCTCTCGCGGCGATGATTCTGGTACGCACAAAAAAGAAATGGGCTTTTGGGCTCAAACTAAAATCGAACCAAACTTTGGTGGCTACCGCAGCGTAGGTCAAGGTATGGGCCCAACGCTGAACATGGCGTCTGAAATGCAAGGCTACACAATGTCAGACCGCGGTACATGGTTGGCTTACCAAAACAAGTTGGATCTAGAAATTCTGTTCCAAGGCGATGAAAAACTGTTTAACCCGTACCAAGTTATTCTTGTTAACCCTGAGCGTTACCCAACAATCAACTACCAAGGCGCGAAAGCTTTCAGTGATTGGTTGGTGAACCCTCGCGGTCAGGAACTTATCAATGGTTTCCGCCTGAACGGTAAACAACTGTTTGTTGCGAATGCTGAGAGCAAATAACGCAATATGAATCTTGCTGATACAACACTGGAAGCGCTTCGCTTACTGGTGAATTTTGATGCAGACCTATGGGAGATCGTTGCGGTCTCCTTTAGTGTTTCTATCACGGCAATATCCTTAGTGGTATTGCCAGCTATTTTGATGTCCTTTGTACTGGCGTATACCGACTTTCGCGGCAAATGGTTCTTGCTGTCGATCGTGAATACGCTGCAAGCGGTTCCTACCGTTGTGATTGGCCTTTTGCTGTATATGTTGCTATCACGCGCTGGCCCTTGGGGAGACTGGCAAATGCTGTTCACTCAGAAGGCGATGATCTTCGGCCAAATGGTGATCTGCTTCCCTGTTTTGGTATCGATGATGCATGGCGCATTGCAATCTAGCGACCGTCGCGCAGTGGAAACCGCCATCACCCTAGGCGTCTCCATTCCGCGCGTGGCCGCTACGATGATTTGGGAAACCCGCTTTCCTCTACTCGCAGCTATTATTGCAGGGTTCTCACGTATCGTAACCGAGGTGGGCTGCTCAATGATGGTAGGCGGAAACATTATGGGCGTGACGCGCAATATTCCGACCGCTATCGCAATGGAAAGCAGCAAAGGTGCTTTTGCGCAAGGAGTTGCATTAGGAATTGTATTACTATCTTTAGCGTTGGCACTAAACTTCTTCTTATCAAGCATGAGAGGCAAAGGCTACCTCAGAACATAGAACATGAAGCAAACAAACGACTCACCATTAACCCCATGTAGAGGCGCATTATGACTATAAAAATCACCGCCGAGCAGTTATCCATGCGCTTTAAAGAGCGTGTGCTTTTTCACATCCCTGAGTTAGCCATCGGCCCAAATGATGCCATTTATCTCAAGGGTGACAATGGTGTGGGCAAAACTACCCTACTCAAAATCCTTGCTGGCTTGCTAAAACCTTCTACTGGCGATGTTGTTGCACCAAAAGATACGTGGCTGAAAAGACTGACGCGCCGCAACGGCCGTGTCGATGTGATTTATCTCCATCAATCTCCTTACCTTTTTGACGGCACTGTTTATGAGAACGTAGTCTATGGAGTGAAATATCAACAAGACACACCAAAAGATAAGCGAGCTCAAGTTATTCACGCACTACGCATGGTAGGTTTAGAAACATTAGCGGACGAACATATCTCCGTGTTGTCCGGCGGTGAAAAACAGCGTGTTGCCATGGCAAGAGCTTGGATCTTAAAACCGTCGATTTTATTGATGGATGAGCCAAGTGCGTCTTTAGACCAAGAGTCCATTGAGCGATTGGTGGTGATGGCAAAAGATCTTTTGGATCGTGGTTCCAGTATCGTGGTGACAAGCCATCAAACCAACGCACTGACCGACTTATGTAAAAAACAGTGGTGGATTAAAGACAAGACTTTGATAGAGTCTCCTCTGTTGTATGTCATACCAAAAGAAACATCCCAAGAGAATGCATATGCTTCAACCAACACAAACTAGTTGGGTCATTTTGGCTGGTGGCCAAGCCAGCCGTATGGGTGGAAAAGATAAAGGTCTGATTGAGTTAAATCAGAAGCCACTCATCGAACACGTTATTGAACGTTTATCTCCACAAACACCACGCATTTTAATTAATGCCAACCGAAACCAAGATGCGTACAGCAAATTTGGTTTCGTATTTAGTGATCAATTCAAAGATTTCCCTGGACCTATGGGCGGTATTCACGCGGGTTTGATGCATGCTGAAACTGACTGGGTCGGATTTGTACCTTGCGATAGTCCACAAATTAACACCGACCTTGTCGAGCGTTTCTGCCAGGCCGTCAAAGAAGACAGCGATATTTTGGTCGCTCATGATGGTGTTCATCAGCAACCTGTCTTCACGCTCTACCACAAGCGCGTACTGCCAAAACTCACCGCATTTTTAGAACGTGGCGACCGCAAAATCATTCTGCTCTACAAAGAGTGCAACACCAGTTACGTTGACTTTAGCGACTCACCAAACTGTTTCGTCAACTTGAACACTCCGGAAGAACTGGCGCAATTTGGACAATTAGAATCATGAAACACACGCTAAACATTCCTATTCTTGGTTTTGCGGCTTATTCAGGCACAGGCAAAACCACACTACTTGAAGCCCTATTGCCAAAGCTGACTGAAGCAGGTTTACGCATTGGCATGCTAAAACATGCTCATCACAACTTCGATGTCGATAAGCCGGGTAAAGACAGCTACCGTTTACGCAAAGCTGGCGCATCTCAAATGCTGATTGCTTCTCGCAACCGTTTTGCGTTAATGACAGAAACGCCAGAAGCCGAAGCGGAGTTTGAATACCTATTAACACGTTTTGATGAAGACATGCTTGATGTGGTTTTGGTTGAAGGCTGCAAAAACATCGCGTTTCCTAAAATTGAATTGCACCGTGAAGAAGTGGGTAAACCTTGGCTTTACCCTCACGATGAAAACATCATTGCTATCGCTTCCGACAGTGCGGAGTTAGATTCTGAGCTCCCTCAAATGAACATCAATGATTTGGATGCCATCGCTCAATTTGTTCTTCAATACGTTCAAGATGCAAAAGCACCAAAATCTAAAGAGAAAGACGCCGCATGTTGCGACACTCTTTCTCCGGCTTTCCTTTCTGTGGTTCAAGGCCAAGAAAAAATCCTTTCTTTGGTGAACACGGTTTCGGAAATAGAAGCATGCAAGATTGAAAACGCCTATGGCCGCGTTCTCGCGGAACATATCATTTCACCAGTAAACGTGCCGCAGTACACCAACTCCGCGATGGACGGTTACGCCATCCGCAGTGATAATGTAGACCGCGATAGCTACCAAGTGGTTGCTGAAGTGATGGCGGGCCATGCTTACGATCAGCCTCTTGAAGTTGGTCAAGCGGTGAAAATCATGACCGGCGCACCAACACCACTTAACGGCGACACAGTGGTCATGCGTGAGCAAGCCTCTCAAGAAGGTGACAAGGTCACCTTTAACGGTGCGCATATCAAAGCAGGCCAAAACGTTCGTCAAGCAGGTGAAGATCTCGCTATCGGCAGTGACGTCTTTACCGCAGGCACTCGCCTAGCCTCTCCAGAAATGGGCATGATCGCTTCTCTTGGTTTTGGTGAAGCGAATGTGTTCCGCAAATTGAAAGTTGCCGTGTTCTCCACCGGTGACGAAGTACAAGCACCGGGAACAGAGCAAAAAGCGAATTCTATCTACGATTCCAACCGTTTTACCATCATGGGCATGCTTGAAAAGCTCGGCTGCGAGATCTTGGATTTCGGTATTCTGGAAGACAACGAGCAGTTAATGATTGAAGCGTTGGAAAACGCATCTGCGCAAGCGGACGTGGTTATGACTTCTGGTGGCGTATCCGTTGGTGATGCGGATTACATCAAACTTGCCTTGGATAAACTTGGTCAAATCGATTTTTGGCGAATCAACATGCGTCCGGGACGTCCACTCGCGTTTGGTCAAATCAACAACAAGCCGTTCTTTGGTCTGCCGGGCAACCCTGTTGCCGTGATGGTCTCTTTCATTAATTTTGTTGAGCCTGCACTGCGTAAGATGCAAGGCGAACAAGGCTGGAAGCCTCTGAAAGTGAGTGCCATCGCGACTGAAAACCTTCGCTCTCGACAAGGTCGTACCGAGTTTAGTCGAGGAATCTATGAACTGGATGACACTGGCCGTTTAACCGTTCGTACAACAGGCAAGCAAGGCTCTGGCATTTTGCGCTCAATGAGTGAGGCGAACTGTTTGATCGAAATCTCCCCAGCTATTGATACAGTAAAAGCGGGAGAAAGCGTGACAATTATCCCACTTCAAGGCAGAATCTAGCCCAAACTAGAAATTCAAAGGTCAGCGAGTCTGGCCTTTTTGTTTAATACAGAAACCTTTTCAGAGAGACAGCTATGGCTCGCACCATTCTTTACACTTACAAAGACCAAGACAAAGAACTGACGTTCTCATACCAGCAGCACCGCAACATTCAAGAAGCGGTTGCAGAAGCAGAAGGTCTCGATATCACTGAGTTCCTAAAGATGGAGCAACAAATCGAAGCAGTGTCTGACACTAAAGCAGTGCGCAACTACCGCGACAACTACTTCAGAAAATTAGGCTTTAGTAAAATCACCCTAGCTCAAAAAGAAAACCTAGGCGTAGGTAAAAAGAATAAATAAGCTTAGCTACAAACAGAAAACTCGCGATTCGTCGCGAGTTTTTTTATATATGCTATTTTTGTTCGTGCTCTATACCCGAGCATACCGAAATTACTTAGGTATATGAGTTACTTGGGTATATGAGTTACTTCGATATATAAGTCAAAAGCCCCGTTTTACCTTGATGGTCTAAACGGGGCTTTAAATTTCTTCTTACTTTATATCGAGTAAGGTTTCAGTCACTACTTGATGTTTAGGAACGCAGCGCCACGTACACCACCTGAATCACCGTGTTTTGCTTTGATGATCTTCGGACACTTCGCGACAGAAAGCAGGTACTTAGGAATACGCTTTGGCATCTCTTCGTAAATTAATTCGAAGTTGGAAAGACCACCACCCAGCACAACAACATGTGGGTCAGTCGCTGTAAAGATGTTTGCAAAACAGATAGCCAGCAACTCCATAAAACGCTCAACGTGCTCAACAGCTTTCGCCTCACCTTCTGCGTGCGCTTTAATGATGTCGATCGCTTTCTTCTCTTCACCGTAGTAATGGGCATAAAGAAGTTCGAAGCCTCGGCCAGAAAGGTAACTGTCTAAACAACCTTTCTTGTCACAACCACAGCCCAATAGAGGTGCGTTTTCGCCTAAGTGGAACCAAGCATCGATAGGTAAACGAGTATGGCCCACCTCACCTGCTACGTGGTTACGACCAGAGAAAACTTTACCATCGTAGATAAAACCGCCACCAAAACCAGTGCCTAGGATCAAACCAAGTACAGAAGGCTCATCTTGAAGCTCTTCGTCCCATGCTTCTGATAGCGCAAAACAGTTCGCATCGTTTTCAATCTTTACGCTGCGACCGATTTTCGCTTCAAGATCCGCACGCAGTGGTTTGCCTTTCGCCGCAGGAACGTTAACCGTTAATACCGTTGCATCGTCTGCGTCTTCCATGCCTGGTAGACCAAGGCCAATGGTGCCTTCGCAACCAAACTCTGCATCGTATTTGTTAACCAATTCCGCAATGGTATCAACCAGCAGCTCGTAGTTGTCTGTTGGTGTAGGTACACGTTCCGTCGCTACACGCTCAAGCTTCTCGTTAAATGCACCAAATTCAATTTTAGTGCCGCCGACATCAAAGCCGTAATACATGTATTTCTCTCCTAAAAAAATGCTTAAACGACTCCGAAAATGGCTGGAGTCAAAAGTATAAACTAGTGGCATTATCCATATCTGTACGCCTGCAAACCGTGACCGAATGCAGATTTATCCCCTCGCTGAAGTCAGTTGAACAACATGCCATCAACAAAAGTTCATTCCTTAGAGTCAGCTCTCGGTTTTCACCCACTCTTTGAAACGTTTCAAATGCGGTCGATTAGGATCGTTTTTGACTCGGGTCTTGGTTAGCATGTAGGTTTCTCTAAAGGCTTCAAACCACAATTGAAGGCATTCCGATGCTTTGTTCTCACCGGCTTGTTTCAAAACTAAAGTCGCGACTTCAGCTGTCGAAAGATGCTGCTCGTTCTCAGAACGACGCATGATGTATTCAGATAAACACTCCGGCTCGATAGATAGGACTGGTAGAGACTGTAAAAACTCAGAGCGACGGAAGATTTTTCGCGCCTCACGCCAACTACCATCGATAAAAATCAACAACCACTTTTTGCTATTACCATCAGTGCGATGTAAGTGCTCAGCGTGTAATCCATCTAGCAATCGCTCAGGTTGATCAACGTAATCGGCAGGAAAGACAATGACAGGCTGATAGTCATCGTTGGACAAAAGATCAAGCATCTCTTGTGAAGGTTCAGTGCGATTCCATTGATACACGTAAGTCTCTTTCACCGTATCAGCAATCAAACGGCCTGTATTGCTTGGCTTAAACACTTCGTTCTCAGACACAATCAGCATGCACGCGACATTGCTATCGATATCAGGTTGCAATTCACATAAACAATGCTGCTCTGAAACCTGACAGAATGGGCAGCGCTGAACTTTGCATCCACGAGCATTGAAAGGCTTCGTTGAGATGGATTGACGATACTGATATAAACGATTGAAAGCGTGGATTCTCATGAAGGAAATGCCAAATAAAAACGAGAGCGCGATTCTACTGGTATAACCGCTCGCTCACAAGGCGGCAGCGTTATTACTCTAAAGACCAAACATTGAAAGAATCTCACGTTAGTTAAGGTCTATTGCGACAAATGCGTAGAAGAAGGAAAGATCAGTGACTGAAAACACGTTTACCGACCCATCTTGGTTGCGACTTAGCTGTTTTATTGGCGTATTGTTGCTGTGTACTCTTTGGGAAAACAAGCTCCCAAGAAAGACGCTCACCGTCAAACGTTCCTTTCGCTGGTTAAACAACCTCTCTTTGGTCGCCCTAAATAGCGCGATCATTGCATTAGTGATACCTATTGCTGCGTTTCAAGCTGCGACCATTGCTCATGATCAGCAATGGGGACTATTCAATCTTCTGTCCCTGCCCGGTTGGTTAAATGTGTTGCTTGCTGTGATTGTTCTCGATCTCATCATCTATGTTCAGCACTTGGTTTTTCATCGCGTGAAACCATTATGGAAAATTCATCGTATGCACCATGCCGATTTGGATATCGATGTCACAACTGGCGCACGTTTTCATCCAATTGAAATCATCATCTCGATGGTCGTCAAAATCGCCTCGGTATTCATTCTTGGCGTTTCACCTCTCGCGATTGTGGTGTTTGAGATCATTCTAAATGCGAGTGCGATGTTCAATCACAGTAACGCAAAACTTGCGTTATCTATCGATAAGAAACTGCGAAAAGTCATTGTGACACCAGACATGCACCGCGTGCACCATTCGGTGATTGTGAAGGAAACCCATTCGAACTTTGGTTTTTTCCTTTCCGTTTGGGATAGATGGTTTGGAACGTATCGCGCACAACCAGCGCTTGGACATAACGATGTCGTGATTGGCGTGCCTGAGATCAGGGAAGCGAGCGAGCAAAGATTGGATAAGCTGCTGACACAGCCTTTTCGTTATCGCGAAGGTAAGGGCAAGAACGATGATTAAAAGAAAAACGTAGATGGAGTAACCAACAAAAACAAATCACAGAGTTCATTGTAGAGTTTTGGAGACCCCATCCACCGAAAAGACTTGCCGAATTAACTTTCGACTAATTGGCGTTTTTTATTTAATTGCATAATGCCAATAATCAAGCCTATGACTCCAAAAACAGCACAAACTAAAGCGCTAGTGTTGACGTGTTGCTGCGTTTCGAAGGAACTGTACACAAAAGCGAGACTGAAGAAAATAGTGCCAAAACTCAAACCTGTTAACGCACTAAAACCGGCAAAACTCGCCAAGTCTTTAAAATCGTTCATAACGAATCCCTGTTGATAATCCTTAAATGTGTGAGTAGATAAAGTTAACGAAATATCTGACGCGATTGCTGGTGCTTTCGCGCATTCCAAAGCCAGATGGAAACGCCCAACGAAAAGCCTAAGAACAGCGTTTTCATTTGCAGAGCCACATTGTTGTCCAATATTTCTAATGTATAGTGAGCGTGTGAACTAAAAATAACGTTTGTCATCAGAATCAATAGCATCAACACCAAACCCACTCGGCGATGTTTCACTAATAAGTACACCGCTAACAAATCTAAAAGACCTAATGCGCTCCAATAAATGTTCAGCCAACGCGGAGCAAAATCGTAAGGCAAAAAGCCATCAACGATGTTGTCATACAGGTGAACCACGCCACCTATCGTCATAAAAAGGCATAAGAGAAACACTACGAATTTATCCATTATCGTTTCCTTATCTGAAAGAATGCGCAAAGCATATAGAAGTCAGTTAAACATTTGTAATCTCATAGCCATTTTTGAGATCGACAGTGCCTTTAAACCGTACACGAGGCGTGCGAAAAAAGAGTAACGGATGCTCTCCCTTATCTATTCGCTTCTGATAGAAGCATAGTGTTTGCTTTGGCACTTCGCTCAAATCCGCTAGTTTTCCCTCGAGATTAGGTGAGAAAGGTTGTCGGGCTCGCGATGATAAAGAGATGTCACACTCAACACTCCTTCGCTATCTCAGACACAAAAACAAACTTTTTCGACGGCGGAAAGATACAATCTTCCGAACATCTAAAACCTCGTAGCCAGAATCCGTCGTCGAGATCCCGTAGATACAAACCACGTGGATAAGCTTTGTCATTCGAAAGCGGGGAAGACACCACAGTAAGGTACTCTCCCTTCGCCCAGTCAATTTCTTGTAAACGGAGGTATGGCGCAACAGCTAAAGGACAAGGTGATAGATTTTGTGTCGACGCCACTTCAATCATTTCTCCAAGGGTCGCGCCAAAATAAAGTCCGAAGTCAAACGGTGTTTTTATCGTTAAAAAGAACGATTGAATCTCATCTGAGCACTCGACTTTACCATCATCGAATAGTTGTTGGGCGAAGGCATTCAATTGAACGCCTTTTTGACTCAGGTGCTTTAACAAGTTCTTCTTTGTTAAACCTCCAACTTGCAACCTCACTTACACCACCCCTTGGTCTATCAGTTTTCGAACTGTTTCCAGTGCATGCTGAAAAACAGTATGCGCCTGTGAGGAAATATCGCTCCCTATATCGTGCCAAAAAAACGCAAAATCATGTCCGCCATCGTCTTGCGTATGAAACGTCCATGAATCCGCTAGGTCTGGACACTCACACAAAACAAAATGCCATGCTTGATTTTGAAATCCACTGTCCCATGAGCATAAATACCGAGCGGAGATAATGTGCGCAATCCCAGATTCTTCAGCCAGCTCCCGTTTTGCAGCCGTAATGTAACTTTCATCAAACGTCTCAACCGTTCCCTTGACTAGCTGAATACCCGCTAAGGGGTGCTGAAAAAGTAGGATCTCTTGGCTTTTCTTACGCAGAACGACGGGACAGATTTTATCGATCATAAAACCACTCCTCGTTGTCTAAACAGAAAACTTTGGCTTGCTCTGGATATAAAGGAATCGTATGAAGTTGATCTAAACGCACCCACTTTAAATGATACTGGTTAACGTCTGATTGTCTGGTTTGTTCCGGCCCCACCCCCAGTTTCACTTTTGAGTTCCCTACATAAGAAAGAAAATAGGTTTCTAAGCGACCTTGGTTTTCGATCTCAAAAACCTTTTGGACTCGATTGAGTTCCAATGAGGTTTCTTCCAGCGCTTCTCTTTTCGCAGCTTCAACAGGCTGCTCTCCAACCTCAACACTACCGCCGGGGAAAACCCAATAGTGTCTATCGTTTTGAAAACGCTGGATAAGCAAAAGTTCTTGCTGATGATTAACCAGTATAAGGCTGGCTCTTTGTAATAGTTGCATGATTCATTCCTTTGAATTCGGACAACATTCTAGCCATCTTGTTTTACCGACATAGCATTAACACCACGTAGTGATAACTCAGCCCTTAAGAAATGAGCAAGATGCGATATAACTCACTTTTGCGATTTGAATAGCAATGAGAAGGTGCGTAGAAGCAACAAAAAAGCAGAACCGAAGTTCTGCTTATAGAAAATAAAAACATGTCACTTAGGCGGACTGATGTAGCTCGTATTTATGCAACATCGCTTGTTGATGCCCTGCAATTTCTGCCACTTGTTCAGAGCTTTCAACCATGGATTCAAGTTGTAGCTTTGTACGCTCTCCAAGCTCGGAAATATTATTGATGGATTGAGACACATCCGCCGTCGCACGTTCTTGCTCTTCCGTGGCAACAGAGATCTGCTCAACACGCTCTTGAATATGCTTAACCGCGAGGTTGATGTCAGAGAACGTCGATTTCACTTCATTGCTGGAATGCAGCGCGTGGGTCATTTCTTCTCGCGAATCGTTTACCGCTTGGCGAGAGCGCTCTGCCGCAGTAATAAGCTCGCTCATCATTTCACGAATATTGGTCGTTTGCTGGGAGGTATCCTTTGCCAGTTTACGGACTTCATCCGCGACGACCGCAAACCCGCGCCCTTGTTCACCTGCGCGAGCAGCTTCGATAGCTGCATTCAGCGCAAGTAAATTGGTGTTTTCCGCAATACCACTGATCATATCGACCATTTCACGAATCTGCTTAACACGCTGGTCTAGCTCTAACATTGATTGTTCATTCATATCCAAAGAGCTTTCTAACGATTCCAACCGCTTGCGGTTTTGCTCGACAACTTGGACACCTTTTTCGGTATGTCGTGTAGCAAGTAATGAATCTTCTGACGAAGCATTCGTTACTGTCGCAATTTCACGTATGGACGCCTCTAGCTGAGTAATCGTAGTCACCATGCTTGCTAACGCTTCGTTTTGCGTCGTTAGACCGTCATTGGTTTGCTCAGCTGCATCGTGGCTGATTTCTGCGGTTTGATAAAGCGTCTCACAGTTACGTGTAACCGTTTGGATAGAGTCGTGTGTTGAATCGATCACCTGATTCAATTTGCGTGCGACCTCTTTTAGCTCAAAGGGGCCCATCTCTTCTGCTTTGGCACGAAAATCGTGGTCAGTTAATGCGGACAAACGTACCAGCACATTCTTCAATCCTCGGTTTGTCCACGTTTTTAGCCCGAACCAAGAGACCAAAATAACCAGAGAGATAACACACGCCGCGACAAGAACCATCATACTGACGTTTTCTATGGTGTTATTGACCATGGCTTCGCGTTCATCAATCAAGTTCGATGCCGACTGCGAAATGCTATCCAAGAGCCTCATGGTTTCATCAGCTAATAACGACGCTTGATGAAACTCACGCTGTTGTTGTTCGCTTTGGGCCAACTTGGCAAGAATGAGTTGCAAAATGCCCTCTTCGTCAAAGCCTGATTTCACCATCTCATAAGGCGCTGTCAAGCTGGCGTAGTCACTGACTTCAGGGTGTAGGGCTTTGAAATCTTCGTAAGCAAGGTTAATCCCCGCAATCCGATTTCGCATCTCCCGATATTCTTTCTCTGCTTTAGGTAAATCGGTATGCATCATCATTACAAGGAAAGTGCTTTCCATCGAACTCGCAGATGCAATAAAACGGTTTGCCGCGTCACTCGACTCAGGATCGTCCAGGCTTAAAAATGAGCTAATTCTGTTCATCTCTGGGCCGATGGAACTCAGTCCATAGCGAAAACCACCAACACTATCGTCGATACGCCCTTGCATCTGAATCACCGCGGATTGCTTGAGTAAAATGGAGTTTGTGATTTGGTGCAACGTCTCCACTTTATCTTTTAGCTCATTGGAAAGCTGTGGGGCGACTTCGGATGTTTTCCCGATCAGACCTTCTGTCTGTTTCGCCAGTGCTTCAATTTGCGCTTCTACAAGCGGTAACTCTTTCGCTTCCGTTACCTGCATTCCATAGTTGAGCAGTTTCACCATCTCCAACACATTTCTGGTCAGAGTCGCATTGGCCATCGCAATCGGTAATGCTTTTTGAGACAAATCTTCAAATTGTTCTCCAACCTGCCCCATTCCTTTGAAACTTGAGACAGAAAGGGCTATAACAAGTGCGATGATAGTTAAAAATGTTGCGCTGATAGTCTGAATCAGTGAAAGCGATGTGCGTGAGCGTTTGCGCGTTGCCATAATCAATTTTTATTCTTTCTTGAGGTTAAGTCGGCTTTGTCGTGAATCCGTCACACATGTGAGACAAAACCGTGATTTTCAGCCCATACTATGGATTGGTTATGACATTAATATTTCAGTTATGAGTCATACAGATGACAGGTGAAGATTTGCGTCGTATATATTTTCCTTTGATAATCAGTGCTCTACTTTCAGCTTGTTCGTCTGGCCCAGAGCCGAGTGAGCAGGTTGAAGTAACTGTACCCACCAATCAGTTATTGTCTAATAACCCTGACTTGTTTCAGTTTTACAACGAGTGGCACGGCACACCCTATCGACTTGGCGGAACGCAAAAATCTGGAATCGACTGTTCGGCTTTCGTTCAAAGAGCCTTTGTCGAAGCGTATCAACTCGCCCTACCAAGGACGACAAAGCAGCAATCCACACAAGGCGTTGAGTTGCGTTGGACTGATGCCAAACAAGGAGATTTGGTGTTTTTTAAAACTCGACGAAGCACCTACCACGTTGGAATCTACTTGGGGAACAAGCAGTTTATGCACGCATCAACGTCTAAAGGGGTAATTATTTCTAGAATCGACAACCCTTACTGGGCGTCCAAGTTTTGGCAAGTAAGAAGAGTTACCTTGTAACCCTTCTTATTGTTGGAATAGTGTTTAGCTGAATATTAGAGGGCATACTCGACATTTGAACATTAGTCGTAAGTGGCGACTGCGGTATCAAATAGGTTTTTCACTAACGCAATGTATTCATCTAGAAAAGCAATCTGTTCGTTCGTTGCTTTCTTGCTCCACACGCCCGCTAGCACTTCACCAAGGTCTTCTACAACGGCATCTGCTTCTTTAAGCAGTTTAAAACGTACGCTTGAGTGAAGCTCAGGGTTTTGCTCAAAGATCGCCATGATGTTTGAAGCAACCATGTCAGTAACCACATCTTCGATGCTTTCGGAACCTGTATCGCCAATTTCCGTTGTGAAAATATCTAGATTAAGCGACAAATGCTCAATGAGAGCGAGATACCCATCGGTTTCTACAACCACTGTTTTTCTCCGTTTATTGCAAGCCTTCGTAGCTGAAAGCGAATTAGTTTCAATAGTAAGACATGCCGAGAAAATTTCATTAACTTATTTCATATTAATAAACATTCATGCGCTAACTGGATGTTTTTCAACCAATTAGCTTAATCGCATTCATGCAAACAAGTTTGGTTTCGCCCATTTTCTTTTGCGCGGTATAACGCCGCATCAGCACTCTTTAACCATTGAGTATGACTTTCAAAATAAGGCTTATACTCGCAAACACCAATACTTATCGTGTAATTAATCAAAAAATCTTCTACTTTCACGATCTCTTGCTCAATTCTCTTACGTAATCGCTCAGCAAAATAGCATGCTTGCTCTTGGTTGGTATGCGGTAATAGCACAGTAAACTCTTCGCCACCAAAGCGGCCACAAATGTCACTGCTGCGCGCGGTTTTACGAAGTAAAGCAGAAGTACGACGAATTACCTCGTCACCCGTTGGGTGGCCATAGGTGTCGTTTACTTTTTTAAAGTGGTCAATATCGAAGATAACCAGAGAACATGGTCCGTCAATCACTTTGAGGTGCGCAAACTCATCTTTTAATGATTGCTCCCAAAATGCTCGATTAAACAAACCTGTTAAACCATCCTTTCTGCTGATCTCAGACAAATGCTGATTGGTTTCTCGCAAATGGATTCGGTTTCTCGCCGTTTCGGAAACATCGTTCACTTGAATCGCAATATGGCTTACTTCGCCAGAAAGTGAACGCAATGGCGTGATAACGATGTCTTGAAACATAAAGTCACAGCTGTTGGAAACCGGTGAAAAGTTGTTGAATTTAAAAAGGTATGGTCGGTTTTCCCAACTGGAGAAGGAACGAGTCTCAAGATCAGCAGAGGCCTTTAGTTTCGTTTCCAACCACGTTCGTGGTAGTTCGTCGAAATGATCGAACAAGCATTGACCTAAAATATCTTGAGACAGCACACCGCTGTAAGACTGCATAAAGCTGTTCCAGACACAAACGTTATATTCTGGATCAAGAACAATGAGCCCAGAATCCATGGTATCTAAAATTTGTGTGACCCAATGAAAGTCTGCTATGTCCAGCGTGATATCGGACATCAGATTAACTCCATGATTTCATAAATAATTTCTACTGATGGTTTGTCTATTAGAAATAATACTTCACACTCAAAATCGAGCGCTTCCGCCATGTAGGTATATTCGATGGTAAAGAGTTCGCCTGATTCTCCTTGTTCTTCATTGTAAGGAGTGATTGTATCGACGATGCCCGGCTGACGAAGTGAAAACTGCTTATCAAGTTGGTTCCCTAAAGAGGTTAGGAATGACGAAACCAGCAAGTTAGAGACATTTAAAATAATTTCATTATGAGGCGTAAATTCGAGCAGATACCCCAACCTTTCGCCAATTTGATTGATATCTTTCCCACGTAGGCAAACCAACGCCTCTCCGTGTATACCGCCGCCAACAAAGCGCTGCGAAACTGCTACAGAGCTATCTCGCCCAATCACGTCCACCAGCGTCATATGCAATTCACCATAGGACAATGGCCCAACATGCGGAACTGGCAACTGGATAAACTCATGCAAGTGATCAGCCATAATGGCCGCCCCTTTGCCTAGTGCAATGTTGGCAATTTCACGAAACTTGGCAAGGGATGAAAGCTCTTCTTGGCTTTGTGCAGAATTAAGCTCCATTGATGTTCGCTGTGCATAATGCAACCCAAGACGCTCGTACAGCGGGATGACTTGTCCTTCTGACAACGGCTTTGCGATAAAATCCATTGCCCCTAACTCTAGGCAGCGCTGCTTTGCTTCTTGTTGTACATCACCCGACACGATCACAATCTGAGTTGGATAATGGCTTACGGGTAAAGACTCAAGAACCTCGAAACCGTCCATAATGGGCATCGTTAAATCGAGGAACAAAACGTCAATATTTTGTTCGGCTAAGATTTTCAGCGCCTCATTCCCGTCTTGGGCTTCGATAAGGTGCAATGAGGTATCTTGTACGATGGTTCGAGCGATAAGCTTACGAGCAACCGCCGAGTCATCACATATCAGTATTTTCATGCCACCAATGGAACTAAAGTCAAAAAAATAATCATACCTGTTGTAAACAAATTGCTCCATATGTTAAGCCGACAAATCATAGGCTTATAGGAGATTTGATTCACACTTATAAAAAATAGGTGTTTTTAATCAAAGTTTTCTTGCCGAAGTATGCTCAACTCCGCGCCAATCTCTTGTCGTTTATTCTAAACTATTGGTGGTCAAATAGATTCGCGAGGTTTTGTATGTGGCAAGCAATATCGCAACAACTTTCTGATACTTTACTGTTTGAATATCAGATCACCGAAAAAGTTCGACTATCCGGCGGAGACATTAGCGAAAGCTATATGATAAACGACGGTGAGCAACGCTATTTTGTCAAAATCAACGACCGAGAATTCTTGCACAAGTTTGAAGTTGAGGCCGAGAGCCTGCACTTGTTACGCGAAACTTCGACAATATTTGTCCCTGAAGTGGTATTGGTCGGTAAGACCAAAAACAACGCTTTCATTATTTTGAACTACCTTCCTACCAAACCCCTAGATGACCCTGAAAACAGCTTCAAATTTGGTCAGCAATTAGCTCAACTGCATCAATGGGGAGAACAGAAAGAGTTTGGTTTCGATACCGACAATTATCTCGGTTCCACCCTGCAGCCGAATCAATGGCACAAAAAATGGTGCATGTTCTTCGCTGAGCAACGTATTGGTTGGCAACTGCAGTTATTAAAAGAGAAAGGCGTGACGCTAGTTGATATCGACGACTTTATTGACGTTGTAAAACAGCTTCTTGCGAACCATACGCCAGAACCGTCTCTTCTACATGGTGATTTATGGAATGGTAATGTCGCTCTCACCGCGTTTGGCCCGATTTGTTTCGATCCTGCATGCTATTGGGGGGACCGAGAATGCGACATCGCGATGACTGAATTGTTTGGAGGGTTCCAACCTGAGTTTTATCAAGGGTATGAATCGGTGATGCCATTGCTGCCTGGCTATCATGAACGAAAAGATATCTACAACCTCTATCACATCCTCAATCATTGTAATTTGTTCGGTGGGCATTATTTGGAGCAAGCTCAGCTCACTATCAATAAAATTATTTCTTACTAATTTGGAAGGCACAATTCACTGCTTTGTGTCAATTTTCGAGGCACATCACTCAAGCTACAGGCCCCAGATTCAAGGTTGAGTTTGGGGTCAAGTTTTGTACTTATTTCGAATCAATTAGCAACAAGTCCACCTAATATCTAAGTAACTTATCTTTAGATTGTGCCTGAGCCGTTGGCATAAATGGCGTTTACGCGATTTGTGAATGGCAAGGCAAAGTAAGTGAAAGGGCTGTACTTCCTTAAATATCGAGTTTTAAAAGCCCTGCAATACTAGGAGTTGTTGTATGAAAAATTATACTGAAAGGCATGTTAAGTGCCCGCATTGTGGGCACTCAATAGGCATAACATTGGATGCAAGTAATGGGGATCAAGAGTTTTATGATGATTGCCCGGCTTGTTGCCATGCGATTCATTTAAATATGCGCGTGGACGAACTTCAAGATAAAGTCGAGTTGTTTATTGATGACAACTACGAGTAGCTACCCTCGGTATTGTTTCAAATCCATTTAAAATAGAAAAAGGAGCCTCTTTGCTCCTTTTTCTTCATCTATATGAGGCCAATCTATAAGGCCAAATCTGCGTTCCAACTACAACTGTTTAGCCGCCAGTACGCGCTCAACAGTATCCACGATCGCTTGAGTTTGTGGATCGAATTCAATGTTCACCTTGTCACCCACCTGTCGACTGCCAAACAAGGTTCTTTGTAAAGTTTCAGGAATCAAATGCACAGAGAAACGGTTTGCTTCAACTTCTCCAATGGTTAGCGAGCAGCCGTCGATACCGATGTAACCTTTCGCAAGAACATATTTCATCGACTCTTGTGGTAACTCAAACCAAATTGTGCGGTTGTTCGGCGTATCAATCACATCCACAATGTTTGCCATTAAGCTAATGTGACCAGACATACTGTGCCCACCGATTTCGTCACCAAATTTAGCAGCGCGCTCAACGTTAACGGCGCTTCCTTCTTCGAGAAGCCCCAAGTTGGTCAACGCAAGCGTGGCTTGCATCAAGTCAAAGCTGACTCGATTTCCATCGATGTTCGTCACAGTTAAACAGCAGCCATTGTGCGCTACAGACGCACCAATTTCTAACCCTTCGATTAGTGCGCCATCGAGTTCAATGACGTGAGTTTGAAAACGCTCTTTCTTATCAATCTGAACAACCTTCGCTGTTCCTTGCACTATTCCTGTAAACATGTCTTTTACCTACTGATGCAATATAAACGTTGGCTATCCGCACAGACACTGAAGTCCCGCGGTATTTTGCCTTCTATACCTAAACAATCCTTCGAAGAAAGCCAAAATGAGAATCGCTTAGGTATAGCATATGCACATACAATTGTTTATCATTTGCGCGGAGTTTCTCCGAGGCATTTTTTCACCTTATCGTGACTAAAATCAACCATCAGATCAGTTCATCACATCTTTTGTCCTCGAGCACTCCCTTTCTTTCAATCTTATTGTTCCGCTCTGGAGTATTTTTCGTGCATCGCTATAAAGAAGAAGCATCGAGTCTAATTAAATTGGCTACCCCTGTATTGATCGCGTCTGTCGCTCAAACGGGCATGGGTTTTGTCGATACCGTAATGGCAGGTGGCGTTAGCGCAACTGACATGGCTGCGGTATCTGTCGCTTCAAGCATTTGGCTGCCATCTATTTTGTTTGGTATTGGCCTGCTTATGGCTTTGGTTCCTGTTGTGGCGCAGCTTAACGGATCTGCGCGTCGCGAAAAGATCCCATTTGAAATTCAGCAAGGTGTTGTCCTTGCGTTGTTAATCAGTATCCCGATCATTGGTGTGTTACTGCAAACACAGTTCATTCTACAATTGATGGACGTAGAAGCTGTGATGGCAGATAAAACCGTCGGCTACATTCATGCTGTGATTTTCGCTGTGCCAGCTTTTCTTCTCTTCCAAACTCTGCGCAGCTTCACTGATGGTATGTCATTAACCAAACCAGCGATGGTGATTGGATTTATTGGTTTGCTGCTGAACATCCCGCTTAACTGGATTTTCGTTTACGGTAAATTTGGCGCGCCTGAGTTGGGTGGCGTAGGCTGTGGCGTAGCAACCACCATCGTATATTGGGTTATGTTCGCGTTGCTGTTGGCGTATGTGGTGACGTCATCACGACTAAAAAGCATCAATGTGTTTGGCGAATACCATAAACCACAATGGGAAGCGCAAGTTCGCCTGTTTAAACTGGGTTTCCCTGTTGCAGCGGCACTGTTCTTTGAAGTGACACTGTTTGCTGTAGTGGCGCTGTTGGTATCACCACTTGGCCCAATCATCGTTGCGGCGCACCAAGTTGCGATTAACTTCTCTTCGTTGGTATTTATGTTGCCAATGAGTGTAGGTGCTGCGGTAAGTATTCGCGTTGGTCACCGTTTGGGTGAAGAAAATGTCGACGGTGCACGCGTTGCATCTCGCGTCGGTATTATGGTTGGTCTTGCTTTAGCAACGATTACAGCGATCATCACAGTACTGTCTCGTGAACTGATTGCTGAGCTTTACACCAATAACCCAGAAGTAATCTCACTAGCGATGCAGTTATTGCTGTTTGCCGCGGTTTACCAATGCACTGACGCCGTTCAAGTAATCGCAGCCGGTGCACTTCGTGGCTACAAAGACATGCGCGCGATCTTCAACCGCACATTCATCGCGTATTGGATTCTTGGCCTTCCTACTGGTTACATTCTTGGTCGTACAGATTGGATTGTTGAACCAATGGGCGCACAAGGTTTCTGGCTTGGCTTTATCATTGGCCTGACCGCAGCTGCGTTAATGCTTGGTGTTCGCCTTCGTTGGATGCACCGTCAAGAGCCCGATGTACAACTTAACTTTTCTCTGCAGTAATTCTGCTCACCATTGGTGACGGTTTACAACAGAACGTAAAAGCCAGCATTCGCTGGCTTTTTTGATCTTCATGGCAAGTTGTTAGGTATACTTTTTGACAACGTATTAATTGAGTAACACAAGCAAACAGATAAGGAAGTTCGTGAAAATCCTATTCTTCGCATTACTCGCTTTGATCAGCGGTTGCAACGGTTGGATGAATCCAGAGCGCGCAATCTTTGAAAAGTACCATCAACGTTTGGCAAACGTACTCGACGTTCCTTTGAGAGAGCTTAACGAGGTTTCCGCTATCACGATTCCTGATAAAAGGGCTTTATATCAAGAGCTGCCAAGATTGTCGCTAGGGTTACTAGAGAGTTACCAGCTGCGTCAATGCGGCCTGTTCAACCTGATTGCGGAAAAGAACTCTCAATTGGGCAAAGTACAAGACCCTTTCCATGATCTGGATTACCAAACGTCTTTGCTCAACACGCTCAATGGTTGTTTGACTGAATACCCATTGAGCGAAGACGAACGAACGACGTTAACTCGCCTGTATGAACAAAAATGGCAGCATCTTCCCGTTCATCTTGATAACGTTCTCCTCACGAGCGAAACCATGCGCAAGCAACTCACTGCTTCAAGTTGGTTATCAGCCAAAAGCCGGAATCAAACTGCTCATGTCAGTGAAACCTTTCATGCGCTAAATGCCATGTATGAGACGCCTCAAGGGGTCATTTCGCGCTTACCCTCTTTCTCCTTCGTGCAATATCAAGAGGAAATGGAAAAGTCTCGCTTGATGGGTAAGGTTTACTTCACTTTGAACAGCACTTCTGAGTGGCTTGATGTCACCACAAAATTGCTTGAAGAAAATCAAGGGCGCATTGTGTGTGGAAAGAACCGAGATACCACACAATTTCGCTATTTGAAAAATGTTTTCCAGTCAATTTATGTTGAAGAAGTACAGCCATACCTCGCCTTTGTCGACAGCACATATCAGCAGTTGAATGATGGTGCGATACTCATTGAGCAGAGAATGGAACTTCATGGGGAAAGTTATGGCGTGATAAAAGCGCATGAGCAATTTAGAACAAAGACCCTCGAACATGTTAAGTTCTGGCAGGGTCTTTTTAAACGTTGTGGCGTGGTAGTTGGAAACTCACCTACTCCTTGAATCGTTCTCTCAAAAAGCGAGCAAATCTTGGTTTCCCCGTTTGGGTAAATCCGTTGTATCTAAACGTAATGGTAGAACCGATTTTCGGCGGATGGCGACGAACTTCATCCGTAAAACCGCTGCCGATGTAAAACTCTGTACCATCTGGCAAACGCACGAGCATTGCGCCCATCATCCCAAGCAAACGCCCCGTTCCCGGTTTGTAGCCAACCACTTGAGCTTCCGTGTCGGCGTAGCGCTTTAGCTTAAGTAAGTCGCTTCCTCTGCCCGCTTGGTAACGGCTCGACACTTTACGCAGCATCACGCCTTCGCCATCGGACAAGGAAATTTTATCCAGTTGAGCAAACAAATGTTGCTCGTTTTGGATAGCTCGGTGCTCAACGTATTTGATGTGGTGCTCATCAATATCAAACACTAAATCCTGAATGTTGTAATAACGTTTTCGGTAATCTCCTGCGGAATACGGCATGTCAAACACCATAAAATCGATTTCGCGCCACGCGCTATCAATTGGTGTTTTATCAAGAACGGTTTGCTGAACAATGTGAAAATTTCCGCGTCCGGCCCAAAGCTCACCATCCAATGGATAGTTCGGAAGTGACTCAGTGAACCACTCGGGCGCATAAATTCGGTTTCCGTTTCGGGTCACGAGGTGCTGACCTGTCCAGTAGGCTCGAATTCCATCGAGTTTCTCACTATACCAATACTCAGAAACATCTATTCCATCTTGATAGGTTTCAGCAAGAGAGACGGGCGGAGCTATAGGTGTATTCGCTTGGGGCTGCGCAGATGCCATAACGGCAAGGGCAATCAATGTCATTTTTAATGGCATGGGGTAACCTTGTACAAAAAAGCATCTTTATTGAAACGTAACTCCACCGATTTACCTATTTGTCAGTGTTAATTCTTCGACTCAGAACAATCAACATAAGTAATGGTTTGCAATGTAAATCATAAAGTTTAGACAGGTATTGCATTTGTTTTTTCAGCTCACGTTAATGGCACGGTTATAAAGCCAAAATCTCCTCTTCAATTTTCAATCTGCATCTAAATCATCGTTCATTTTTGATTCTCAAATTGAGAACTGGGCGTTTCTCAATTTGAACATCACACTGCTATCACATTAATTAATTGAAATTATTGAATTTAAATTTTGGCACGCTCCCTGCTCTACGAGATTAGGAAAGAACCTAAATGGAGATAGGATCATGGAACTACGCAAACTTGAAATCACCCAAGACAAACTAGCGATTGAGATTTTTGGTGACTTGGATGCAAACGGCTGTCGTCAAGCCCAACATCACATTGATGAAGTAATTCACAACAATCATCACAAAGAAGTCGAAATCAACCTCCAGCACGTCCAATTTCTTGATTCCTCAGGGATTGGTGCCATTGTTTACTTATATAAGCGCCTAGTTGAACGTGAACGAAGCATGAGTATTGAAAACGTATCAGGTCAGCCATTAGAAATCATGAGCTTGCTACGTATCAACCATGCCATTCCCGTCAATTCAAAAGGACACTAAAAATACCGGTTTAAACGGAGGTTGGCATGGTAAATCTAATACGACGAAGTGTAGTTAGCGGTCTCGTTGTCGGCATGTTTGGTTGTTCATCATTTGATTATCCCGATCATGGTCAGGGTGGATTGGCGGAAAGCTATCAAGATATTTCGATTGAGAACTATCAGTTCTCGCCTGTAATGCCAGATGAACCATTGGGCCCAGAGCATGGATTGCGATTCGATTGGCAGTTGACCAAGCTACATCTCGACGCTTTGATTCAAGAAGGCGCTCGTTGGTGCTTCCCTGCTGCGGTGGTGCAAGCACTCGAAAAGCAAAATCGCATTGCGCGTGAACTGGAAGGCGGTTTACTGCTTGATGCCGCCAATGACCTGGTCATCCAGCGTCGTCGATTAAACCAGCTTGAGCAGCAACTCGACTACGTACTTACGCAAACCGCTTGCACGCCGCCGGACGACATCGATGCGCTAAGGAATGACCTAAACATCGTCGCCGATATTTATGCGCTACTCAACGTCGATAATCAGTTTGCCATTGATTCTGCGGAGATCAATCCGAAGTACATGGGACACTTGGCAGAAGCCGCTTATATTCTGCGCGACCACCCTGCTCTGTCTCTGGTTGTCACTGGCCATGCGGACGTCACGGGTACGCCTGAGCACAATAAAAAACTAGCACAGGAACGAGCCGAGCAAGTTAAACGATACTTGAGTGTGTTCGGTGTAACGTCAGACCGTGTACAAACCAAATCTGTTGGCGACACATTGCCTTTGTATGAAGGACAAACGCCAGCCGTCCGCCTAACCAATCGTCGTGTGAGCATCGAAGTTCTCAGCGAAAACTCTGATAGCAATGCGCCAAGTAATCACAATTTACCTAACAAAAGCAGCATGCCAACGAGCGCGAGCGGTTCGATAGGAGGTGCGTTATGAGCATTTTCAAAACGTTTTTTGCCTTGTTCACGTTGTGCGTGCTCGCTTGGGTAACCCCTCTGCATGCCGCAGATAACGACACAGTAAAAGTTGGTGACTTAGTACAGATCAACCTGCCCGGCGAAGCATCGCTAAACCAAGGTTTTCAAGTGGACCGCCGCGGACGAATCAACTTACCGGAAATTGGTCCGGTGTTTGTTGCTGGTTATAACGAGCAACAATTGCAAGATGTCATTATTGAAACGCTGAAAACCGTCTATCGAGACGTGAATAACGCTCGCGTGTTCATTAAACAGCAACAACTGCTTGTCTCCGTGCAAGGCTACGTTGTTAAGCCGGGTGAATACACGTTGCCCGCAGGTTCTAACATCCAAATGTTTGTTTACGAAGCTGGCGGACTCCGTGCTGGCGCGCAGCTCGACAAAATGATCGTCAAACGTGGTGTTCAGAACATCGAGTTCGATTACAAACGCTTTTTGGATACAGGCGACAACAGCCAGCTACCAAAACTGGAATCGTTAGACGTGTTATTTGTGCCTGCTTCCCCATTGGTCGGCAACATTGAGCAAGAATTCGATGCAGCCAAACTCGCCAACTCTGGTGACAGTGCCGACTCCGCCCGCGCAATCAAAGTGTTCGGTGAAGTTAACGCTCCGGGCTCATTTACTTACAAGCCAAACACCACACTTGTCGATGTGGTCATGCGCGCTGGCGGTGTTACTCGCTACGCGAGCGTTGAGCAAATTCGCGTGATTACGAACAACACACCAACCATGTTCAACTTGAAAACCTACTTAGACACTGGCGATCAAAGCTTGCTGCCTGAGATATTGCCCGGCGCAACCATCTTTGTTCCTAAGCAGGAAGAAGAGATAAAAGCTGGCGCGAACGTAGTTTATATCATGGGTGAAGTTGCGCACCCGGGGGCTTACGAAGGTAAACAAGGCGCGAGCTTTATGGACATTCTGGCAAACGCGGGGGGCCCGACTCGTTACGCAGAATCACGCCAAATACGAGTGATAAAAGCCGACGGTCAGGTGATCAAATTCGACTTAACGGCGCATACTGAAGGGCTCTCTTCCGTAGCTCCACCAAAAGTGAGCGCCGGCGACGCGATATTCGTACCGGAAAAAACCGACTTTAATGAAAAGTCATGGTTGAAAGTCGCACCAAGTCGCGCCGTTGCCGTAATGGGTGAAGTCGTTCGTCCAGGCCGAATCGAATGGTCGGATGAAATGGACCTCATTGATTTGCTGGCTCACGTTGGCGGCCCGACTCGCCGTGCCGACACCTCCAAAATTGAAGTGGCCAACAACGGTCAAATGACGAATTTCGATTTAGACCAGTACATTTTAGATGGTTCGCCAGCGTCTAACTTGCCACGCGTTTCTGCCGGCACGGTCGTGCGCGTTCATGCACTGCCAGATGACCCTTCCGACAACAAATCTCAATGGGTCAGCCAAAGCTCAGACGCGTCCATTTACGTGTTTGGTCAAATCAACGCACCTGGTCGCTATCGCTTCACGGACGAAATGCACTTTCTCGATATTCTTTCGGCCGCCGACGGCCCGACTATGGATGCCGATATCCACAATATTCGCGTGACTCATCGCGGTTTAGGCTACGCAAAAGTGAGCAAATTAAATCTGTCGATGTATTTTGAAACGGGAGATGAATCTATCCTGCCAGACGTGCGCCCTGGCGACACTATTTACATTCCGGAGAAAAACAAAAACTGGCTCGACCGTTCTAAAGAATCCACCGTGCGCGTACTGGGTGAAGTACGAGATCCGGGACGCTACGTGTTCAACGACAACATGACAGTTTTAGACTTATTGGCAGAAGCTGGCGGCCCAACAAACAGCGCTTACCTTGAGAAAATTAGCATCGTCAATATGTCATGCTGCCAAGGCCAAGCGAGAACGTTCGACCTCGTAAACTTCAGCAAAACCGCCAACATTTACGATCTGCCTGTCATTCGAGCTGGGGATACGATTTACATTCCTCATAAAGATGAAAGCTTTGCAGAAAAAGCGCGCGCTGGTTTGAGAGACATTCTTCAAATCACCACCACCATCGTGTTAATAGGAGCGCTGTAATGACCATTCCTGCGACTCATGCCGAAATAGAGCAAATCTATCTGCAAAGTGAACAAAAGGGGCACAGATCGATTTGCGTGGTGGGCTGTAAATCTGAAGAAGGCGTTACGTCCGTCGCCTCTTCTCTTGCCGAGCGCCTTATCTTGGCAGGTTACAGTACATTATATGTGGACTTGAACTTATTCAAACCCGCGTATCACACGGTGCACGAGTTTGATGATGACGCAAATGTCGGTCATTTAATTACGCGCGAAGATGCGCACCAAACGCTGGTGGGATTGCCTGCCCCGTCCTTGGCAAGCACCAAACTGGCGTATCGAGATCCAACCGCACTGAGGAAAAACATCGAGACATGGTTATCTCAGTATGATCGCATTGTCATCGACACCTCTCCGTTGCTCAGTGTGAATAAGAGTAACATTCCACCGCAAGTCATCGCGGGAGTTTGTGATGCAACGCTTCTGGTTGCTCATTACGGGTCTACGACGACCACGCAACTTGAGCAAGCCAAAAAGCTGCTTGAAGCAAGCGATGCCAATCTGATTGGCTCGGTGCTAAACATGAAACACACTCCGAGCCTAAAAGACGAGCTGATTCGCCAAGTCGAAAAGCTGCGTTTTTTACCGAAAAAATGGAAAGACAAACTGGCCCAGCAGATTAAAAAAAGTGAACTGTTTATGTTATAGGGAGCGCTTATTATGAATTCCAATACTGCACAACACATTGAACAAGAGTTGGTTGATGAGCTCATTCTCCAGCAAATGATTAAAGACACCTGCGCGGAGATCATTCCCACGTTGATTGAACACTATATCGAAGAGTCTCGCGAACGGATGCAAAAAATTGAGCGGGCGTTGGGTGAGCATGACCTAGAAAAACTTGAGTTTGAAGTCCATACACTCGGCAGTTCTGCGCTGGCATTAGGCAACCGCCCATTGTCTCGTCAAGCCAGAAGCATAGAGAAACATTGTGTCGAAGGTAAAACCCAACAAGCGTTGGAGCTGTGTGCGGCATTGCCTTTACTGGCTGAACGTTCGTTTGAAGCGCTCAACCTGCGCAAGGCTCAAGGTTTTGAGTAACAAGAAGAAAACCCGCAAAACCATATGAACCATCGCACTTACTAAAGTGCGATTTGGTCTTCATCTTTTAAAATTCATTCCGCGCTTAATCAATTAAAAAATAAAGAATTTTCGCAATATCCCTGCCCTGTGCTAATACTTAACTATAACTTTTCTCAAATTGAGAATCTTCCAGCGACTTGAGGATGCTTATCTATTTTTTCTTTCTCATCAATCTCCAAGTGAGCTGGCAGAATCATAACAATGAATCAGATTAGGTTGGGATAGGACTATGAGACCAAGGGTGTTATTGGTAGAAGACTCTACCTCATTAGCCATACTTTATAAGCAATATGTGAAAGATGAGCCTTACGACATTTTCCATGTCGAGACAGGTCGTGATGCCATTCAATTCATTGAACGCAGCAAGCCTCAACTGATCATTTTGGATTTAAAACTTCCAGACATGTCGGGTGAAGACGTGTTGGATTGGATCAATCAAAATGATATTCCCACTTCGGTCATCATCGCCACCGCACACGGCAGCGTCGACTTAGCTGTAAACTTGATACAAAAAGGCGCTGAAGACTTCTTAGAAAAACCCATCAATGCCGACCGTCTTAAAACCTCTGTGGCACTGCATCTAAAACGAGCCAAATTGGAAGACTTGGTAGAAAACATTCAGTCTACCTTCGATCGCCACAACTATCATGGCTTCATTGGCTCAAGCCTACCTATGCAAGCGGTATACAAAACGATAGATGCCGTCGCACCAACCTCGGCCAGCGTCTTTATCGTCGGTGAAAGTGGCACGGGTAAAGAAGTGTGCGCCGAAGCCGTTCATCGCCAAAGTGATCGCAGAGACAAACCTTTCATCGCCATAAACTGTGGTGCGATACCAAGAGATTTGATGGAAAGTGAGATTTTCGGTCACGTTAAAGGGGCGTTTACTGGCGCAACCACAGACAGAAAAGGCGCGGCAACATTGGCGCACGGTGGGACGCTATTTCTGGACGAGCTGTGTGAAATGGAACTGGAAATGCAGAAAAAGCTACTGCGTTTCTTACAAACGGGCACTTACACCCCACTTGGCGGCACAAAAGAGATGAAAGTCGATGTACGTATCATTTGCGCCACCAACCGAGATCCACTTACAGAGGTGGAAGAAGGACGCTTCCGCGAAGACTTGTATTACCGTGTTCACGTTGTGCCGATTGATATGCCACCTTTGAGAGAAAGAGGAAGTGACATCGTAACGTTAGCCAAGCATTTTCTCACAACTTACGCCAAAGAGGACAAGAAAAAATTCTCTAACATTGATACCGAAGCGCAGCACGTGATCAAACATTACGAATGGCCTGGCAACGTAAGGCAGCTACAAAACATCATTCGTAATATCGTGGTACTCAACAATGATGAAAAAGTCACGGTGGCTCACCTACCCGCTCAGTTAACTCAAAAGAAAACGCAGGCAAGAACCGTAACCCCTGTGCACGTCGAATCATCAAGCCCGAGCAACAATCTCAACGGACATAATGCTCCAGCGATGCAAACACCACCCATTGAACCAGTGCAACCTGTTCAAGAGGCGCCTGCGCAACAAACACAGCCTACTGTCGGCGTTGAAACACCGAGTCATTCCTTATCGCCGTACTTTAATGCAGACGGAAGTATCCGACCAATGTGGCAAGTCGAACGTGAAGCGATTCAAAACGCGATCGCTTATTGTGATGGTAACGTGCTCAATGCCGCGGTGATGCTGGAGCTAAGCCCTTCAACGGTCTATCGTAAAAAACAAGCGTGGGAAGCGGATGAAGTTAATCTCGAACAATCCTGATTTACCCATTGTGGGCGAAGTTTGGATTTTTGTTGATAGCCGCATTTTTGGCGGCATCGAAAGCCACATATTAGAGCTGGCAAAAGGCATTCTCGCGTTTGGACACTCAGTGCGTATTGTGTTGCCAACGGAGTACACACCTCAAGCACAACTTGTAGAAAAAGCGCAAGCGGCGAACATTCCCACCAGCTATTTGCCGCAAATATCTGGCGTTCCTTCGAATACAATCGCGATCAAGCACCTCACCAGCGCTGTCGCGCATCACCAACCGAGTGTGCTGCACACTCACGGTTACAAGGCGAGCATACTGGCTCGCACCGCCAAACTGCTCACTCGCACTTTTCCGCGTTTGGTTTCAACTTATCATGCAGGTGAGTCGTCTTCGGGCAAACTGTGGCTTTACGACGGGTTGGACAGATGCTCAGGCTATCTCTCCGATCACTGCTTTGCAGTAAGCAAAAGTATTCAAGATAAAGTGCTCTGCCCCTCGCAACTGCTCAACAACTTTGTCGCGCTACCAAGCATGAACAACTATTATCAAGAGATCTCGTTTGTTGGTCGCTTAAGCCATGAAAAAGGCGCAGATCAATTTATAGAGTTAGCGAAAGCCTGCCCCGATTATCGCTTCTCTATCTATGGCGATGGGCCTGAGCGACAAAACTTAGAGACAACCGCACCAGCGAATGTCATTTTTCATGGTCATCAAACCGATATGAACGCGGTATGGGAAAATATCAGCGTATTGATTATCTCTTCTCGCTTCGAAGGACTACCCATGGCGGCACTTGAGGCAATGGCACGCGGCATTGTGGTGATCAGTCTAAAGGTCGGACGTTTACCCGACATCATTCAATCAGGCAACAATGGCTTTATTGCCGATGATGTCCCCGCTCTCGCACTCAATCTGCAACACTGGATGGCGATGGAAAAAAGCCAACAAGAACGAATACGTAAAAACGCACGCCAAACGATCGTAGAACAGTTCTCAACAGAGAGCGTTATTCCCGTATTGCTAACGCAATATCAAATTGAGATGAATAACTAACCCATATTGGTTCTCAAATTGAGAATTTGTCTCGTAGCCTCTTTGTTTTCATCTCCTCACCCATACATTTCAATCACTTAAACCAATAGCATATTTTGGCATCTCGGTTGCAGTAGTCGAATTAGATTAACGATAAGACCGAGGTGGCTTATGACTACTCCAAAACGCATTCTTTACGTTCATTATGGTGATAACTGGATTCGCGGCAGTGAAGTGGTACTACTCGATCTTATCTTGGGTATCGACCGAGACAAGTTCGAACCAATTGTCTGGTCGAACTGCCAACCTCTGATTGAGAAATGCCAAGATCTTGGTATCAAAGCAGAGCACTCTACGTTCAATCTCGTCGGTGGCTGGTGTGCGCCGCGTTGGGACATCACAGGTTGGAATAACCTGATCAAACAAGGTTCAGCGCTCATCGAGAAGCACAATATCGACCTCGTTCATGTCAACAGTGGTGGCCCTTGCCAGTGGATGTCCTTAGCCGCACGCATGAATCATGTACCTCTAGTCACGCAATTGCATTGTCACTACACGCTGCGCGATCGTTTTTCTCTTGGCTTGCACCTTTCGCCAAAATTGATCTGTGTAAGCAAAGATGTAGGCCGTGAAATTCTGCGCGATGGTTATCCAGAAGAGCAACTGCACGTAGTGCACAACGGCGTCTCTTTGGATGACTCTGAAGCGCCTATCGACATCAAAGCGCGCTTGGGTATTCCTGCTAATGCATTCACCTTCCTTTCGGTTGGTTCGCTGATCAAACGCAAAGGGTTTGACCGCCTCATTCATGCTATGCGAATGCACAACTACCATCAAACCAATCCACATCTCGTGATTGTCGGCGACGGTGAAGAGCGCGAAAACTTGAAGCAATTAGTTACCGTTCTTGGTATGCAAGACCGCGTGCACTTCGTCGGAGAACAGACCAATCCAGGCGCTTGGATGTCGGGCAATGCTGACGCTTTCATTAGCGGCGCATACGAAGAGGCTTTTGGTCTAGTCGTAGGAGAAGCGGCATTAGCAAAACTGCCAATCGTAGCACCTAAAACTGGCGGTATTCCCGAATTGTTCGAGCACAACCATAGCGCCCTTCTTTATCCAAACCATGGCATGGCTGGACTGCTGAATGCGATTCAATTGGTCATGCAAGATGCCGACTTGCGAGAAAAACTGGCTGAAAATGCCTACCTACATGCTAGCCAAAACTTGACCACGACCGCTTCCGTCAAAGCGATTGAAGCAATTTATGAAACCGAGCTGGAAAACAAAACTGTTGTACCGATGCCAATGGCGCAGTGCATGAAACCCCTTTCCCGCTGGTTGAGCATCAACTGAGGAACAGATCATGAAACGTGTATTGATGTTCGATGCGATTCCAATGCAAGGCGGCTCCAAAATCGCCAATGCAGAGCTACTCAAACAGTGCAATAAGCTCAACGTTGTTGGTTATTTGGTGACAACAAAGCCCGAGCATTGGACGCCACTTTTGGAAGGCACGCCGCGTATTCAGATTCTCAACATAAAAGCAGCGCCATTTTGCTCCACTCATGGCCTTATCTATTGGTTGATGAACGCGTTTTACCTGATTCAACTGTTCAAGGTTTGCATGAAGCTGCCAAAAATAGATTGGTATTTGGGGCTTTCTTGCCCAAGCAATGACATGCCTTTGTACCTGATGAGATTGTTCAGCCGCAAGCCAGTGGTACAAATGATTCACGGACCTGTTGGCGTCGCAAGATCGTCCGGCTACTGCTTAGTAAAAGCCAGCGCTATCTACTATCTGTCAAACACTCGCGAATCCTTGATTAACGCGTTGCAAGCCTATTTAAAAACACCAAAACCTGCGACGGAAAGATATTGGAGCACATTGAACGCCTCCACATTTGTGAACGGCCTTTCTCGCGAACGCTGGCCGAAACAAGCTAATCCAATCTCCAATCGCGTGTTTTGGGCAGCGAGTTTGTTGAAATGGAAAAACGTGGATTTACTGCTGGATGCCCTAACGTTAGAAAACACCACCACCATTCAATCTACCATTTGTTACATCAAACCGAATGTACCAGGCGTTGAATATTCCACTCCAGATTTTAATACCAAAGGGGTCGATTGGTATGAATCTCCAAACAACCTCAACGAATTGCGTGCACAGTGTGGTGTTTTTGTTTCCACCAGCGTGAACGAACCTTTCGGGCTTTCCATTTTAGAAGCACTGGCGTCCGGTATGTGTGTGGTTATCCCTCACGATGATAGCTATTGGGATCGCGTATTGACTCATGGAAAGAACTGCATCAAATACACACCGAATAATGCGGCTTCTCTGCACAACGCGATTCTTCTGCTTAATGAGTCACCGTGGATGAAGGTCACAATGGGACTTGAAGCCTTAAATGTCGCACAGCTATACAGCGCGGAACGCTGTTACATGCCAATCGCTCAATATTTATGTTCAGAGCATGCGCCAACCAGTCATCACAATGCCAAAGCGCGAAACAACGTCAAAGGATATGACCATGTCTAAAGCAATGACCAACATGTCACTTTTCGCGATTGCGTTAGTGATCAACAAAAGCATCAGCTTACTCATGTTGCCTGTGCTCCCACACTTTTTGACGCCAGAGCAAATGGGCAAACTCGAGCTACTGACCACTTTTGGCGTAGTGACAACCTTGTTGGTCAGCTTTGCTTTGCACGAAGCACTCTATCGTTTTGTCGGCGTGGAGAAAGACGCACAAAAAAGAACCGTTTCTCTCAACCAACTTTATTCATTGTCGGTGCTGATCGCCGGCGCGGTGGCTGCGATTCTCCTGTTACTGATTGCGTTGCTCCCTATTCCTGAACCTTTTACGCGCATCGAATTTGCTGTTGTCACGCTTGCCATTGTTCTGGAAGGCAGCATTGCGATTGGCACGGCTTGGCTGCGCACGCAAGATGACAAAGCCAAAACACTGCTTCAAGTGATGGTGACAACGACTATACTGCAAGTCACGTTTATCGTCGCGGCGCTTGCGCTGCACCCGCATGTCATCTCGGTGTTGATTGGCGGTCTTATCGCAGCGGTCATGCAATTTGTTTGGTTACACATCATCAACCGTTACACCCTTGCTCTGCCTCAGATTGCCTTAGCCAAGCAGTATTTGAATTACTGCCTACCAGTAATGCTGTCTGCACTTGTCGCGTTTTGTTTGAATGGCGCCGAGCGCTGGTTCATCGGTGCAAATGCTTCGTTGGCGACGTTAGGCATTTATGCGATTGCGGTTAAGTTCGCAGTGGGTATGTGTATTTTGGTGCAGCCATTTGGCATGTGGTGGATGCCACGACGCTTTGCGTACCTCGAAAATGGTCGAGATAATGAAGCCGTGCGTGTTTCCCATTTAGGGATGATTTATGTTTCTGCGCTCAGCGTGGTTGTAGCGACACTAGCAATGGTCATGATCACGAACTTCTTGCCAGAGACCTACCATGAAGCGGTACTTTACACTCTGTTCTTGCTACCGATTGCGATGCTCAAGGAATGGAGCGAATTGTTAAACATCGCCATTCTTTTCAAACGCAGAACCCGATGGTTGCTTGGTATTAATGTGGTTTCTGCCTTCGTTGCGATTGGGTTGTTGTTTGGGTTGTCTTCTCTCGGTATTTTTGGCGTGTTCATTGCGTTGTACTACGCGCAGCTTTGTAAACTCGGCCTAACTTACGCGGTTGGCCAACAGTGTATGTCTCTACCATTCCATTTGAGTTTGATGGTTTTACTTCAAATTATCTCAGGTGTGGCACTGTTCCTGCTTCACTCTTCACAATCGATAGGAATCGCCATCGCAATTTGCATTTTGACATGCAGCCTGCTGGCAGGACTCGCCGTTCGTTACATGAGTAAAGAAGCCCGCAGCGCATTAAGTCAGCAATTAATTCGATGGCGCGGACAAGTGAAGAGATATTCGATATGAGCTCAACCGACGTGAGAACAAAACAATCCATTGCAGCGCTGACGATCACCGTCGTGATTGCGTTGCTTTGGATCGTGATGCCTCACCCCATTTTGATTGTGGCAGTGTGCTTTGCACCGTTGGCATTGCTGTTCGTCCTCAATCAAACCTTTTGGCTCGTGACACTGTTCGTTATCTTCTCTTTTTTCCGTATTCACGAAGCGTTTCCTGCCATTTACAGCTTTAAAATTCCATTGCTTTTATCCCTTGGCGCGTTAGCTGCGCTAGCTTTTCATCTACTGCTAAGTCGTCAACTTACGGCATTCTGGCACCCTTCACTCAAGTGGCTGTGCATTTTCTGGGGTCTGGTTATCATCGGGATTGTGTTCGCCTCTAGCCGAGATATTGCCATTACGGTATTTAAAAATACGTATTGGAAAATCATTGTGATGACCTTGGCGATCACTTGGCTGATCACCAAACCACAGCAACTCGCTCAAATGTCCAAAGCGATCATCGTCGCCGGCATGTTGATTGGGTTAGTCGCGCTTAACAACGCAGCGAACGGCATTGATTTAGTCGAAGGCACTCGCGTATCGATTGGGCGTTCCATTGGCTCAGTGCTGGGCGACCCTAACGACTTGGCACTCGTGTTGATGTTTCCTCTCGCCTTTACCGTTAGTCAATTGATGGAAAAACGCTCGCCAACCCTATTACGACTCTTCGCGCTTATCACCTGCTTTATCCTGTTTTTCGCAGTGATACAAACACAAAGCCGTGGCGGTTTGTTGGGATCGCTCTCTGTGTTTGCTTACTTCGCCTTTAAACACATCAAAAGCAAAACCTTGGTTTTGGTTCTTGGGGCGGTTGCGGCTTTAGCCTTATATGCTTTTGCTGGGATTTCGGGGCGTGAATCCGGCGGCGCAGCAGAAGATGGTATCGACGCATCAGCGATGGGTCGTTTGTACGCATGGGAAGCGGCTTTCAAAATGGCACTCCACCACCCGTTTACCGGAGTAGGACTGGATAACTTCTACTTCAACTACTACTTCTACAGCCCACATTGGGATGGCATCAACCACGCGGTGCACAGTACATGGTTTGGCGTGTTAGCGGAAACCGGATTTGTCGGGCTAGCGGTATTCATCACGCTGATCGTCTCGTTGATTCGCACCTCTTTAAAATCCATTTCGCTGCTCACACCCGATTCCGATTACGCACTGACTGTTGGCGCAAACGCGGTATTGAGCGGCCTTATCGGCACCATTGTCTCGGGTACGTTTCTTACTCAAGGCTTTACTTGGCCAATCTACATCCTTGCCGCGCTCACCGTGGTGGTCAGTCGTATCGTTCAATCTGATTGTCAAAATGAGAAATCCTAATCCTTTCATTTTGACAATAATACAACTAGCTGTTTTTAAAAGCTAAAATCCTTGGCACGCATTGTGATTACTCCTTCTATCAGAAACCCAATCTTAAGAACTCAAGGAGAAACACATGACGGATATCGTAGTATTTGGCGAAGACTTCGGCGGCCTACCATCATCAACGCAGCACATCGTTCAGCGACTTGCCACCAACCATCGCATTCTTTGGGTTAATTCCATCGGTTTAAGACAACCAAAACCGACGGGTAAAGACATTCAACGTTTAGTGAGCAAGTTTTCCCGCGTTATCAGCAATACTGGCTCAGATAAGCCAACCATGCATTGTGATGCGGTAGACAACATTTTCACGGTAAATTTGCTGACAATACCAGCTCCACACTCTGCTTTTTCAAGAAAAGTGGCAGCGAAGATGATGCAGCACCAACTAGAAAAACACTTAAAAGCGTTGAACTTCGACAACCCACTGTTTTGGACATCCCTACCAACCGCCGCTGATGTGTGTAATGCCATGAATAAACGCGGGCTGATTTACTACTGTGGAGACGATTTTGGCGCGTTAGCGGGCGTTGATCATCAAACAGTGATGGAGCATGAACGCACACTGGTTGAGAACGCCGATTTTATTCTTGCTGCAAGCGACAAGCTGGCCGCTCGATTTCCGGATAATAAAACCACAACGCTGCCACATGGGGTCGATTTCAGTCTATTTTCAACGCCTGCAGAAAAGGCAAGCGACTTGCCGAACAATGGCCGTAAAATATTGGGTTTTTATGGTAGTTTGTCTGACTGGCTGGACTATCGTTTGATCGACCAAGTCGCCCAACACGCACCGGATTGGGATTTGGTTTTTATTGGACCGAATGAGTTTGCCCACAATCCATTACCACAGCGAGACAACGTTCATTACTTGGGGCCTCGCGCGCATCATTTATTGCCAAGCTATTCCCAACACTGGGACGCAAGTTGGCTACCGTTTGTCGACAACGCACAAATCAAAGCGTGTAACCCGCTCAAACTTTTGGAGTATTTGGCAACGGGCAAGCCCGTTATTAGCACGCCATTTCCGGCTCTGATGCCTTACAAACACATGTTACACATCGTCGCCGACGTCGAAGACGTGTGTGCCAGCCTAAGTCACCTGCTGCCACCACCAAACGGCTCTACATCTTATGTCCAACAACAAAGCTGGGAAGCAAGAGCAGACCAAGTTGAGAAATTAGTGAGGGCACTATGAGCGATTTACGAGAAAACATCAGCGTATTACTGCATGGCGCGTGGCGACGTCGCTATATGATTGTCATTCCGATGCTTGTGCTACCTATCCTTGGTTTTGGCGTAAGCAAGCTCGTTCCAACAACGTACGTCGCACACACCAGCATGTTGATTCAAGAAACGGCGAAGATGAACCCGTTTTTGCAAGATATTGCCGTATCAACCATGCTTAAAGACCGTTTGAGTGCGTTGAGTACTTTGCTGAAAAGCCGTCACGTGCTCTACTCTGTCGCAAAAGAGCAAGGGCTGATTGACGATGACATGGACGCGAAAGAACAAGAGTTCATCATCAAAGATCTCGCTTCGCGCTTGTCTGTTCAACAACTGGGTAAAGACTTTATCCAAATTCAGCTAAGAAGCGGTAAAGCACAAGGAATGGAGTCAATGTTGACGTCGGTGAGTAACCGATTTGTTGAGCAACTGTTGGCACCGGAACGCTCGTCGATTAAGGATTCCAGTCATTTCTTGACCATCCATATCAATAAGCGAAGAGAAGAACTCGACAAAGCCGAGCACGCTTTTGCCGAGTACAAAAACACCTACTCACACGCAACACCAGAAATGCAGGCCCAAAGCTTGACCCGCCTAGCCAGCTTAAAGCAAACCTTGGCGGAGAAAGAAGCCGAGCTTGCCGGTGTGACTCGCAGTTTGGGGAGCTTGGACCAACAGCTTTCCAAAACCAACCCCGTCATCGGTAAGATTGAAGAACAAATTATCGAGATCCGAAGCGAGCTTACTCTGCTCCGCGCCAAATACACCGAAGCGCACAGCCTAGTACAAGGAAAATTGCGCGAATTAAAACGCTTAGAGCAAGAACGCACAGTTCTGCTCAGTTCAAAACAGCCAGAGCTGAACAGTAACCAATTGTGGGACATTGCGAGTAACGCCACGGTAAGTAGCCTTGGAGAAGCGCAGCCATTGCTCGTGTCTCAACTCCATCAACTGCAAATCATGCGTAGCCGTTTTGAATCACTCACCGAAGAAACCGTCAGTTTGCAAAAGATGATTCAAGAGTTAGAAAGCAATGCCCATCGCTTTGGTAGCACCGCGACAGAAATCAACCGTTTAGCACGTGATGTCGCCGTAAAGCGTGAAATGTACGACGACCTCGTCGAGCGTTACGAAATGGCGCAATTGACAGGATCGCTTGGTGTGTTTGAAGAAAACAAACGCGTGAAGATCATTGATGCACCATTCACTCCGACAATTCCGTCTAATCTACCAAGCATTGTATTTATCATTCTAGGCTTTATCGGTGGTGCCGGCCTTGGCGTTGGTCTAGCCACCATACTTGAACTGGCAGACAACTCGGTGCGCTCTCGCCGAGCATTAGAAAAACACCTGGGCGTTCCGGTGATCACCACCTTGCCTAAAGTGACGTTCGCCAGTTAACTCTCCTACTCACCATGACGATAAAGCACTCGTTGACCCGAGTGCTTTTCCTTTGCTACGCCACGTTAATTTACCGCATGGTTTTGTCTTCTCATTAATATGAATCTCAAATTGAGAATGTTGATTTTCAGATTTGACATTCAGGCCTAACTGGTTGTTTTTATTTTAAATAAATAATGGCACGTAGCGTGCAATACGTTGTTCAGAGTAGATACACACTACTGAGGGCGTAAAGATGGAACGCAGAGAAGATAAAAACACCAAACGGAATCATAAAAAAGTGGTTTTGCATGTGGTGCAACACTTGGCACCGGGTGGCTTAGAAACGCTAGTGCTGGATATGCTTCGCTTCGCAGAACCTCGTCACGATGTGTTTGTGGTGAGCTTAGAAGGCGCCAAATCCCAATCCTTAGCGAAATGGGCTAAGTTGACCGAATACAAAAGCCAGCTTCATTTTCTCAATAAACAGCCGGGATTCAGCGTTAAAACCTTAGGCACACTTACGGCGATGATCAAAGGCATTAAGCCAGATGTTGTACACACACATCATATTGGTCCTTTGCTTTACGGTGGCATTGCCTCACGTTTGGCTGGCGTTCCTGTCATCATTCACACCGAACATGATGCCTGGCATTTGAACAATAAAAAAGCTGCGCGCTTACAGTCTGTGCTGCTAAAAACCGTTCGCCCACATGTGGTTGCCGATGCGCACTTTGTTGCCGACCAAATCACAACCAAGCTCAACTATCGCGATGTGTGCACCATTCACAACGGTATTGATTGTCAAAAGTTTCAGTGCGGTGATCGCCAAGCTAAAAGAAATCACTTTGGACTACCTGAGGATAAAACCGTAATTGGCGTAGCAGGCCGATTAGAAACCGTGAAAGGACATAAAGTGCTGATAGAGGCCTTCTCTCACCTTGAATCTCATACCCACCTTGCGATTGCAGGTGACGGCAGCCAACGCGAGCAACTTGAACATTTGGTACGCACACTCAAACTTGAGCAACGCGTCACCTTTCTTGGTTTAGTCGACGACATGCCAAGCTTCTACCAAAGCTTAGACTTGTTTTGTTTACCGTCTCTGCAAGAAGGGTTTCCGCTTTCAACACTCGAAGCGCAAGCGTGTGACATCCCTTGCGTCGCGACGGATGTTGGCGGCGTGAAAGAAACACTTTGCCCGAAAAGCAGCGCTTTGGTAGAACCTAACCGCGTATTTTCACTCGCGGAGGCTCTATCTAAACAATTGGATTCAAACATCCATTCGCCTCGAGCTTACATTCTTCAACATTTCGATATTCGTGACATGGTTGGTCGCTACACTCGTTTGGCTAAGGAGTCGACTTATGAATGATCTCATTTGGATTGCTGGTTTTGGTTTGTCTGCGTTTTTGATCATCTACCATCATGTGGGGTATCCGTTACTGCTGAAATGGCTGCCACTCAAACCAAAATCTAACGACGAAGGCGAACACTTTGCAGAGCGTCATTACAAAGCCTCGGCCAGTGATAACAAACTTCCTTCCGTAACCATCATCATCCCCGCTTACAACGAAGAGCAGTGGATTGCTGAGAAAATTCGCAACTTGGCGAGTTTGGACTACCCAAGGGATAAGCTGAAAGTGGTAATTGCGTGTGATGGTTGTACCGATAAAACTGCAGAAATCGCACAAGATACCATCCAAGAAGCGATTTGCTCTGATACCTTGTTTATTGTGAACGACCACTCTATCAATCGTGGCAAAGTCGCATTGATTAATGAAGAGATGAAACACGTCACGTCCGACATCACGGCACTGAGTGATACATCTGCTCTGGTTTCTTGCGACTCTCTCCTTTTAGCAAGTCAGCATTATCAAAATGAGAAAGTGGGCGTCGTTAACGCGACATACCAAATTATGCACACAAGCAATCAAGGCGAAGCCGCTTACTGGCAGTACCAGTCTCGCGTTAAACACCAAGAATCCTTACTTGGTTCAACGATTGGTTCTCACGGCGCGTTTTACACGTTCAGGACTACGCTGTTTGAGCCACTCGAAGCTGGTACCATTAATGACGATTTCATTCTCCCTATGAGAATCGTTTTGCGAGGCTTCACTTCGGTTTACGAACCTAAGATGCTCGCGCTTGAACTGGAACAAAGCTCAGACGACGCGGACTTTAAGCGCCGCCTACGAATCTCAGCCGGAAACATGCAGCAGCTGATGCAATTGAAAAAATTGTTGCTGCCTCGCTATCGTGGCACCGCCTTTGCATTTCTATCAGGAAAGGTTCTGCGTTTAGCAACGCCGTATTTGATGATTGTGTGCTTAGTGTGCTCATTGTTACTTGCTCAACATCCGGTGTTTCTATTGTTGCTGTTGGCGCAGGTTGGCATTTACGGTATTGCGTTAATGACTTATCTGATACCAGCCCTTAACACAGTGAAACCTTTCAAACTGATTAGCTATATCATCGTTGGCCATATCGCAAACTTTGTCGGCGGTATGAAGTACCTACTAGGCATGGAAAACGGACGTTGGAAACGCGTCAACCAATAAGGAAAGCATCATGAAAAACTCACGTTACGACTCAAATGTATGCCACGCGAAAAGAACGTTTGATGTACTGGTTGCACTGTTGATTCTGCTAGCAACCGCACCACTGTTTCCGTTCATTGCTCTTGCCATCAAGGTCAGCTCAAAAGGCCCAGTGATTTATCGTCAACTGCGTGTTGGTCGCTGCACACCAGAGAAGATGGATCTGTTTCAAATCATGAAGTTTCGCACGATGTACATCGATGCAGAACAACGCTCAGGTGCCGTTTGGGCAACCGAAAATGATCCACGCATTACCCCGGTCGGCCGATTTTTACGTAAGACTCGTCTCGATGAGTTACCGCAGCTATTCAATGTATTGAAAGGTGAAATGTCTATGATTGGCCCTCGCCCTGAGCGACCTGCCTTTTATCAAAAGCTGGAAGATGAAATTCCATATTTTGTAGAGCGTACATACGGCGTACTGCCAGGTATTACAGGCTTAGCGCAAGTAAACCAAGGTTACGATGCTTGCATTGAAGACGTGAGAAGAAAAGTCGGTTTTGACCACAGCTATGCACTAAGCCTTGGGTCGTTCTACTCGTGGATCACGATGGATCTTTCTATCATGAGCAAAACGCTTATCGTAATGATTGATGGACGCGGCCAGTAATGCTTCGAGTCTATTTTATTACTCTTGCCACTGGCGACGCATCTTCTCGATTGTCGCTGGTGGCACATTATGAATGCTCTGATATTCGCCCGAGCACACCATCACTTCCACCTCGATAGATTTCTTTCGGCAGTAATCTAAATACCGCTTCATTTCCCAATGTCGTACAAAGGTATTACTCACAATCACGATTTTCCCTTTGTTCAACCATTTGCGCGTTTGTTCAAAACACCATTCGTGCGCTTGCGGAAGCAAAGACGGATTGAAGTGGTACTCGCCTTTCTCATTCTCAAAATACATGTCGGCTTCGAAATGCTTCGCATCGAAATCTTTTACCAATTGTTTCGCCAAGGTTGTTTTTCCTGAGCCAGGAAGACCACGAATGAGAATAAGTTTAGCAAGCGACATAATGCAGTTGAGTGATGAAAAAGAAGCCCAAACTGTAACGGAATTTCTTAAAAAGAAAAGCAGAAATAAAAATGCCGAGCAAATGAATGCTCGGCATTGAGTATTAATTTATCAACATCGATTAGCGGTAAGCGGAAAGCTCGGTACGTAAACCTTTCACCAAACTCACGCACATCAACAGCAGAACAAAGGTAAATGGCAAGCCGGTCGCAACCACACCAGACTGTAGCGCTTGTAAGGCTTCTTTACCGCCAACCCAAAGCATAACCGCGGCAATTGAACCCTCGATACACGCCCAAAAGATTCGCTGTGGAACGGGAGCATCAATCTTACCGCCCGCAGTGATACTGTCGATAACCAATGAACCGGAGTCAGATGAGGTGATAAAGAACACCAAAATCAAAACAATCGACAGAATAGAAATCACTGAGCTGTATGGTAATACATCGTAAACATGAAATAGTGTCAGTGAAATATCCGTTAAACCATTCGCACCCAATTCACCAACTTTGTTCACGACCTGATCAAGCGCAATACCACCAAATACTGACATCCAAACCAATGTTACCAACGTCGGAATCACGATGACTGCGAACAAAAATTCTCGAACGGTACGGCCTTTCGATACGCGAGCGATAAACATACCCACAAACGGAGACCAAGATACCCACCACGCCCAGTAGAACACTGTCCAACCGTGCATCCACGTTTCGTCTTCACGACCATGCGGGTTACTCAACGGAATGATGTTTTGGATGTATGCCATTGTCGTGTCGACTAATGAACCCATCGCAGTATCAAAGGTAATGAACGTAATAAAAATAAGCAGAGCGAACGCAACGATCATATTGACGTTACTTAGGAGTTTGACACCACCGTCAATACCACGAACAACAGAAAGCACAGCAATAAAGGTTACAAACGCAATCACCACCATTTGTGTACCGATGCCGCCGTCTAAACCAAATACATGGTTAATACCACTGGTTGCCTGCTGAGCACCCAAACCAAGAGAAGTCGCAAGACCGAACAACGTCGAAAGTACAGCAAGGATATCGATAACGTGACCTAACCAGCCCCATGCACGATCACCAAAAATTGGGTAAAACGCCGCACGCAATGAAAGCGGTAAACCTTTGTTAAAGGCGAAAAAAGCAAGCGCCAACGCAACAAGGGCGTAAATACTCCAACCGTGAACACCCCAGTGAAACATGGTCGCACCCATCGCGAGTGATTTAGCATCGGCTGAATACGCTTCTGCGTTTAGCGGTGTACCCCACCAATCCGTGAAATAGGCCGTTGGCTCAGCCACACTCCAAAAGAGAAGGCCAATACCCATACCTGCAGCAAACAGCATTGATAACCATGAAACGGTTGAATGATCCGGCGTCGCCTCTTTACCGCCTAAACGAATCTTACCTAATGGCGAGAAAAGCAGAGCAACAGCGAACAATAAGAAGAAATTGGTAGACCACATAAAGAATGCATCAAACTGTTCAATAATTCCGTTTTTGATCCCGTTTAATGCGTCGCGAGCGGTAACTGGCTCGACAAGAAGAAGTGAAATAAGACAGAAAACAACGAGACCAGCACTGATGCCGAATACGGGATTGTGTATATCGAAGCCCCATTTTTGAACGTTGTCTTGGCCAACCTGATAGTCTGTTGTGTCGATACTATATTTTTTAAATGCATTATCCATAAATACAAATTTAACGTAATTTGAAACGCTTCTCAGGGGAGAAGAACTCCAATACCGCCCTCCATTAATTTGAACTCTAAACTTTAAAAACGAAGCGAATTTTATCACCAATCACAGATTTATGCAAAAATGACACTTTTATTGCATATTTACAGCAAATAAACGCCAAACAAGCATCTTCAACTCACAGAAATAAACTACGACATCTAACTATTTTTCAAAATAGGAATACACAGAGGAAAACCTTCAATCAACAAGGTCAAACGGTATTCAGAACAAAAGAAATGGCTTCGCACATAAGTGCGAGACCATTTTGAGGTAGGTGGAGTTTTTCAACCAACTGTGAAGAGTGAGTTGGATAAAGAAGATCGGGAAGTTTGCGGTTTACAAGAAATGGAAAGTCACGTTGCCCGTAAAGCTGCTTAGGTTATCGCTGTCCCCATTGATATCCACGCCAAATGATTGGTAACTTGCACCAACAGAGATATTGTCTAACAAGAAATATTCTGCGCCGACGCCATACATGTAAGACACGCCATCATCTTTGCTGACCGAGCTTAATCCGCCATTGTAATCGACATTGAATGCATTAATTCCGCCTTTGGCATACACATGTAGCGGACCAAAATCGATGCTTGGTTTCGCCGCTAAGTAGAACGAAGTGAAATCCGCATCCCCTTTGTTGCCACCGAAAGACAAGTCGACTTTACCGTGGTTGAAATAACCGACTTCGATACCGATTAATGGCAGAATCCCCGTTCCGACATGCACGCCATACGTTGTGTCGTTTTCGCCATCAATATCTGATTGACCAATTTGGCCGCCTGCATAAATCCATGAGTCAGCAAGCACTGATGTTGAACACAACGCCAAAGCCAATAACGAGAGTTTTGTTTTCATAGTTATACCTTCCTGTTCGATTCCTGAACGGAACATTACGCATACATGCGCACCTACTCGTCAATATATATTGGAAGGCATGGCGAATTTAAGATCAAAAAGTGAATAATTTATGTTCAGATTTTGTTTGTGTGATATCAATTCAGGTGAATAGTAGAATTAAGAGCAGTTAGGATTATCAATAGACAAAAAAACACCGGCGCAATGCCGGTGTTCAGAATTTGCATCATCTTGAACGGATGATTATAGGAAGTGCAATGTCGCGTTAACAGAGAACGTACCGATGTCGTCTTTGCCCGCAGTGTAGTTCATGTAGCTAGCACCAACAGACATTGGACCAAAAATGAAGTACTCAGCGCCTACACCGTACATTAGATCGAAATCATCATCGTCTTTGCCGCCTTTTACTTTCTTATCCCACTGGTGGATACCACCTTTCGCGTAAACGTGCAGTGGGCCAAAATCGATGCTTGGCTTAAGTGCAGCGTAGTAAGAAGTCAGCTTAGTATCTTGGCCGTTTACGTTGAACTCACCGTGTTGAGTTACACCCGCTTCAATACCGATGATAGGTAGAATACCTGTACCTACGTGCACAGAGTAAGACGTATCTGTCTCGCCTTTGTAGTCAGATTGACCAACAGTTGCACCGCCGTAAATCCAAGAATCTGCCATTGCCGCAGAAGATGCGCCAAGTAGCGCCACTGCTAATAGAGTTTTTTTCATCATCTACCTTTACTCTTTATTATTCCCCACGTCTTGCAAATCAGACGTTGGTACTACAAATACAAGGGAGGCGAACCATTGCCTCCCGAGAACTAAAAACAACACGTGACAAGTTACTAGCAATTACTGTACCAGTAACTTTTTCATCGTTTACAACAAACCACAGCGCCATTTTACTTGTTGATTAACAAGCATCAATCGCGTTTTTGATTCGTTTATCAGAAACCGGATATGGAGTGCCTAATTGTTGAGCAAAGTAGCTCACTCGAAGCTCCTCAATCATCCAGCGGATTTCTTTCACATTTTCTGGAATCACCATCCCTTTCGGGATCTTATTCAGCAACTCTTTGTAATCCTTGGTGACAGATTCCACTTTAAGCATGTGCAAACGGTCTTTGTTCGGATCGATCGGCAATTTCTCCATGCGGCGCTCAATTGCACGCATGTAGCGAAGAATATCAGGCAAACGTTTCCAGCCACATTCCGTTGCAAAGCCTTTAAAAATCAAGCTTTCGATTTGCGCTTTGATGTCCGACAACGCAAACGCCATGGTGAAATCAATCTTGCCTTTCAGCTTTTTGTTGATGTTGAAAGCCGTCGTCAGAATGGTTTCTACCTGTTTGGCAATTTCTACCACGGTATCACCCAGTTCAGCGCGAACGTGTTCTTTCAACGCTTCAAACTTCTCAGACTCCCAAACCAAACCGCCCTGCTCTTCAATAAGCTTATCGACACCACAGGCAATACAGTCATCAATCAGATCAAGCACTTTGCCGTAAGGGTTAAAGTACAGACCCAGCTTCGATTTGTTCGGCAAGTTTGCGTGCAAATATTTAATTGGCGACGGTACGTTCAACAAAATTAAGCGGCGCTGACCAGCGCGCATTGCGGTGATCTGCTCAAATTCGGTTTCGTAGAGTTTGATCTCAACGCTGTCTTTAGTATCAACAAGCGCCGGATACGCTTTTACATCGTAGCCGCCACGTTTTTGTTGATACACTTTCGGCAGTTCGCCAAAGCTCCACGTATGCAGACCTTGTTGTTCGATATCGTCATCCGCGACTTTGGAAAGCGTTTCTTGAACTTTGTCTTTCAAGCTTTCTTTTAGTTCATGAAGATCTTTATTTTCCTTCAGCTTGCGATTTCGATGATCAACCGCGCGGAACGTGACTTTCAAGTGTTCAGGCACTTGTTCTAAGTTCCAATCTTCACGCAGCACTTCTACGCCAGTCATACGACGCAGTTCTTTTTCTAGCGAGTCCAGCAGCGGCGCTTCCATTGGTGTTACGCGTGCTAAAAACGCATCCGCATAGTTCGGTGCAGGCACAAAGTTCTTACGAATTGTCTTCGGCAGAGACTTAATCAAGCTCACCACAAGCTCATGGCGTAAACCCGGGATCTGCCAGTCAAAACCTGCTGGTTCGACTTGGTTTAAAATCGGCAATGGCAAGTGTACGGTTACACCGTCACTATCATCACCCGGTTCAAACTGGTAACTCAACTTGAGCTTCAAACCATTCTGATGCCAGAAGTTCGGGTAATCCAAATCGGTGACATGACTAGCATCACCCTTGAACAGCATCTCTTTTTCAAAGTTCAGCAGTTCCGGATTTTCTTTCGATGCCTTTTTCCACCATGTATCGAAATGCTTACCAGACACCACTTCGGTACCAACGCGTTGGTCATAGAAATCAAACAGCTCATCATCATCCACCAAGATGTCACGACGACGAGATTTGTGTTCAAGCTCTTCCACTTCTTGCAAAAGCTTACGGTTTTGCTTGAAGAACGCGTGTTTGGTTTCCCACTCACCTTCAACCAATGCACTACGAATAAAGATTTCGCGGCTAACGGTAGGATCGATACTGCCGTAGTTCACCAAACGTTTCGGTACGATTGGTACGCCGTAAAGCATGACTTTTTCATGCGCCATCACCGCCGCGCGTTTCTTCGACCAATGCGGTTCGCTGTAACTGCGCTTGATAAGGTGCTTGGCTAATGGCTCGATCCACTCCGGTTGAATCTTGGCGATGATACGACCCCAAAGTTTCGAGGTTTCCACCAGCTCAGCCGACATGATCCACTTAGGTTGCTTCTTGAACAGCCCCGATGCCGGGAAGATATGAAAACGAGCGTTACGCGCGCCTTGGTATTCATTCTTCTCTTGGTCTTTCATACCAATGTGCGACAACAAACCAACCAGAATCGCACTGTGTACGCCATGGTAAGACGCAGGCTCATCGTTAAGTTTGAATTCCATTTCACGCATCGACTGGTGAATCTGGAAGTACACATCTTGCCACTCACGTACGCGCAAGTAGTTCAAGTAATCTTGCTTACATTGTTTGCGGAATTGGTTGCCCGTCAACGCTTTCTGCTGCTTCTGGATGTAATCCCACAAGTTCACAAATGTCAGGAAGTCCGACTCTTCATGGAAGAAACGACGATGTTTATCATCTGACGATTGTTGTTTGTCTGAAGGGCGCTCACGCGGATCTTGAATCGACAATGCCGCTGCGATGATCATCACTTCTTTTAGAGCACCATATTTTGGCGCTTCCAAAACCATACGTGCGAGACGCGGGTCGATAGGCAAGCGAGCCAATTGGCGACCAATGCTGGTTAAGCGTTTTTTCGCGTCCTTCGCTTCGGCGTTAATCGCACCAAGCTCTTCCAACAAGCGAACACCGTCTTGGATGTTGCGTTTATCCGGCGCTTCCACAAATGGAAACGCTTGAATGTCGCCCAAGCCAAGTGCCGTCATCTGCAAGATAACCGATGCTAGGTTAGTACGCAGGATCTCAGGATCAGTAAACTCCGGACGTGACTCAAAATCTTCCTCTGAGTACAGACGGATACAGATACCCTCTTCCACACGACCACAACGACCTTTACGTTGGTTCGCGCTCGCCTGAGAAATTGGCTCAATTGGAAGGCGCTGTACTTTAGTACGGTAACTGTAACGGCTAATACGCGCCGTACCCGGATCGATCACGTATTTGATGCCCGGAACCGTCAACGAGGTTTCTGCTACGTTGGTTGCCAGTACAATTCGACGACCAGCATGCGGTTGGAAGATTTTGTTCTGTTCACCCGCCGACAAGCGCGCGTAAAGCGGCACAATTTCCGTGCTCTTCAGGTTACGTTTAGACAGTGCATCAGCGGTATCACGGATTTCACGCTCGCCGTTCATGAAGATCAGGATGTCACCTAAACCTTCATCACACAGTTCGTCTACCGCTTCGAAAATACCTTCAAGCTGGTCACGATCGTTGTCGTCATCACCACTTAGTGGGCGGTAACGCGTTTCTACTGGGTAAGTACGACCTGACACTTCAATAATTGGTGCGTTGTTGAAGTGTTTTGAAAAACGCTCTGGGTCGATGGTTGCCGACGTGATGATCACTTTCAAATCAGGACGACGTGGCAGCAACTCTTTCAAGTAACCCAAGATGAAATCGATGTTAAGGCTGCGCTCGTGCGCTTCATCGATAATGATGGTGTCGTATTGATTTAAGAAACGGTCATGCTGAATTTCAGCCAGCAAGATACCGTCCGTCATCAATTTGATTTGGGTGTTTTCAGAGATCTGATCGTTGAATCGAACCTTGTAACCAACAAACTCACCCAGTTTGGTTTCCATCTCTTCGGCAATACGGTTCGCAACCGAACGCGCCGCAAGACGACGAGGCTGAGTGTGGCCAATCAGACCAAACTTACCGCGACCAAGCTCAGCACAGATTTTTGGTAGCTGAGTGGTTTTACCTGAACCGGTTTCACCCGCAACGATAACCACTTGGTTTTCTTCGATCGCTTTCGCAATGTCGTCGCGCTTTTGGCTGACTGGCAGGATTTCAGGGTATTCAATCGTTGGCTTGTAGTTGCTGCGTTGTTCCGCAACCATCATCGATTTAGCAATGTCTAATGCGATTTCATCAAACACAGCGTTACGCGCTGCGTCCTTCTTAATTTTGCTTGCACCAGAGATTCTTTTACTCAAACGAAAACGGTCACGCATCATGCACTGATTCAGTGCTTTACGCAGAGATGCCGCGCTATTCACTTGAGCCTGAGGTGTTTGAGCTTGTTTCGCTGTCGCCTTTTGCGCACCATTTGACGGTGTCGCTTGCTCTTCAGCGGGAGTCTTTTTTGGGGGCTGTGACGAAGTCAAAGCGTTTCCTATTCTTTTCATTACAAAAACTGCGCGGATTGTATCACACAAGGTCTGCAACAAGATAACCGAAAGCTCATTCAATTTTTTCGAACATGTTAAGCGAATTGCTAGGCTTTTGAACTCACTTACCTTACTTATAATGGCTCCCATAGTCGAAAGCACTTATTTAAGGAATAACCATTATGTCTCGTGTACTAGCTCTAAAATCAAGCATCCTTGGCGATTACTCTCAATCAAACAAATTGGTTGAAGACTTCATCAAAAATGTAGACCAAGACAAACTGACCGTTCGTGATTTGGCTGCAAACCCACTGCCAGTTTTGGACTTCGCCGTTGCCACTGCACTTCGCACAACGGAAGATCTTTCACAAGAACAACAAGCGGTTGTCGACTTGTCTGATACCTTGATTGAAGAAGTAAAGGCCGCAGACACTTTGGTTATCGCTGCACCAATGTACAACTTCACCATTCCGACTCAGCTTAAAAACTGGATTGATTTGATTGCTCGTGCAGGCGTGACATTCAAATACACAGAAAACGGCGTTCAAGGTTTGATTGAAGGTAAGAAAGCGATCGTAGTAACCACGCGCGGTGGTATCCATAAAGATTCACCAACCGACAACGTGACGCCATACCTACGCACTGTACTGGGTTTTGTAGGAATCACTGATGTGGAATTTGTTTACGCAGAGGCGTTAAACATGGGTGACGATGCGGCATCGAAAGGCATTTCAGAAGCACAAAGCCAACTTGCCACAATGGCATAACTTCAACGACAAAAAGAATACAAATAAAAAGGGATTGGTGTACGCCAATCCCTTTTTTATCGTTTTAAGTCAAAGCTGATCATGCTGGTGTAACAGCTTTGCGCACATTGCCCACAACCTTTGCATTTGGCAGCATCAATTTTGGGTTTGGCATCGTCTTGCCATTGCAATGCATCGTAAGGGCAACTGTCCTCGCAACTGCCGCAATAACCGTATAAGTTTTCGCAGCTGTTCGAGATAGTTGCAATCAAGCCTGTAGACTCTGTTTGGTTTGAAAGCGCCAATGTAGGACACGCCGACTTACACTCACCGCATAAATCACATGCTGAGTAGCTGATGTCTAACGCGGCCACGCCATCGACCATTTCAATGATTTGGCTTGGACATGCAGAGGCACACTCTCCGCATCCATCACACAGACGCGTGAACATTGATTCTTCTACCGCATACGGAGGTCTCGCTTTAACACGACGCTCTTGAGCTTGTTCAACTGGCGCACGACAGAACGAAAGAAAACGCCGCTTGCTTAGATCAACCGATTCAGACTGGCGCATCCGAGTAATCTCTCTTTGCAGGCACAACGACTTGGTATTGTTCACTCAGGGATTGAAGTAATTCTTCAGTAAGGTTCGACAGTTTTGAGTAAGACGTGAGAGTCACCGCTTTTTTGAAGCGCTTGTTGAAAAAGCCAAACCATGTCATCAAGTGTTCGCGCAGCATTTCAGCCGCCAGTTTTTGCTGTTCAGTTTCAATCAACATGCCTAACACCATCAGCATCAAGCCGATTTGATCTTCTGGTTCACGTTGGTCAGATTCCAAAGAAAAACCACAACGCTGCAAAAAGTAACGATATTCAATGGTTGATTCACCAAACAACACCGCCTCTTTATCTAGATAAGCCGATCCCCAAGGTGGCGCTGGCATCTCACCAATACCGGCAAACATACGATCGTGCTCCATTTGCAGTGCCTCTTCGCTCTCGTTTTGGAAGCTGCGTAACATGTCATTAAGCGCTTCGATTGGTGTATCTGTATTGCTCAGCAACCTATTGAGATTTGCCGCTGGGTAATCTTTAGGCTGGTAGTAAAACAGTGCACCAAACAGCTTAAGAACGATGCTGGTATCTTGTGGTTCAAGTTGAGAAATTTGCATGAAGTACCTTTGATGACTGGTGTTTTTATTCTTCGATTAAATGAAACGGAATAGAGGTGGGACGAACACTCGCCCCCCTCTGTTAATGGTTATCAGCACAAATCACGGTTATTAGTACAAACCAGATGTAAAGTGCATGCCGTAGAACACATTGCGACCCAGAATCTCTGCAACGAACAAGGCAACGAATGCCACGATAACCAGCAAGTTCTTCTGACGACCTTCTGCGGTAAACAACTCAGCGAATACCCAAAGACCCGCCGCAACCACAAGCAACAGCACATGACCGGCAACATAGCCAGATAGCATGGTGATTTGATCTAAGCCACTGTGAATCGCGGTTGAGATACCTGCGAAGTGAATGGTTTGCATCACTGTGAATGCTAGGTTCAGAGCAATCAAACTCACACCTGCCCACATTAGGCGACGGTTAGTTTTCTCAGCCGTCACGTCCAATACGTTGATCAGCGTGTAACCAAACATCAGGCCCGAAGTCACGACCGTGAACCAAAACGCAACCGTTGTCATTGGTGAGTACCATGCTGGAACCGTTTCGATTTGGTAAACATTTGCCATCGCGAACATGAAAATCACGCCAACCGCGATAGACAACCAGTTCACGATTTTGCGAACGCCTTCGCTGCCGATTTTTAGAATCGTTAGCAACCAGTACAAACCCGCTAGAGACAGAAAGCTTGCACCCGTTAAGATCTCATTAGATAGCGCCGCACTACCAACACGGTTTAATGCGTTGAATGCACGGAGTGGGCTACCTAAGTGAGTGGTTGAGAACAAGAAACCCAACCCCATCACAACCAAAATTGCGAAACGTGCGATGTTCATACGAGGTTCTGTCACGCGTGGTGGCTTACCGAATTTCTCGAACGCATTAACCGTTAGGTGCGCGCCAACCGCTGTTTGAGCAAGAACCGTAAAGGCAACTAATGGTGCTTCGTATAACATTATTTCACCTCTCTTGGATTCTGTAGGAAACCAGTGCGGTCATTGGTTGGGCGACCATTTGGATTTAGCTTCACGATCAGGTTCGGACTCGTAATGCGAGAATCTGGCAGTGGTGCCACATCCGCGTTTGAACCGTATTTCGCACGCAGCTCATCAATTGGACCAAACTCAATCGCACGTAATGGACAGCTATCAACACACACTGGCATTAAGCCTTCTGCGACACGTTCGTAACAGCCATCACACTTAGTCATGTGACCTTTTTCTTCGCTGTATTGAGGTGCACCGTATGGGCATGCCATGTGACAAGATTTACAGCCGATACACACGCTTTCATCGACAACGACAAAGCCGTCTTCTTCACGCTTGTGCATTGCACCAGATGGACAAACCTTGGTACACGCTGGGTTAGTACAGTGGTTACAAGAGATCGATAGGTAGTACGCGAACACATTTTGACGGAACGCGCCGTTTTCTTCTGTCCAGTTGCCGCCTACATATTCGTAAACACGACGGAAGTTACGGTCGATACCCAGATCTTTGTTGTCTTTACAAGAGAGCTGACATGTTTTGCAGCCAGTACATTTGCTTGAATCAATGTAAAAGCCATACTGCTTCGCTGTGCTCATTATTTAGCCCCCATTTTCTTAATTAGCGTCACTTCAACGAGGTTGGTATGGCTCGGGTTTGATTTTGCCAAAGGGCTTGGACGTTGTGTTGTTAGCACGTTGATTGAGCCCGCTTGGTCAACACCTTTTGCGTTTGGTGCGTACCATGCGCCCTCACCTAAGCCAACCACATGCGGCATGATGCGTGGGGTCACTTTTACGCGAACGTTCATTTCACCAAACTTGCTACGAACGCTCACCAAATCGCCGTTATCAATGTTGCGAGAATCCGCATCGACTGGGTTGATCCAAAGCTCTTGTGGTGCTGCTGCTTTTAGGATGTCCACGTTGCCGTACGTAGAGTGCGCGCGTGATTTGTAGTGGAAGCCCGTTAGCTGAAGTGGGAACTCTTTACGATCTGGCGAATCCCAGCCGTTGAATGTCGAAACATATTCTGGCAATGGTGTGATGGATTCATCTTCATCCAGTTCCCATTCTTCGTTGATCTTCGCGAGGGTCTCTGAGTAGATCTCAATCTTACCTGACGGAGAAGGCAACGGATTCGCCTCTGGGTCACGACGGAAGTCCTCAAACGCCACGTGTGGACGGTCGAATTGCTTCTTGTAGATGCCCTGTTTTCTCATCTCATCGTAAGACGGCAGGTTTGGATCGTTGTTTTGTTTGACGGTCTGAGCGTACATCCATTGCAGCCACTCTTCTTGAGTGCGACCTTCAGTAAACTCATCAAACACGCCCATACGCTTCGCCACGCCAGACATGATGTCGTAGATTGGCTTACATTCGAAACGAGGTTGAATCGCTTGGCTTGCAAAGATGAAGTAAGGCATTGACGCTGCCGCACCATCCATACAGAAATCTGATTGCTCGGACGTTGTACAGTCTGGCAGTACAATATCGGCATACTTCGCAGAAGACGTCATGTGGTTGTCGATCACTACAATCATTTCACACGCTTTTTCATCTTGAAGAATGTCGTGTGTGCGGTTGATGTCTGAGTGCTGGTTAATCAGACAGTTACCTGCATAGTTCCAGATAAACTTGATGTTGTTTTGCAGCTTCTCTACACCTTTGATGCCATCAGTAAGATCGGTCATCTCAGTGCCGCGGAAAATCGCGTCTGTCCAAAGGAACATTGGGATAGAAGCGCTGATTGGATTTGGCACTTTCGGGAAGCGTTGGAATGGGTAAGAGTGGTTACCCTCACGAGCACCAGTACCACCACCTTGTAGACCAACCTGACCACGAAGCAGAGACAGCATCATGATCGCTTTACATGCTTGCTCACCGTTTGCAGAGCGTTGTAGACCCCAACCTTGGGTAATGTAAATACGTTTTGCATCGCCGATGTCGCGCGCAAGTTTCAAGATCACATCAGCAGGAATACCTGTGATTGGTTGTGCCCACTCTGGCGTTTTCTCGATACCATCCGGACCTGTGCCCATGATGTAATCTTTGTAGCTGCCATTTTCTGGCGCTGACGCTGGCAGAGTTTTACGGTCGTAACCCACACAGTAGCGGTCAAGGAAGTCTTGGTCGACTTTATCTTCACTGATCAATACATGGGCGATAGCAGCGACAAGAGCCGCATCGGTACCGTGTTTGATAGGAATCCATTGGTCTTCACGGCCAGCGGCAGTATCGGTGTAACGAGGGTCGATACAGATCGTACGTGTGTGGCTAATATTTTTTGCGTCCACGTAGTTGTGGATTTGACCACCGCCCGACATACGCGTCTCGGCTGGGTTGTTACCAAACATCAGACAAAGTTCGGCGTTTTGTACGTCGTCAATCGAGTTGTTGTCTACCCAACTACCGTAGAAGTACTCAGACATACATTCGATGTTCGCTGCTGAGTAGTCGCCGTAGTGATTCAGGTAACCACCACAAAGGTTCATCATACGTGCAACCAATGTCGCGCTCGGATCCCAGCTCTTAGTTACCGTACCACCCAAGGTACCCGTACCGTAGTTTAAGTAAACCGCGTCATTACCATAGTCTTTAATGATGCGTTTTAGGTTGTCACCGATGAGGTCAAAGGCTTCGTCCCAAGTAATGCGTTTGAACTTACCTTCACCACGTTTACCAACGCGAAGAAGTGGGTATTTCAAACGGTCTGGCGAGTAAACACGGCGACGCATAGAGCGACCACGCAAACAAGCGCGAACTTGGTGATTGTGGTTGTACACATCATCACCCGTGTTATCGGTTTCTACCCATTTGATTTCACCGTCGACCACGTGCATACGAAGCGGACAACGAGAACCACAGTTTACGGTACATGCCGACCAGACAATTTTTTCGTTTGGTTTTGCTGGTGTTTCTTTGGCAACCGCTTTAGTTGCAAACGGGAGAGAAAGCGCGTTTCCTGCTAGCGCTAGAGCGCCAAGAGCAGAACCACCCTTTAAAGCATCACGCCGAGTAATATTAAACTTACCATTTTGACTCATGGTTTTTTCCTAAGTGCATTTAAAATTGGGAGTGGCGCTTAATTAATAACAAGTGGGGAAAGAACACTAATTAGAAACAAATAAGATATAGAGATCGTATTTTCAAAATAGGCATGAATTGAAAACATCTAAAACACTTTGAGGTCAAAGTGACATTTCTAAGATCTATTAATCAAGCTTTACTTATCAGGCCTTGAGCAACTAAAGCCAGACAAGAAACCACTATCGATATCCTTGTAGATTTAATGGCTAATAAGTTTGACCACTATCAATTTATAAATGGCACGATGCGTAATCTTATATTTCATTTTGCGATTTTTTATTAATGAAATATGAATAGGTCAGAGCTAGGTAAAATAGATAATATTTACTAATTCAAATTGAATATATAAATACAAAAATAGAATACAGAAGAATAAAAATAATAATAGTTATCAATTGTTGGATAATAAAAAGCCCTGTAGGATTACAGGGCTTAATAATGTATTTAGAATTCGTATTGGAAATAAATCGTGTTGTAGTTACTTCCGCCTTTAATTCTGCCGAATTGAGAGGCGTTTTCAAAGATCGCAGAGCGATGGTGTAACGAATACCCCACCCACATGTTCTCCCAATCTTTTTGGTTAAACAGGTCACCGACGTTCACATCCAATGAAAAGTCCAAATAGTTAAGCAAGTTACTTGGCGTGTAACCCTTCTCTTCCATTTCTGTACCTTCGATATAGGTGATGTTGTCAATGTAAGACATCCCTTCCGCAACACCAAAACGCCATTGAGTCGGCCAGTTAAAGGTGTAATACGCTTTAATCGCCATGACATATTCGGTACTAGACGACTGAACATCCGACGACCAATGGTGAACCAAACCAGGCGTTAAATAGATATCAAGAGGCAAACCAAACAGTTCATCAGTCAACGGATGTCCGTAGAAAAACGAAGTGAGCTGATTATCGTATTCATCCTTTTCAGCGTTGAACTTGAAAATGTCGCCCATATTGGAAGGCGTCGCCCAACCGTGCGCAATTCGCAAATATGGACGATTGTGAAGGTCAGATTTTCGCTCTTTGCCTTTGTCGTTAAAGAAGCCGAAACCGACAAACACTTCACCTTGGTAACGATCTTCGACAATTCCGCTCTTGTAAGCTTCGTTGTCTAAGCGCGTCACGCTGGTTTCACCCAACAAATAGAGGTTAGAAATCACGTGATAACGCGCTTTGATGCCCAGATTAGCATCTGCGCCAGCACCGATTCTTTCCCCTGTCACATCTTTGAAAGCGTAATACTCGCTGTTGAAATCAGAGTCCTTATAACGGATGGTAAAAGATGGTTCGAACTCCCAATCACCCAGCTCGTAATTTGCTGCAATTCTGTAGTTTGAGTGGAACTGAAACTCGTCATCCGTCATCAACTCCACTTCAGCGCGCCAGTTTTCATTGAAGTCATAACGCAGTTGGCCACCAAAATCGACGCGATCACCTTCAAACGCGTTTTGAACGGATTTAGGAATGTCGACAAAACGAAGACGCGTAATCGCGCTCACTCGCCAGTCAGAATCCTCTTCGTTAAACAGAAAAGCACCACCCTCGAGTCCGTTAATGTACAAATGTTCATTTTCAAAAAACATCATCGGTACGAAGGTGCTCACCGTAGAGTCATCGTTAGCAGTGTAAAAAGGAATCGAGGCCGTGCGATACATGGCGGCAATGCCCCACGTTTGCTCATCTGTTGCATAAGCCGTTGATACAGCCGCAGCGAGCGGAAGCATCATGGTGGCTTGTTTCAATCTCTTCATGGGTTTTAATCAAAGTTGATGGAGAAAATCAGTGAATTAAGCTTATGTTCTTTCGATATTAGCCGTTACAATACTTAACGTTGTCATGTGCGTGACAGTTCGCGTCATGCACTTTGATACGTTGGCATGAACATAATCTCAGTGCGTTGTTAACCTAACAACGAACTATGCCAGTAATCTAGGCATGTCGTCATCAAAAATCATTAAAAGCAGCCACTTATGGGTTTAGCTTGAACTTAAACATAACGAAGTAAACGTGAAAGCATCAGAACTTATCTCTATCCTCAATAATTTGCCGTCTAACTCCAACCCAGACATCGTGATGGGAGAAGAGTGGCTACCTGAAAGATTAGTGGATACCAAGCTCGATGGTGAGCTCCTGTTTTTGCATTTCGATAACGCACCTGAAGATGGACAAGGTGAAGAAGAAGGCCGTGGTTTTGTCGATCATGAAATAGATTTGATACGCACTCGCCTGCAACAAATTCTGGATGAAGACAGTGACAACGCATCAAAAGCGGATGCGATGTTAGGTTTGTTTTTAATGGGACATGAACTTAGCAGCTCTCAAGTCATCGAAGTATTAGAAGAAGAATCAGATACATAAGGAAGCGCTTTGCCAACAACGTTGACCAATACTGAACCTACTCCCCTTCCTCTTGTTATTGCCGGGCCTGTCCTGCGCAAAGTTACCGCGTCTGAAATCAACATTTGGTTAGTGACGACCAAGCCTCTTAAAGGCGTGGTTGAAATAATGGATGCAAGCACTCACAACGTATACACATCACAATCACTTGATGAACTTCAGCAGCTCCAAATAGGTCAGAGCGCGTGGGTAAGCTTACTCGCCATTAAAGGTGATTACCCAACTCATCAACCGCTTCGCTACCAAATTCAAACTCAAGATGGTCTATTGACTGAGCTGTTGCCACATCTGAGCTATGAACAAGACCAACATCCACATCAAGGATTGGAGTTTGTGATCAGCGAGAAAGCCGATTACGTTCTTCATGGCTCTTGTCGAAATCCTCACCATTTTAGTAAAGACACTTTAGTCACTGCAGACGAAAAGGTCGCTAGCTTACGTGTTGATAAGCGACCAGACATGCTGATCATGAGTGGCGACCAAATTTATGCAGACCACGTAGCGGGGCCGACTTTGGACGCCATTGAGCAAGTCGTTAAGCTACTAGGATTACCAGACGAGCAATTTGAGCAAGCGCCCATTGCAGATACAAAAGAACTGTATAAACACCCAGATTGCTACTATGGACGCGATAAGCTTCTGCCACATTATGTCGATGATGGTAGTTTGTTAACTAAGCTGTTCCCTCATCGTGACACACCCATTTTTAGTGCGAAAGAGTGTGAAAACCACCTGATCAGTTTCGCTGAATGCTTTGCGATGTATCTGCTAGTTTGGTCACCTACCCTTTGGGATCTAATCAAACGCGACCGCTTGCTGGAAACTGCATTCACGGTTGGTGGAAAAACTCTCGAACCCAAATGGCAACAGCAATGGCGCGATGAAAAAGTCCAAATAGACAACTTTGTTGCAGGTTTGGCGAAGGTACAAAGACTGCTCGCGCACATTCCTACCTATATGATCTTTGATGATCACGATGTAACCGACGATTGGAACTTAACCATCGGCTGGGAACAAGCGGCTTACAGCAACGCTTTCTCAAAACGCATTATCGGCAACAGTTTGATCGCGTACTGGCTTTGCCAAGGCTGGGGAAACGCGCCAGAAAAGTTTAACGAGACGTTTTGGCGACACGCGAACCACTTTTTCGACGCGCCCTCTTCGCAAGCTCAAGATGCCTTTATTCAACATCTCTATCGCTTCGAAGAATGGCATTACACTATCCCTACTTCACCAAAGGTCGTGGTACTCGACACACGAACTCGCCGCTGGCGGTCTGAATCTCGCATGAATAAACCATCGGGTTTGATGGATTGGGAAGCGATGATTGACTTCCACCAAGAGCTGGTGCATCAAGACAAAGTGATTATTGTTTCTGCCGCTCCCATGTTTGGTGTGAAATTCATTGAAGCCTTGCAGCGTGTGGTAACAATGCTTGGCAAACCGTTGATGGTCGATGCCGAAAACTGGATGGCGCATCCGGGCAGTGCCAATACGCTCATCAGTATTTTTACGCATACCAAAACACCAACCAACTTTGTGATTTTGTCTGGTGACGTTCACTACTCGTTCGCCTATGACATCAAATTGCGTTATCGAAAAAACAGCCCGAATATTTATCAAATCACCTGTAGCGGCATTAAAAACCAGTTCCCTACGCAACTGCTCACGATCTGCGATGGCCTAGACAGAATGCTTTACAGTCCGCGTTCACCACTCAACTGGTTTACGAAACGTAAACGCTTGAAGATCTACAAACGCGCGCCAAGCACTCACAATTTTTATCGCTTGGTTAATCACAGTGCTATCGGAGAGCTACGCTTGGACGATGAAGGGAAACCGAGTCACATTGGCATTCTGACTAGCGACGGAGAGGAGATTAACTTCCCTCCAACTCGCGCAGAAGATAAAGGAAAATAACCAGTCAGGTCGGTGCTAAATTTGATACGACACCTTGAGATTTGCCGTATCTATTACCATCTTAAAAGAAAACAGCTTGGTGCTTACTATGTTTAATTCTCTTACTTCGTTGTTTAAACAACTTATCGACGGCTCGGATTTGAGCAAAACCAATGCACTGTCGCCAAACATGGCGATCGCATGTCTGCTGTGTGAAGTGTCTGGTGCGGATCATCTAATTGATGAAAAAGAAGAAAGCACAAAGCGTTCTTTACTGATGAAGTTGCTCGAGTTAAACGAGCAAGAATCGGAGCAGTTACTTGCTCAGGCAAAAGAAAAAACGCAAGACGCTACCTCTTTGTACGATTTTACTTCCCAGCTTCGAGAGCTCACACAAGAGACTCGCTACAACTTGATTAAGAGCATGTGGGAAGTCGCTTATGCCGATGGACAAATCGACCCACTTGAGGATGCCGTAATTCGCAAAACCGCAGAACTCTTGTACGTTGACCACAGCGATTTTATCCGCGCAAAACTGCAATCACAGTAACGTAATGGCAATAAAATTGGTGCTCAATGCTCATTTTCTACCAATAAAAAAACGCGCATTACGCGCGTTTTTTCTTCAGCCAACGACATTGTTATTAAAATACTGGTCAAGGTATGAATGTGTTTGACAGCTTCTACACTAAGCTACATCCATGACAAAACAACAATGATTGGATGACGAATTAATTACAGCATTGTGAGCGCAAGCTTCGCTAGGTTGTGCGCGTCCACGTAGCCCGAGTGCTGACGCCCTTCCCACTCAATACCTTTCGCTTCTTGCGCAGCTCGGTGGCCAATTCGCTTGTCTTTTAAACGGTTTTGAATACGGTACAGCGTCGCGAGATTGATGAATTCCGTAAACGGCGCTTCAATGCCTTTTTGTTTACACTCTTCAAGAAGAATGACATCGTCACGTCCCCAAGAAGCATAAATCTTGTTGCGACCACCAAAGTTCTTAATCATAGATTTGATTACTTCGGCCAATGGTCTGCCTTGCTTTTCGATTTTACGCGGCGTGATGCCCGTCAGCTCGGCACAAAACAGTGACACTTCATCATGTTCTGGCTTCACGTAGTATTGAGCACGCTTGACGATCTCGCCTTTAGACAAATCTATTTCAGCTAACCCTACTTCGATGATCTCTCCCGTGCGGCCGACGCCATTCTCGCTCCAGCAGCACATTTCTAAATCGAAGCAGACGATACGGTTATGGTTCATAGCTTGTCTTGGTTCCTAGCGTAAATTTGAAAGGGTGCGATTCTACCGCAACACTATGAAAAACTCGAATTTGCGCGCTGATTTAATCGCCGATCGACACGTTATTACGGCCATTTTCCTTACTGAAGTACAGTTGAGCATCCATTTTGTGGTACAAGTTTTCCGGATCTTCGTCGTGATGAACTACCGCACCAATACTCAATGTGCAAATTATAGACGCCTCTTCATAGTCAAATGACGAGCTCGCCACGATGCCGCGTAATTTTTCAAGATACGCTTCTAGCTCTTCTGTGTCCGTCACCGTGGAAAGAATACAAAACTCATCTCCACCAGCACGATAGAATCGGTCACCCGCATTTAAGTTGGCATTAACCAATCTCGTGACATGAAGTAAAGCTTCATCACCCGCCAAATGACCGTACTTATCATTAATCACTTTGAAATGGTCAATATCGAAACCAACCAAAGAGAACGGTTTGCCGCTATTAATTTGATTGAGCAAGTTGTCGTTAAACACTCGACGGTTCAACAATTGCGTCAGAGGGTCTAACTCGGCCATGCGTTTTAGCTCAACCGTCTTAATATCAAGCATTTCGGCTAAACGTTCTTTTTCTCGTGACTGTAAGTTAACGATGTAGCTGATCAAAAACGCAATCAGAAGACCTGCGATGGTCGTTCCCGTTAAAATGGAGCGCTCCCAAGCAGACACGGCATCTGAAAGTTTGAAATCAATTCGCCATTGTCGATTAGGCAGCTGAATCGTTCGGCTGATCACTTTACCGCTGATCCGATCCCAGTTTTCACTTTGAAACAAAAACGGGTCGTCAGAGGCATCGAAACCTAAGTCTTCCACTCTGACCGACATATCAAGTTCCGTCGCCGTCTTGGTGATCAGTTCTTCGAAATAAACAGTGCTACGAATCACACCTGTAACCACACCCAACAGGTTTTTATTCTCGGAGTCAAAGACCGGGTGATACACCAGCAAGCCCGATTTGGGGATGGATTTGTCGTAGCCGTCTTGAAGCAGACGAACTTTATCGGAAACATTTGCGCGTTTGTGCGTCGAGATGTCGTCAAAGATCAAATCAAAACGCTTTCGAGAGGAGTAAAAACCAAGTAAAGATAAGTTGGCTTGGGTTCTTGGGTAGATGTCCGTTGCAACGTAAACAGGAGTGTTGTTTTCTAGAATGTAGCCAAAGGTTTTGGGCTGATCTTTTGGAACGGTAAAGATTTGGTAATCTGGGTATATTTTACGCATTTTAGCAATGTGCGCGTCTAAATCTTCTCGCTCTACTCGTTGCATCCACTGCAAACCAATCAAACTGTGCGAGCTATTGATAACCTGCTCTGCATAAACGGGAAATGCTGACCAATAAGAACTGTCTATAGAATGATAAAAATTGGCTCCCGCTCCGATAAATTTCAAATCATTTTCAACATTTGCTTTTAGAGATTCAGCTTGTCGATCTGCAAGGGTTGCAAAAGTAGCGAGGGTATATCGTTGCTGAATTTGGTAGGCCACACCAATTACGCCTGCAGTGACGAGGAGCGCCGCTACAAAAGCAGAAATGGAATCAGAGTGTCTCTTTATAAAGCTCTTTTGAGCAGTGCTTGTGGTCATCTCGTCTACTGATATTTCCGTAAGTTAAACTTCGGTATTTAGGGAAATACTGCGTTACCAGCGAATAAACATCAAGCAGCAACCTACCAAGCTTAGTCCAATCGTTGATTTTTCACGCTGATCGTACGGTATATTCACGAATTATTACAGCCTTAGGCCTTGAATATGCTACCATCCGTCATCATTTTAATGTCTAAACTTGGTGCAAGATCGCAAAGACGATCGCTTTTAGTCAATAAATTGAGCCAACACTGAGCACCGAGCAATCAATAGAAAGAGAAAAAACGTCATGAACATTGATTTGAACCTAATTCCTCAAACGTTCGATATGCTTCACGCAGGCCTTGCTGCTTCGAGCGTATTGCTTGTTCTGATCGCAGTATCACGCAAATCAAAAGTGATTGAGAAAGTGGTAGAGAAACCTGTCGAGAAAATCGTCGAGGTTGAAAAGCCAGTCGAGAAGATCGTTGAAGTGGAAAAGGTTGTAGAAGTAGAGAAAGTCGTAGAAAAAGTGGTGGAAGTTGAATCAAAACTTGCAACAGCTTCTACTGATTCTGCAATGCAGCTGCTTTCTATCATGCAGCAAGAAGCGCGTCTAATCGACTTCTTGAAAGAAGACCTAACTTCGTTCTCTGATGAAGAAGTAGGCGCTGCGGCTCGTGTTATCCACACTGGCGGTCAAAAAGTATTGAACGATTACGTGACACTTGCGCACGTTCGTAACGAAGAAGAAGAAACTCGTATTACGGTTGAAGAAGGCTTCAACCCACAAGAAATCCGCCTAACTGGTAACGTGACAGGCAGCGCGCCGTTCCACGGCACTCTAGTTCACAAAGGTTGGAAGGCAACGTCTATGAACCTGCCTAAACTGGCTGAGAACTACGATGCTTCTGTGATTGCTCCAGCTGAGGTTGAGCTGTAATGGAATACATGAACCAAGAAAACCTTTCTCAAGAAACAGTGCAAGAGCAACAGTCTCCTAAATTCAGTGTTGGTATCGACTTAGGTACCACTCACTGCGTAATGTCTTACGTTGATACTCAAGACGAAGACGCTCGTGTACAAGTCATGCCTATCCCGCAGCTAACAGCGCCGGGTACTGTAGAAACTCGCAGCCAATTAGGCTCGTTCCTATACCAGCCGCATGAGCATGAAATGAACCCGCAATCACGCGTTCTTCCATGGTCGAGCGAGCCAAAGGCACTTGTCGGTGCGATTGCTCGTAACCTAGGTTCAAAAACACCAATTCGTTTGGTTGCTAGTGCAAAATCTTGGCTTTGCCATGCAGGTGTAAACCGTCGTGACGCATTCCTACCAGCAGGTAGCCCAGAAGAAGTGGAAAAAGTATCCCCTCTTCGCGCAACCGAGTTATACCTTGAGCACCTAAAAGACGCTTGGAATCACGCGAATCCAAACCACAAACTTGCCGATCAAGACGTTACCATTACGGTTCCAGCTTCTTTCGATCCTGCGGCTCGTGACCTGACAGCCGAAGCTGCACGCAACGTTGGTTTTGTGCACCTAACGCTTCTAGAAGAGCCTCAAGCTGCGCTTTACAACTGGATTGATAACAGCAACGACAAATGGCGCGACGAAGTTGAAGTTGGCGACATCGTGCTTGTGGTCGATATCGGTGGTGGTACAACCGACCTTTCTTTAGTTGAAGTAACAGAAGACGAAGGCAATCTAACGTTGAACCGTATCGCGGTAGGTGAACATATTCTACTTGGCGGTGACAACATGGACCTTGCACTTGCGTACCGCTTGAAGATGAAGCTAGCGCAAGAAGGCAAAGAGCTACAGCCATGGCAAGTTCAGGCGATGACGCACGCATGTCGTGACGCTAAAGAAGCGCTATTGAACGACAGCGAGCTTCAGTCAGTGCCAATCGTTGTACCAAGTCGCGGTTCTAAACTGCTTGGTGCAACGCTGAAGACAGAACTGACTCAAGAAGAAGTACAACAAACATTAGTTGACGGTTTCTTCCCTCAAGTTGCGATTACCGACCACCCTGTTCAACGTAACCGTGGTGCACTAACACAAATGGGTCTGCCTTACGCACAAGATGCGGGTATTACTCGCCACATTGCAGCATTCTTGTCTAAGCAAGCACACGCGCAAAGCGGCGGTGAATCAGCGCAAGCTCAAGATTTCAACCCATTTGCAAACATGCCAGGTATGCCTGGCGCGGATGCAGCGCAATCGGCTGACTTCATCAAGCCAACAGCAATCCTATTCAACGGCGGTGTTCTGAAATCGAAACTTCTAGCAACTCGTCTAGAAGACACGATCAACGAATGGCTAATTGAAGCAGATGCAGAAATGGCAAAACGCCTAACAGGTGTGGATCTAGACCTTGCGGTTGCTAGCGGTGCGGCTTACTACGGCTCTGTGCGTCGTGGTCAAGGTGTTCGTATCCGTGGTGGTATTGCTTCGGCGTACTACGTGGGTATCGAAAGTGCGATGCCTGCGATTCCGGGCATGGCGCCTCCAATGGAAGCACTTTGTGTCGCACCATTTGGTATGGAAGAAGGCTCAAGCGTTGACGTACCAAGCCAAGAGTTTGGTTTGATCATCGGTCAGCCAGTTAACTTCCAATTCTTCGGCTCAACCGTTCGTCGTGATGACCTAGCAGGTACTCACTTAGACTACTGGGCACCAGAAGAGCTTGAAGAGCTACCAGAAATCCAAGTAACGCTGCCAGTATCTGAAGGTCGTCGTGAAGGTGAAGTGGTTCCAGTAACTCTTGCTTCTCGCGTCACAGAGCTTGGCACGCTTTACTTAGAAGCCATCGCCGCAGATAACGGGCAAAAATGGCATGTTGAGTTCGATGTGCGCGAAGACGCGAAAAGTGACTCAAACGAAGAACAATAATTAGAAGTCAAACGGCATCCAATCGGGTGCCGTTTTTAAATACACGAAGGTTTGGTTTTGTATGGCATCTCCTCGTTTTCTTGTTGGTATTGACCTTGGCACCACAAACACTGTGGTGGCCTACTGTGAAATAACCGACAACCTTGAACAATCCGAAGTATCCCTATTTGACATTGACCAACTGATTGGTCCGGGCGAAGTCGTTCGTAAACCACTTCTGCCCTCTTTCCGCTATCATCCAGCTGTAGGTCAAATCTCCCCTTCTGACCTCACTCTTCCTTGGGACAACGAACCTGTTGCTGGCGACATTAACAATGTCATCGTTGGTGAATGGGCTCGCGAATTAGGCGCGAAAGTAGAAGGCCGTCAGGTATCCAGCGCGAAAAGCTGGCTCTCACACCAAGCGGTTGATCGTAACTCAGACATTCTTCCTTGGGCTGGTGCGCAAGACGTGGATAAAGTCTCGCCAGTTATTGCCAGTGCAAGTTACCTCAATCACATTCGTCAAGCATGGAACTACCGTCATCCAAGTAACAAACTCGAAGACCAAGACGTAGTTGTCACCGTTCCGGCATCATTTGATGAAACCGCGCGTAAACTGACACTTGAAGCCGCCGAGCTTGCAGGCTTGAAAAAAATCGTCTTGCTCGAAGAGCCACAGGCGGTGTGTTACGACTGGTACGCACGCCACCAGCAAACCGCAGCTGACGAATTAAAAGATTTGCCGCTCATCCTTGTTTGCGATGTGGGTGGTGGTACAACAGACTTAAGTCTTATCGAAGCTAAGTTCACTCATGACGACTTAGCACTTGATCGTATTGGCGTTGGTGAACACTTAATGCTAGGTGGTGATAACCTCGACTTAGCATTAGCACACCTTGCTGAAAGTCGCTTCAATCAAAACAAAAAACTCACTGCTGCAAGCCTGACTAAGCTGATTCAACAAACTCGTAAAGCCAAAGAAAACCTGCTCTCAACAAGCGCGCCTGACGAAGTAAAGATCACCATGCTAGGCAGTGGTTCTAAGCTGCTTGGGGGCACAAAGAGTATTGCTCTAAGCAAACAAGAAGTGCACCAAATCGCATTAGATGGCTTCTTCCCGCTTTCTGATTTCAGTGAAGTACCAGACAAACGCCGCAGCGCGGTTGTCGAGTTTGGTCTTCCATACGTTGCTGACCCAGCCGTCAGTAAGCACGTTGCCGAGTTCTTAACTCAACATCAGCAAGTGTCTCGCGCCGCTCTTGGCATTGAAGACGACAAACAAAACGCGATCCCAGTTGGCTTATTGCTGAACGGTGGCGTGTTCAACAGTGATCTGGTAACTGAACGTGTCACTACCCTACTTTCTGACTGGCGCGGCGCACCAGTTACGGTATTAGATAACCCACATCCAGATTGGTCGGTCGCACTAGGTGCGGTTGCGTTTGGTAAAGCGCGTCGTGGCGCACAACTGAAAATTGGTGGTGGTGCTGCACGCTCTTACTTCTTGCATCTACAAGAAAAAAACAAAATGGGTAAAGCCCTCTGTTTACTTGCAAAAGGCACAGAAGAAGGTCACGAGATCCGCTTAAGTGGTCGTCGTTTCTCGCTTACCCTAGGTGAGCCAGTCCGCTTTAACCTGCTGACTTCTACACACGATACCTTAACCAACAACACGGCGATTCAAAACGGTGTGATGGTTGACGTTGACCCAGACTTGTTTGCTCCGCTACCGCCTTACATCACCACACTTGAAGGTGAAGGCGCAGAGCTACAAGCCAACCAGAAAGAGCGCGTAGAAGTGCAACTGGCGTGTCAGTTAACCGAAGTCGGCACTCTTAAGATGGAGTGTGTCAGTGCCGAAGACGACAACAAACGTTGGGAACTGGAATTTGAAGTTCGCAATAAACAAGCCGATGACGGTGAGGAAATTCAGCTTCATCCAAGATTGAACGAATGCAAGGAGCTGATTGCTCGTCTATACAGCGGCAACAAGAAAAGTGCTGAAGGCAAAGAAATCAAAACCTTAGCAAAAGATCTTGAGAAGAAACTGGGTAAACGCGATGAGTGGGATTTCACCACACTCCGTCAGCTTTTCGATACTTTTGCGCAAGGTCGTAAGCGTCGTCGTCGCTCTGAACAACATGAGAAAAACTGGCTTCGTTTGGCTGGCTTTGCACTGCGTCCGGGCTTTGGCGATCCAACCGACTCTTGGCGTATTGAGCAAGTTTGGGGACTGTACCAACAGAACATTCAGTTCAAAAACCATCAAGGCTGGACAGACTGGTGGGTATTCTGGCGACGTATCGCGGGCGGTCTAAGCCAAGAACAACAAGAAACCATTTTGGCAGACATCGCAAAATATCTGCATCCCGGCGCGATGAAAAATCCGCAGTCAGCAAAAGCGGCTCAGGAGATGGGGTACGAATCCATGGTGCGTCTTTCAGCCTCTCTGGAGCATCTAGAAGTGGAAGATAAAGTCCTGCTGGCGACGTGGTTCTTAAGCAAAGCCATCAACCAAAACCAGTTTGAACAAGCACACTGGTGGGCAATGGGACGTTTGGCTTCTCGCACACCGCTTTATGGCAGCCAGCACAACGTCATTCGTCGTGAACAAGCTGAGCAATGGTTACCTAAGCTTTTGGAACAAAATTGGCTGAAAGAACCAATGATCGCTTTCGCAGCCGTAATGATTTGTCGTAAGACGGGTGACCGATTATTCGATATTTCTGACGACTACCGGGAACAAGTTCTAACAAAACTCAAACAGAGCAAAGTACCTGAGTCGTGGGTATCGCTGGTTGAAGAAGTGAAAGAGCTTTCAGAAAGCGAGTCAAAACGTGTCTTCGGTGATGCTTTACCAAGCGGTTTAACACTTGTTCATCATTAAATCCACTTTACAAAAGAAGACGAGTTAAACGCACAAAGCCCTTCTGACGAAGGGCTTTGTTTTATTTCATTCTTTTGGTTTTGACCGCGCACAACGCGTTAATTCATTTCTGTCGTAATCACCACATCGCGCGTTTCGTTATCCATATCACTAATACCGACCACCGACACTTCTCTGTCCGATAGAGTCTCAATTAGGCTGTCTTCTAATCCACCATCAGCAAGCCAAGAATAGAATTTATCCGCAATACGCTCCGAACCTTCTCCGACAAACGTTAATGTGACCTTCTTCATTTGTGACACTCCATCAATTTACGATTCAGCCACTTAAGCGTAGTATGTTTCGCAAATATCGACATAAACTAGGACTAACTTCTTTTATGAGTATCGAAAAATTTGACGCGATTTATCAACGTGCTGCTGAGCGAAAAGGCGGAGAAGATCAGCTTGAAGCGCTATTGTCTCACCCATTAAGTAAAGAGGAATTAGCAGCGATTCCCGATGACCGTTGGCTCGCCGCTTTTTCGATGAAGGTGTTCCAAAGTGGGATTTCGTGGAGCGTGGTTCGCAACAAGTGGCCGAACTTCGAAGAAGTGTTCTTCGGATTTAAGATTGAGCCACTATTGATGCTGTCTGACGAACAATGGGAAACCAAAGCAACCGATGAGCGCATTATTCGCCACCTAACGAAAGTGATGTCGATTCCTGCCAATGCTCGAATGATCCACGAAGCATCAATCCAACATGGGTCATTTGGCAAAATGGTCGCAGATTGGCCTCAGGAGAAAATCACTGAGCTTTGGGCGTATCTAAAAAAACATGGCAGCCGTTTGGGCGGTAATACAGGGCCATATACTTTACGTCAAATGGGTGCTGATACGTTTATTTTGTCTAACGATGTGGAAGCATACTTGCGCAATTGCAAAATCATCGAAGGCGGAAAAGACACCAAAAAATCTCACGATGCATCAACCCAAGCGTTTATGCAATGGCAAAAGGAGAGCGGTCGTAGCCTCACCGAAATCAGTCAAATCATTGCATTTAGTACTGGTGATAATCGACTCTAACTACAAATTGATAAGCACATTGGCTCTTATCACAGTGTGCTTTTTCTGGCCATATCTCTAGCTCCACTCTTGGCTTCATTAAACTTCAACCACCTTCCCATCTTGAGAACTACAAATAATTGTCGTATCGACAAAATTATTTTTTCATACAATATTTTTATTTATCAAACACCTAACTATGGTTGATGTTTTATTAGGCATGTTTTATTGATTCTGCTCAATTGCATTGCCTATTCAAACTGACTAGGATACACGCCCTTCCTGAGTGAACTATCAAAAATAAAATCGAGAAACTTGCTCGAGTTTCTCAACAGTTCACGAACATTCTCGACAATTATATTCATTTCATGATTTTTTGCGCACTTGAGCGCTGATTGAAACGACCATTGCTCCGTACTCGAAAGATTTCGTATTCGCGCTTTCTTACGTGGAGTTATTTATTTCATCAAGGTTGGTCAAAAGGATGATGCCCCTTGAATGCATTTACTGGAGGACAAAAAATGCCAAAAGGTCTAATGCTGACTGACTTAGCCATCGCAGGCTTACTTTTGATTGTAGCGAAAGTGATTCGCGTGCATACGCCATTGCTACAACGCATGTACATTCCATCTGCTGTATTGGCAGGTTTATTTGGTCTCGTGTTTGGCCCTGCCATGCTCGATCTATTACCGTGGACAGACACATTTACCGCTAACGCAAGCCTATTAACCGCTGCACTTTTTTCTGCGTTAGGGTTAGCAACGGATGTTCCATCCCCAAAAGTTGTCGCACAACGTGCAGGCTCGTTATGGGCATTTAACCAAATTGCTTCTGTCTCACAGTGGTTATTTGCTGCAATGTTTGGCCTGCTCTTAACTACATTTTTCTGGCCAGAAATCAATCCTGGTTTTGGCGTAACAATGTCTGCGGGTTTCATGGGTGGTCACGGTTCAGCCTCAGTTGTGGGAGATATTTTCACGGGTCTTGGTTGGGAAGATGGCTTCACGCTTGGTTTGACCTTTGCGACAGTCGGTATCTTCATCTCAATTTCCATCGGCATGCTGATGCTTCAATTTGCTCTAAAAATGGGTTGGATTCGAAGCTTTACAACTTTTGACAGCATGGATGAACATGAACGAAAAGGTCTTGTCAAACCAACAGAACAAGAGCCAGTGATGAAAGATACAATGTCTTCACTCTCTGTGGATTCATTTGCTATTCACGCAGCCCTTGTCGTCGTCGTTACGGCTTTCTCTTATGTCGCAGCAAACTACTTATCGTCGTTCCACGACAAAGTACAAATTCCGACATTTGTAACGGGCTTTTTGGGCGGAATGCTCGTGCGAATTGTCGCGAAACAAACCAAAGCGTCACGATACCTTTGTGATGGAGCATTTAAGCACGCAGCTGGTATCAGCACCGACTACCTGATCATATTTGGTATTTCGGCAATCAAAATTACTGTTCTTGCTCAGTACCTTGCGCCAATGATCGTACTCGCCATTGGTGGCATCGCATTTACGTTGTGGCTGATCTTCTGGGTTGCGCCTCGAATTATGGGCGATGATTGGTTTGAAAAAGGCATATTCTCCTGGGGCTGGCTAACAGGCACAGTTGCAATGGGCATCGCGCTATTGCGCATTGTTGACCCTAAAATGCGTAGCAAAGTTCTGGATGACTACGCCATTGCTTATGTGCCTGGTTCAATTACCGATATCTTTATCATCTCTCTGATGCCTATCGCGATGTATAACGGTATGGAGTGGCAAGCACTTGGTGTCGGCTTAGCTTATATCGCAGTAGTCCTGTTTATCTGGCGATTTGTATTTAAACGCAGTGGCCAAACGGTAACGGACGCATCTTAAATACTCCGGCTCGGGAGATTTTTCCTCCCGAGCACATCTTTATTCATTTTTTTCCTTTTCCCTCCTCTCTTTAAAATCCCAATTGAGAAACCGCTTCAATCTCTAATGAACAAATAGGCAACTTGTTTTATATATGAGATTTGCAATAACAGTCACACCTTCTCATTCTTTTTTAATACCGATATAACCCCATTTTTATTCCAGAATAGCAGCCTATAAAATGACAAAGCTGGAGGCTGGTTGTGCGTGGTTCACGAGGATTTACCCTTATCGAGTTAATAATGTGCATCATCATTCTTGGTGTTGTTGGCGTTGTTGCCCTGCCCAAGTTCCTCGGAATACAAAAAGACGCACGAATTGCCGTTTTGTATGGTGCAAGAGAAGCGCTAATGACAGCCAACAACCTTGTTTACACTAAAGCCGTTATTCAGTCTCAAGAGAACATCAACTCAGAAGACACGCGAAACATCGACTTAGATAACGACGGAGTAAACGATCTTATTGGTTACTTTGGGTTAATCAAAAACGTGATTCCAGCAAAAGAACTTGCCGGTTTTGACCCACAACTCACCATCAACAAATGGTACGGCGCCGATTCAGAGGCTGAACCCTACTTCCTTATCGGCTTTGCCAACAAACCCGTGAGCATCCATCACCTGTGTTATGTCGAAGTGTACTACCCTAAAACACCAGGCGGACAACTTCGCTATGGAATTCAAACTGAAGACTGCTAAAAACCCTCCCAAACAAGCTTCAAAATTGTACATTTTGAAGCTTTCTACGTTTAGCGCTCACTTATGCGCCAAAACCTCAACTTAACATAGATTTCACATAATTTTGTTGCATGGTTTTCTTGCAGCGAGAAAGCAAGTAATTCCTGAGTGCATATATTCAAAATCGACACAATCTGTTGTTTTCTTCTTCGCTCAAAAATTGTGCTTGTAAACTCATCATTTCGCTCAATAATAGTTCCATAACAAATTCAATAATTTAAAGCAGGAGGCGTAATGAGAATTTTCTGGCAGCTGCGTTGGTATTTCCGACAAAAATGGAAACATTATGTGGGTTCCATTCTTTTATTTGCAGTAATCTCTGCCCTTCAGCTGGTTCCACCCAAGGCAGTCGGAGTGATTGTCGATGGCGTTGTTGATAACACATTAGAAACAAACACGTTAATCATGTGGTTGTTAGGCCTTATTGTTCTACTTTTCACCATCTACGGGTGCAGAATCCTCTGGCGTATATGGCTATTTGGTGCGAGTTGGGAACTTGGAACCATTTTACGCAACCGCCTTTACCGCCACCTTTCGACTCAACCTCCCCGCTTTTTTGAACGATACAAAACTGGCGATTTGATGGCGCGCGGCACGAACGACGTAAGAAACATCGTTATGACAGCTGGCGAAGGGGTATTAACGGCAGCCGACTCGGTTATCACAGGCATAGCAGTATTGATCATCATGGTCACGCAAGTCAGTTGGAAACTGACCGTTATGGCCCTGTTGCCAATGCCATTTCTCGCGGTAATTATTTTCTTTATCGTCCGCATTCTTCACCAACGTTTTCGTGTCGCGCAGGAAGCATTCTCTTCGATGTCCGATATGACGCAAGAATCCCTAAATGGTGTGCGAATGCTGCGTGCTTTTGGTTTAGAAAACCAAGAGCAACAACGATTTGAAGATGTCGTTGACGATACCGGTGCTAAAAACATCGCGGTAGCAAGAGTAGATGCGCGCTTTGACCCTGCGATTCAGTTGACGATTGGTCTTTCGTTTCTTCTTAGTGTGGCGGCAGGCGCGTATCTGGTCGACAAAGGCGAAATCACTCTTGGTGATTTGACAGCCTTCACCATGTACTTGGGTTTGATGATTTGGCCAATGCTAGCGTTCGCATTCTTGTTTAACATCTTAGAGCGCGGTTCTGCCGCATGGAATCGGCTACAGGAAATCTTCGATGAACAACCAGAGATCATTGGTGGTACACAACCTCTAGATAACAAACCATTACCGCTACACATCAAGATTGACGCGTTCCATTGGAGTAAAGAACTCCCACCAGCTCTTGCCGCTGTGGACGTAACGTTAGAGCCAGGGAAAATGCTCGGAATTGCAGGCCCAGTAGGCAGTGGCAAATCGACGTTACTCACCCTGCTATTGCGTCAACATGATTTAGAAAATGGCACCATTCAGTTTGGCGATGTCAAAATCAAAGACGCTATCTTACCTCAATGGCGTAATCGCTTTGCGGTTGTGAATCAGAGTCCATTTTTGTTCTCAAAATCGATCTTTGACAACATCGCTCTTGGTAATCCTCAAGCAACAAAGGAGCAAGTTTATCAAGCAGCGAAATTGGCGTGTATCCACGACGATATAGAGAAATTCCCTGACGGATACCAAACCGAAGTTGGCGAAAAAGGCATTACTCTTTCTGGCGGTCAGAAGCAGCGTATTGCGATTGCACGCGCCATGCTTCTCAACGCTCAAGTGTTAGTTTTAGATGATGCCCTATCCGCCGTAGATGGTCGAACCGAACACCAGATTCTCAAGAACCTTGAAACACACTACCGTGATCAAGCGTTGATCGTTATCGCACACCGATTAACCGCATTGGAAGCGGCTGATGAAATCATCGTTCTTAATCATGGCCATGTCACCGAGCGAGGAAAACATCATTCTCTACTCGAACACCAAGGCTGGTACGCAGAAATGTTCCAGTACCAAAAACTCGAACAAGCAATGGAGGAGTAATCAATGAAACAAACCAGTACATTTAAGCGGTTGTTGTCTTATCCATTGTCTCAGCCGAAGCCAATGATAAAAGGCTTAGCTTTGCTGTTTATCGCGGCGTTAGCGAGTGCGAGTGGCCCTTGGTTGATCCAGTATTTTATTGATGAACACATTGCCAAAGGCGACTACTCTCGTAACGTATTGATTGCTTTAGCGTTGGGCTACGTGTCACTTCAAGTCATTTCAGCAACGTTCCAATATCTTCAATCGTTGCAATTTAGCATGGTGGCAACGAACACGATCAAAACCATTCGCAAGCAAGTGTTTTCGGGAGTGATCAAACAGCCACTTTCTGCGTTTGACTACACGCCTGCCGGTAAGCTTGTTTCTCGAATCACGAATGATACCGAATCACTTCAGCAGTTTTACGAGTTGTTAATCGCGACCGTGGTTAAGAACGTTGTGATGATCGTGGTGATGTTGGGTGTCATGTTCTTCATGAGTTGGAAGTTGACGCTGGTTGTTCTCGTTCTGTTACCGATCGTAATTGGTTTTATGTATCTGTTTAAACAACTCAGTACCGATAGTTATCGCAGAATGCGTGACTTGCTCACGGACATTAACGCCAACTTAAGCGAATCAATCCAAGGGATGAGCGTGATTCAGCTGATGCAACAAGAAGAGCGCTTTAATAAACAGTTTAACGAACTCACTGCTGAGCATTTGGTCGCGTCCAAAAAAGTCATTCGCTTAAACGGGTATCTGCTGCGGCCTCTCATGGATCTGTTGGCTGGCCTTGCCCTACTCTGCTTAGTTGCCATCTTTGGCTTTAATGGTGTCGAGTTGATTGGTGTCGGTGTACTTTATGCGTTCATCAGTTATTTGGCGCGTGTGACCGAACCTCTGATTGAAATGACCCAACAACTTGCACTTTTACAACAAGCGTTGGTGTCGAGTGAACGTGTTTTTGAGTTGATTGATGCGAAGCCACAAACTTACGGTGACGATCATAAACCACTTAAAACGGGCTCAATTGAGCTAAGTAATCTGACGTTCAGTTATGATGGCAAGCAAGATGTATTGAAAGACGTCTCCTTGAAAGCCGCTCATCAAGATTTTATCGCGCTGGTCGGCCATACGGGCAGCGGCAAGAGCACGTTAGCATCTTTGCTCATGGGCTTTTATCCAACCAATGTGGGCGAGTTATTGATTGATGGGCGGCCACTTAATACATTGGGTAAAGACGTACTTCGCAAAGACGTAGCAATGGTTCAACAAGATCCGCACATTCTCCCAGCTTCTGTACGTGAGAACATTTCTCTTAGCCGAGCAGTGAGCGATGAGCAGATATGGGATGCGTTAGATAAGGTAGGTTTATCGGAGCAAATTCGCCGCTATCCAAACGGCTTAGACACTCAACTCGGCCAAGGTGAAACCAACCTTTCGGCAGGTCAAAAGCAATTACTTGCGTTAGCCCGAGTGTTAGTGGCGAAACCAAAAATCTTAATTTTGGATGAGGCAACGGCGAACATCGATTCAGGAACTGAGGCTCTCATTCAAAAAAGCTTAAAAGTTTTGCGCCAAAACATGACGTTAGTGGTCATTGCTCACCGACTATCAACCATATTGGATGCAGACCAAATTGTGGTTCTACACCATGGTGACTTGGTCGAACAAGGCACGCATAAAGCCTTATTGCAACAAAATGGTCGCTACGCTCAAATGTACCAGTTACAACAAGCGAATAGACACCTTCAACAGATTGAGCAAGAAGATACTAAACAACTAGAAGAAGCTGTTTAAGCACTGTACAAGCCACCTGCAAATCGCAATGCAGGTGGCTCCATTTAGTTAAATCCATTCACAATTTAAACTAATTTTTTATTTCTTACCTATTATTGACATAACCCCTCGCTATATAACGCAAGGTCGTTGTAAAATCGTAACGAACTTCAGCTCAACTTCTTGCCGATGACTCGGTGAGCTGATTACCTATTTCTCATATTGCATATTAATCTCATGACACAAGTCCATGGACAAAGATAAGTTTACTAACATCTATCGCTTGCCTGGTTCGATTCAAATTCGGATCGGTAAATGGCAAAAAACGTTCCGCGGCACCTCTGATTTGGTTTTACATCAGGCGCTAATGGAGCGTAATAAACAGTTTAAAAAACCAGACTTTCTACCTAAAGGCTGGTGTGTTACTCCTATTGACGAAAACGACATCACCATTACGCACCACGGTAAGTACATCCAAACAGTCATGCGTACCATGTTAGATAGAAAGGTATCGTATAAGCGGCTGTTTATGTCGCGTATGAATGCAGAAGATGGTGAAAAGGCACTTCGAAAATACAAATTGGAGTGGGTTCAAAAACACAATCAGATTGCGAAAAAATACAACCAAATCAAGAAAAAGCAGTACATGAATTTTGCAAGGGAAGAAGAAGAAACACTCTACCCTTCCATTCCAAAAGGCGAGTTCGACAAAACACTGTGGAACAAATTGGTTATATCCACTTTTGGTCCAGAGAAGAAATACAAAAATCCTCACTTTGTACGCAAAGCAGACATCTAATTAAACACCCCTAAATTTAGGGGTGTTTATCTACACGTTAATACAATAAAAATGCAAGACTGATATTCAACTCAAGTAAACTCGAGATACTTGAGTTCTCGTTTTTGACCTATGGCGTTGAAGGATTGAAATGACGCCATAGCGGTTAATTTAATGACGAGCGTCAGCGCCAAATTCTACTTCTTTATAGATATCGGCCAGCGACTTCTTACCTTGTTTGTCTTTGGCTGAACGCTTTTTCTTTGCATGATAATGATATTCTTGCTCCTGAAGTGCTTCTTCGTGCTCTTTCGCTGACTGCACAAACTCAGGGTTCGCAAGTGCTTGTTGGCGTAAGCGGTTTACTCTCTCAAGGGTTTCCCACAACATACTTCACCTCCAAACTAAATACTGTATATAAAAACAGTATTGTTTATAATTTCCTCCTAGTCAATATTTGTGCTCCTTCGTTTACGGGGATTACATCAGCCCTAAGCCTGTGTAGTGCTCAGGATATTTATGGATGATTTGTTTTAGATAATTTTGATGCTCACGCAGCGCGTTGACACATTCTCTGGACAACAATCCTTGATACACCCATTTCTCCAACTCCAACAAGGCGTAAGGTATCGACCAAGCTTGGCGATATGGGTGGTGAGTCGTAAGCACATCGAATGTGTTAGCCACGGCAACGATTTGCGCTGCAATTGGGATCGCCTCTTTCTTCAAACCGTACGGATAACCAGAACCATTAAGGTTTTCGTATTGGTACGTAATCATCTGCAAAAACAGCGTCACGCTTGGGTGAACTGGATTACCAATACGCGCCACTATATCGTCTGCAGATTCGATACACTGCTCGATATGTTGAAGAAGAATCGCCTCCTGCTCTCTCGTGTAACGTGTTCTACTACAGGCTATTTCTATCGGCAGTTGAATATCGCTCAATGCATGAAACTGCGCAAACGTACCAATATGCTCAACCGTTTCGTCATTGAAATGATGATGATCCGCGAGTTGTGTGGCGATTAACTGGCTGTAATATTTCATCCGTTTAGTATGGGCATAATATTCTGGCGAATAACCCGGCATCATACCCTGCATTCGATCGGCAAGCGTTTCGATGGCATGAACGACATGATCCTCAGACTCAACAGCAAATTGAACCATCTCAAAATAAGGCTTAAGTCCATTCAATGCTTCAAGCTTAAAAGCTTGGGGCTGGGTAGAATTTAAAAAGACAAATCCGGTAAAGGCTTTGTTGTCATAGCAAGGAATCGCGACTGATGACTGATAGCCTTCTTTAAGCAGGGTTTGTATGCGGGAACAATGATTGATGTCGTGAAGATCATCGACAATACGTGGTATTGCATTTTCAGCGGAGATAGTAAGGTTGTGGAGCTTTCTAAACGGCGCCTCATGATGGGCCAAGCACCAAGTATCAAATTCACTTTCGGCGAAAGATTTGAGCATGTCTTGATGAGGGTGATATTTCGCAAACGACACCCTATCGATACACGGCAAATGTGCCTGCATTCTATTCTTCAACGTTTGCAGTTGCTCATTAAGCGGTTTAGCAAACGGGTAAAAACTCCGGTGCGCCATACTTCACCTCCACACCCAAGTAGAGAAACCAGAAGAAAAAGCTCCTTTCTGTCAGAAATTTTGATGATCTTAGAGCGGCTTTTCCCCACTTAAATAATTGATATACCACAACCTAAGTGTACGAAATAAAAACAGATTTCCGCCAATTTTTTCACCGAATATCTTACGGTAATTTGATCCAGATTAAAAAAGCCAACAGGTTTCCTTATTGGCTTTTCGCGTTCAATTTAAACTGTGGAACTAACCTAGAGCAGGTAATACACCTAAAGTAATGAGCACTTGCGCTAAAACGATGCCCGTACCCGCTATACCAGTGACGACCAGCGCTCCTTGCCCACCAGCGACACGGTATTCACCAGAGAAATTATCGGAACGACGAACCTTGATCACCATGACAAGAGGAAGGAAAATCGCAAGAATAGCCAATGCAATCGCCGCGTAACCCAGCGCCATAATGAAGCCTTGTGGGTAAAAAAGCGCAAACCCAAGTGGTGGCGTAAACGTAATCACTGCAGCTAACAAGCGATTTGGTTTCTCACTTTTGCCTTTGATCGTATCACCTAAAAATTCGAACAAACCTAAGCTCACACCCAAAAACGAGGTGAGAAGTGCAAGGTCGGCAAATACACCTACAATGCTGCTCAAGTTGGATTTGTGAACAGTTTGAGATAATTGACCAATAAGTGCACTCAAGCCACCGTTTTCAATAAGCGCATCTTGGCTTACTACGCCTAAGGTAACGATTTGCCAGAAAATGTAGATAACTAAAGGAATCGTCGAACCAACAATAACCGCTTTGCGCAAAGATGACGTATCGCCATCTAGGTAGTTTACGATTGCAGGAATACTGCCGTGGAAACCAAACGATGTGAAAATCACTGGAATCGCCGCAACAATAAGTCCCTGTTCGATAGGCATACTTAGCAAGTATGACTCGGTAACGTTTGGCGCTAAAAATGACAGTACCGCAACCATTGCGACTAGCTTTAACGCAAACAACACGCGGTTTACTTTATCAACTGTTCCTGTACCAATAGTCACCACTAAAGTAACGATCAGAGTGAAAATCACTGTCGCTGTCGGGCCAGAAATGTCTAACTCAAACCACTGAGATAAGCGGTCACCAAATTGGGCACCGCCACCAGCGATGTATGCCGCACACAATGAGTAGAACAAAAATAGCATCGCAAAACTGGCAACCCACTTACCTTTTTGACCAAGGATTTGTTTCGCCAAGGTATGAAGTGTTGCACTACTTTCAGCGTATTGGTGAAGTTCAAGCATCAGTAGCGCAGTAAAGGCCATTAACGCCCACAAACTCAACATGATGATCAGTGATGTAGTGAAACCAATGCCAGCGGAGGCAAGAGGAAGAGCTAGCATACCAGCCCCAATTGTAGTACCAGCAATAATTAGGGTACTACCAAACACTTTAGAACGACTCATTGTATATTTATCTTTACATCTTATTGGCAGTTATCAGCATCAGATCGGGCAACGGCGCACCAAAACTGACACCATATTTGTAATAAGCACGATATTGTAGGATCTTTGAGAGAAGATCAAGCAAAGTGTAAGGATAAAAAACCACAGTCGTAAAATTATGTTTACACAAAACAATCTAAGCGCTTATTTCTATCAATAAGCGAGCGCATTCTTCAGAATTCATAAACTTGGGAACGGGGTAATTCCAATGTGCCTCTTTCAGAATCAGGTCAACCAAGTCTTCGATATCATCTTGTTTTATGACTGTTGTGCATTTTTCGATACCAATAGCATCGTACAAGGATTCAATTTGTTCCAAGAAACGCTCAGCACTTGGTTTGTCTTTCGTATTGATATTGGTCTTCTCGGCAAGCGTTCTTAGCTCATCTTCAATTTCAGGCAAAGAGAACTTTAAGACGGGTAGCAACGCTAACCCATTTGCCATGCCATGTGGCAAACCATACCTTGCCCCTAAGTTGTGCGCGAAAGCATGCACGTACCCTAGACTTGCCTTGGTAAAAGCTAGCCCTGCGTAGTAAGACGCCATGGCCATTTTGTATCGAGCTTCAATATCTCCCCCCTGCGCCATAGCTTTGGGTAGATAATGAAATATCAATTTGATTGCAGCGACTGAATACGCTTGAGTTTCTGGTGTCGCATTGCGCGAAATGTAGGCTTCTACCGCATGAGTTAACGCATCAATCCCTGTGTCAGCAGTGATTTTGGCTGGCAAACCGATAAGCAAGTTGGGATCGAGCGCGGCCATAATCGGCACCAGTTTCGGGTCCATCAAGGGCGTTTTTAAATGCGTATTTGGGTCTGAAACCACTGCTGCGATCGTCACTTCAGAACCTGTACCAGAAGTGGTTGGGATAACAAACAGAGGCGCCGGGGTTCGCCATACTTTGAAAAGTCCTGAGAGCTTTTTGATTGAGCGTTTGTTACTTACTCTTGCAGCAATCACTTTTGCACAGTCAATGGCAGATCCGCCACCTAACGCCAAAATGGCTTCCGACTGAGAGGCGTTGTAAGCACGTAATCCATCTTCGACTTGATCGTAAGTTGGGTCTGGTTTTACTTCAGAAAACACGCCCACCTGTAAGCCCAACCCCTGCGTTTGCTCCAAGACTTTACCTACCATACCGATTCGAACTAATCCCTCATCGGTCACTAGCAACAAACGTCGAAAACCGAGATCAGATATCGCCTCCAACAACTCAGATACGGCTCCCGAACCAGAAAACAACGTCGGCCTTGGAAGTGGCAGCACATGCGCTGCGATTTTTAGCCCTTTGGTGTAACTGCGATACAAACAATGTTTCAACATACAAATTCCTTTTGAGTTGGAGCATTTAGTCTAGTAGATTTTCAGGCAACTCTTCTTTGCGGCTTCACAAATTCGCAATCGAGTCGTTTACCTTTTTTCCTTTAACTCATTGAGCTAATTAAGAAACAAAATGGGGATGTTTTCTTTCCTACAGTGACCACAACAATAGGTATTCCATCTGCACCGCCCATACGATTTACATTGAGAGTGGCAGAAAAACGTGCAACGTCACTTTGAGGCCGAAAACCCTAAAGTCGTCTCTCCCCCTTTGTTTACTGATGCTTTAGTCAAAAGTAGAAATAAGAATACGTTGCATCATGATTTATTGTCGTTTTCAAGGAAGTCAACCAAAGCAACAAGAATCTTTTAAAACCAATACTCAGCTCAAAGAACTGACGTTAAACAGTGAGCTTCGAGTGATATTCTTATGCAACTAGGATTATTATCTACGCCATAATTAAAATTACGTCCAAATAGCCCACCTTTAAGGGTTCTTTTCGCTGTCGCGCCCTTTCTCTAAATATCAGGCCATGATGTCGGTTTGCGTGGGCTTAAAAACATGTCGGTATAAATAATGAAGCATTCTTCCTCTCCCGATGCTATTGCGGGTTTTGAAGTCGATCTAAAACAAGCGCTCATCTGGGTCGCCCGTGCACTCGACTATGTAGGTGTCGATGACACTCACCACAGTCACCGCGTCGCATACATCGCCTACCAATGTGCTCTAGCCTTAAATTGGGATTTAAAGAAAGCAGAGTTTTGTTACTTTGCAGGCATGATTCACGATTGTGGCGTCTCTGAAACGCAAGAACATAAAATGCTGCTGGACGAGCTCATCCCTCAAGATGCCAAAGCACACTGTCTGCGCGGCTACCAAACGCTCAAACAATGTCGCCTTTTAAGTCAATTTGCCGTTCCAGTGCTTTATCACCACACCCATTGGGATGAGCTGCAACATCTCGACCTGCCTGAATTCGAAAAAGACGTTGCGGCCCTACTCTACCTTTCTGATCGACTAGACTTCATGCGTGCACGCTATGTAATGAACTGCCACTGTGACATTGTCACGCTGCATGAGGAATTGATTGCAGAATGTGTATTAGCGAATGCTGACACCTTGTTTAATCCAGTCATGTGCGAAGCCATGGTTAAGCTCATCATGACCGACGGATTTTGGTTCGCAATGGAATCAGAAAACATCGAAACCATTGGTCTGAATTTTAAGAGCATTGATTGGTTACAAAAACAGTTAACCATTTGGGACATGAACAGCCTTGGATTATTTCTGGCGCGCATTGTCGATGCGAAAAGCCCATTTACTTATCAACACTCGCAAAAAGTTGCTGAGTTGTCGCGCTATTTGGCGGGCAAATTAGGACTCGATGAACACGACCAAGAAATGCTGTTTATCGCCGGTTTGGTTCACGACATAGGTAAGCTAAAGACGCCGGATGAAATTCTACATAAGGAAGGCGCGCTCAGTAAGCAGGAATACACGAGAATCAAACGACATACGATAGATACTCAACTTGCGCTGCATAAGGTGTTCCCAAACGCCAAAATCGCAGAATGGGCTTCAAATCACCATGAACGCTTGGACGGCTCTGGCTACCCTTACCATAAAACAGCAGAAGAACTCGACATCCCTTCTCGCATTATTGCCGTTGCCGACGTGTTTCAGGCACTATCGCAAGATCGCCCTTATCGAGGACGAATGAGCCAAACACAAATTGCTGAGATCATGGATGACCTAATTGAGCAGAATAAACTCTGCGCTCACGTCTATGAAGTGTTAGAGCAGAATATGACGGCTTGCTACAACATGTCTATTTGCCACTAAAAGCCGATTTCCGGACATTAAAAAGGGCGCATCACGCGCCCTTTTTAGTATTTAGTAGCGACTAGATTTTTAACCTCTCCACCGATTCTTTTTGTATCTAAAACATCCGTCTCATATAAAGAATAAACTTTTCTTGGCTATGTTCGATTACCAAGGTCAATACATAGACAACCAGACTAGTTGAAATCAAACCAAATATAAGGCCGACCCGAAACGACATCGTGGTCAGAGTGATAAATCTATAGCTAAAAACTCCAATATTAAGCATTGCGTACAAGTTATCCAAACCATAACTTGGTAACGGCATACTAATAAATAGAAGTGGCAACAATAATAATGGAGTCAATCCGTAATAAACAAAGTAAATAATATGGTCCAATCCAGTCCCAACCCTAGTTTAATAAGAGTATTACGCAAGTAACAAATACTCGATGACAGCGCTAAAAAAATATTTTCCTTTATAGTGTTTATCACCAAAATTAAATAACTTGAAAATGCCTACAGAAATACCGAGAACAATCCAAAACATACAGCATGGTAAAACGACCAAATCATACCAATTGGCAACCAAAAAGAGAGCCTCGCTAGTGTGACGTCTTCCTGTTCTTCATAGTGAAGACTCCACCATACGAGCGCTACATTGGCGAACAACACTCCCAAAATGATGACATATTCCGCCTCAGAAATACTAATAATCATAAGTACTAACGCCAGCGTTAAGATAAATACAATCTGGTAGAAGATTGCAGGAAGTGAACAAACTAGTCGCCAGTCGCCAAATTACACGGCCAATATCTTGGAGAGTCTCGTAAGTTTTCGCGATAACATAAGCAACTGCCGCTATAAAGTGTTCAATTTCTTAATTTTCTTCACGTTCAGTTTTCACGTCATTTTTTACAGAATATAAACAGTAGAAAGACTCACTCTCTCTGTTTCTATAAGCTCACGCATTATTGCTTTATCCGTGATGTCATTAACAACCAACGTATGATCTTTATTCTTTTCTAATTCTTGCGATGAAAGATTCAAAGAACATGTAAAACAAAATAAAACTGATAATGTTGAACTGATTGATTTAAAAGTTTAATGACACTTCCCTCTATTTCAAGGCAATATTGGTGACTCGATGTATTGAGTCTACTGACAGCACCTGTCATGCTCTTTCGGTAAATTCAGCCTCATCTATTTAACAAAGTTGAGGAATAATCCATGCTGACTATCAATTCATTCGTTCTCTATGTAGAAAACATTCACGTGAGCCAAACATTTTACTCGAGACTGTTTGATTGTGAGGTCACGCTTTTATCTCCTACATTTGCTTCTATGCCACTTTCCCATAGCGTCAAACTTACGCTCAAACAAAGTGACGTGCTTACTCCAGTCAGCATGGTGAAAGGTGGAGGAGCCGAGTTATCGTTGTCTGTAGCAGACGGACATCAACTGGAGCTGGTTTACAACAAGTGGAAAGAGATGGGCGTAGACTTTATTCAGCCACCAATGACCTCGGTGTATGGGTTAAATTTTGTAGCGACCGATCCTGATAAGCATCGCATTCGCGTGTTCATTAGTGAATAAAAATGCGTTAAAAATGCTTTTTACCATTCCCAACTAGACTTCAATAAATTAGACTCAGGGGACACTAATAAGCTGCGTTGTATATAACTAAAGGAATGCCCATGAGCTCAAGTATGATCCTTAGCGAATCCCTAATTGAAAGTGGACGTGATATCCCACTAAAAGAACTGCTTTATGCAAAGCGCGTGTTAGACAACTACATGGCGGTAGCAAAAGACACAAGCCCGCTTGAGCTATTAACAGAAATGAAAGCTGCAGCTAAACAAGTAAAATACTTCACTACAAATAACAATCCGTGTGAAGCGCGCAATGTCATTAGCAGTATGATTGATGAGATCGACAGTGCAGAAACGTTTGCTGCTTTCAAAACTCTCGCAGGAAAGCCATCTCAAGCTTTGAACGAATTAATTGAAGATCGTGCTCAACTCATTAGGTATGAACGAGAACTTTTGCTTGCATCAGGTTATGATGCCTCTCGTATCTAACGAGTTTTAGCTTAACATAGGTAAAAGGAAAGGAGCTCAGTGAGCTCCTTTTTATATGAACAATCGAGTGTATTGTTGAGCTTATAAACCCATATCCGATGTAATTTCTTTGATCTGTTTGAGATCCATTTTATAGACTTCAATTAGTTGATCAATTTGGCTAAGTCGAGAATTTGCTTCATCGTGCTTATCGCAAGCATCGGATTTTACATCCCACGACTTCCCTTCTAAGAACACATCACATTCTTTCTTCAGCTTGTCGATTTTCGGCAGTAGCTTCTCACGCTCTTTCTCTAACGCTTCTAGATCTTGCGAGATTTTGAGTTCTTTCTGGAATACTTCACGAGAGCGTTCAAACATGGTTGCTTGCATATCCGCTTGGCGAGTAAGCTTTTCATTCTCTGTCTTGCTCGAGCTCAACTTGTCATTCTGTTGCTTCACTTGAGATTCCAACGACAAGTTAACCTTCTCGACCTCGGTAAGCTGAGCTTGTAATTTTTTCAGCGCTTTCTGATGTGCGGCGTCCTTTTCTGCGAGCAGTGCATCCACTTTCTCTTGGATTTCTTTGTCTAGCGACTCTTCACGAGTTTTAACTTGAGAAACTAACGCGGTTTTATCTTGCGCAAGCGCTTGATATTTATCTTCTAAAACTTGGTAAGTAGATTCCCATTTATTCGCCGTCAAAACAGAGCCAGCCAAGCCCCCAAATGCCAAGCCTAGTACCGCTGCAATTGCGATATATATGTGTGTGCGTTTGTCACGTTCCTCAATGACAACCACTTCATCTTGTTCTTCAATATTTTTTTGAGAAGTCACCGTATATTACTCCAAGGACTCTTCTATCTTGCTAGCGAATCAGTTCCGCAATCACAATGGATGCGGTATAAATCAGGAATGCGCCAATCAATGTTATGACGGTCGCTTTTTGGACTTTTTCATTGGTTCGATAACGGAATAGCACAAACGCTACAACTATCAATACCGCAATGGCTAACAATCTGGTCATACAGCCTCCTTGTCCAATCGTGTAAAACTGACTAACTCACAAGACAGTTTCACAAAAGTTTATTGTAACTCATTTCTACGTTACGCAAGGTCAACTTAGCGTAGATTTCCATCCGCGTGCGCTAGATTGGATCAATTTTGTGCTCTTAATTGAATAACTTACCTAAGGCCCACTGGCGATGCATTACCAAAGATTATGTTTGTAAGTGAGAATATTACCAATAGAAATAGTATCAATTCCCTACTCTACTCAACAAACCTATATCCAGTACGCCATAAAAATACCTTTTGTTCAAAAATGTGTTGAAAATAAATCGTCCAAGGGTGTTGAAATGGTCAAGAAACATGATAGAGTTCACACGTTAATGGTGACCAGCATCATTAACTAACCTTTACTCATTTGATTGAGTAAATGTTCCGATGAAGACTGCAGGAGAGTGGTTATTAACCAAACTTTAACATTTGGTTAGATTAACTCGCCGAAGAATTAACTATTTCAGGTGCTACCTTGGTAGCGGGGACTGTAGTTGGAGGAACCTCTGGAGAGAACCGTTAAATCGGTCGCCGAAGGAGCAAGTCCTGCACATGCGTGCGGGGTGAAACTCTCAGGCAAAAGGACAGAGGAGTGGAAAGTTACAACCTAACTATTTGGCGTTCCCGCCTTCTTTAAATAGCTTAGTTCTATTAGAGATCCTTGATCTCGTCCTTTCCCTCTTCTCCTTATTAGTTGTTTTATTAAGGGGAAATCATGAACGACCTACAATCTTTACTACAAACCATTGATAACTTTGTCTGGGGTCCACCACTGCTTATTTTGCTTGTGGGAACCGGTGTTTACTTCACTTTTAGCTTAGGCTTGATCCAGTTTAAACACCTACCAACCGCGTTAGCGATGGTATTCAGTAAAGATAAGTCATCTGATAAACAGGGTGACGTTTCTAGCTTCGCAGCACTTTGTACTGCACTTTCTGCAACTATCGGTACTGGTAACATTGTCGGCGTTGCAACCGCAATCAAACTTGGTGGCCCTGGCGCCCTATTCTGGATGTGGCTTGCTGCCCTATTCGGAATGGCGACGAAATACGCTGAGTGTCTGCTTGCTGTTAAATACCGACGCGTTGACGACAATGGCCAAATGATTGGTGGCCCAATGTACTACCTACAATATGGTGTTGGCTCTAAAGCACTAGCCATCATGTTTGCGGTATTCTCACTTGGGGTTGCTTGTTTTGGTATCGGTACGTTCCCGCAAGTAAATGCAATTCTTGATGCAAGTGAAATCTCTCTAGGTGTAAACCGTGAGCTTGCAGCTTTCATCCTGACGCTTTTGGTTGCATTTGTAACTCTAGGTGGCATCAAATCTATCGCAAGTGTCGCAGGTAAAGTGGTTCCAGCAATGGCGCTGTTTTATGTGTTGGCGTGTCTTAGCGTGATCATCATGAACGCAGATCAACTACTAAATGCTGTTGAACTTGTGTTGGTATCTGCTTTCACGTCTACCGCAGCAACGGGCGGTTTCCTAGGTGCTAGCATCATGTTGGCAATCCAATCTGGTATTGCGCGTGGTGTATTCTCCAACGAATCGGGTTTGGGTAGCGCGCCAATGGCCGCAGCAGCAGCGAAAACAGACTCTTGTGTTAAACAAGGTTTGATTTCGATGACAGGTACCTTCTTCGATACTATCATCATTTGTACCATGACAGGTCTAGCCCTGATCCTAACTGGCGCTTGGCAAAGTGACTTGTCAGGTGCCGCGATGACAACACATGCCTTTGCTGTTGGTCTCAACGCAGAAACATTTGGCCCAATGCTGGTGTCTATCGGTCTGATGTTCTTTGCGTTTACAACGATCCTTGGTTGGAACTACTACGGTGAGCGTTGTGTGGTGTTCCTAATGGGCACAAAAGCGGTTCTGCCTTACAAGATTATCTTCCTTGCTCTAGTGGCTTCAGGCGCGTTCCTGCATCTAGACATGATTTGGATTCTGGCAGATATCGTAAACGGTTTGATGGCGATCCCTAACCTTATTGGTTTGATTGCGCTTCGTCATGTTGTACTAGCAGAAACTAAACTGTTCTTTAACCCTTCAGTTCAATCTGATGATCTTGATGCGGTAAAAGCATAGCTCTACAAAGAACCGTTAAGCCTGCACTTAAACGAGTTAGAAACCTTAAAACACAAAGCCCGCTCATGTTTAGCGGGCTTTATTTTTATCTAGATTCAGATGACAGCGTTAATCACGTAACCACTGATGTTCAACCTTCTCTCCACGCTGTTCAAAAAACTTAGCGTTTTGCTGTTTGAACTGATCAACTTTAATATCCGCGATTGGCCAATGGGCAAAATCTTCCGTAATGAAAGACTCATCAACGCCAAATTCTAGCGAATCTAAATGCTTACCTATGTAACGGTAAAAATAACTCTGTCCGACGCTATCACACACCATTGGCACATGCGCCATTCGCTGACGATTCACTGATACTGATGCCCAAGTTGTGGTGTTCGGTTTGCAAGTTTTCTCCTGCACAACATCGATTTCAAACTTGTTATCTAACGTCGTAGATACAAAAACGACGATCGCATCGTCAAGGTAAACTCGTCTTAACAAGAGCTGTTTGGTGTCGTGCGTTCGGGCCTTTTGGATACCATTGGAAAACGGCTCAAAGTGCGCCCAGTGCCACCCCCACTCCATCCCCCGAGGTGAAAACTTGATTTGTGGTAAAGTCATCCAAGCAACAGCACTCGCAAACCCCAACAAAAACAGCGTCAGCATTAAAGCAAGTCGGTATAAATTGCGCATTTAAAGTGGTTCTTCAATCAGTAACTTAATTCCTAGCGCAACAAGCACAGCACCTGTTACTCCTTCCATCCATTTCATAAAGCTGGCATTTTTGAGCAAGTTCTTTGCTGAGTTTAAAGCCCCTGCCAAGCCACATTGCCAAACCATTGCGATAACAAAATGGATAGCGGCCATCGTCATAGATTGCAACAATGGTGAGCCTTCCGGATTAACGAATTGCGGTAAAAATGCCAAGTAAAACACGGCCGTTTTTGGGTTTAGTACATTTGAGAGAAAGCCCTCTCTAAACGAACGTTTTCCACTGTATACCTGCTGAATTTGTTCAGCGACAGTAACGCCTCCGCCCGATGCCATTAGTGCTTTCAAACTGCTGATACCAAGCCAAATGAGGTACGCGGCACCAATCATTTTAACGATTTGGAATAGCTCTGCGGATTGTGCAAGGATGGCAGAAATGCCCACGGCAGAGAAAAACGCATGTACAAACAAGCCAAAACAAATGCCTAAACTTGTTGTACACCCATCTTTTAAGCCCGAACGACTTGTATTACGAAGAACTAATGCGGTATCCAGCCCCGGCGTCAGCGTTAAAATCGTGATAGCGATAAGAAAAGCTTCAAAATTTAGTATGTCCATATTGTTGTGATAATTAATGGGTAATGCGTCATCAATACCGCCAATCAACTCGATTCGCAAGCTTCTTTTTTAAGAGCGCTATACAACCGGATGAATTTGTGGACAATGAGACGTCATTAAATGTTAATTATTAGTAAATTAACTTCAGTTGCTTAGCGCGACTTGAAGTGAAGGACCCTTTTCGGGTGTTTAGGGAAAGAACAAAAATAAGAGTAGTCACAATGAATGCATTTACAAAACTCGTCGAACATTCAAAAAAAGTCGCCAACTTTGGCCATTTATTAGCAATTGTAGGCTGGGATCAAGCTGCTGTTATGCCATCAGGCGGTGCTGAAGCACGCTCCAACGCAATGGCTGAACTTGAAGTACACATCCACTCGCTCATGACTCAGCCGCATCTTGAGGATCTATTTGCACAAGCAGAAGAAGAAACCCTCGCCACGCAAGAGCGAGCCATGTTACGTGAAATGAAACGCGAATGGCAGCTTGCAAACCTTCTTCCAGAATCATTAGTTCAAGCAAGTTCTCTTGCCGGTTCGAAGTGTGAGCACGCTTGGCGCACACAGCGTGCTAATAATGACTGGACCGGTTTTGAGAAGAACTGGGCAGAAGTTGTAAAGCTATCCCAAGAAGAGGCTCAAATTCGTGCAGACGCAAATGGCACAACGCCATACGATGCGATGCTGAATGTTTACGAGCCAGGCACGACGTCAGCTTCGTTAGATACACTGTTTTCTGACGTCAAAACATGGTTGCCTTCTTTAATTGACGAAGCAATTGAAAAGCAAAAATCAAACAACATTCTGCTTCCTAACGGCCATTACCCTGCTGAAAAACAAAAAGCACTGGGCTTGCAAGTGATGAAGCTGCTCCAGTTCGATTTCGAGCATGGTCGACTCGATGAGAGTGTCCACCCATTCTGTGGCGGCGTTCCTACCGATGTGCGTATCACGACTCGTTACGACGAGAGTGAGTTTATGCAATCATTAATGGGAATCGTGCACGAAACTGGCCACGCTCGTTATGAACAAGGCTTACCTAAGGAATTGGCTGGCACACCAGCGGGTGAAGCGCGATCGATGGGCATTCATGAATCACAATCTCTATTCTTCGAGATGCAAATTGGCCGCAACAACGCCTTTATCGATCATCTTGCTCGCTTGGCTTCAAATCATTTCTCTGGCAACGAGTTCGCGAAGGACAATCTAGCGAAGATATACACGCGAGTAGAAAAAGGCTTCATCCGAGTTGATGCAGATGAACTGACCTACCCTGCGCACGTTATCCTTCGCTACGAAATTGAACGAGATCTCATGAACGGTGTGATTAAACACACTGACGTCCCTGAATTGTGGAACGAGAAAATGAAAGCGTATCTGGGTCTATCTACAGAGGGCAACTTCAAAAATGGTTGTATGCAAGACATCCATTGGACTGAGAGAAAATGTACAGTGCATAACTACAAAAATGGGTGCTTACAAGACATTCACTGGACTCAAGGTGCATTTGGATACTTCCCGAGCTATACACTAGGCGCTATGTACGCAGCTCAGTTTATGGCTGCTATGAAGAAGACAGTTGATGTGGACGGAGCTATAAGATCTGGCAATCTGTCTCCAATTTTCAACTGGTTATCGGCCAACATTTGGAGTAAAGGCAGCTTGCTGACCACTGACGAGCTAGTTAAACAAGCTACTGGTGAGACATTGAATTCTGCTTACTTTAAAGAGCACTTGATTTCAAGATACTTGTAAACTTAACTAGGCAGGTCAAGATAGTAATAACAACTACAAGCCTGCCATTTATAGCGATAGGTGACATCAAAATGAGAGATACTCTTTGTACCAAAGACGCTCGAATGTAAATGACCTAAAAATTTCATCATCGTCACCCACCCACTTTCTTATAATTCAAAGTGAATTGATTGACATGTATAATCAAACATCCAAAATCTCACAGGATTTCTTGTAGTTCGGATAAATGCATGTCAGTATTATCTGCACAATTAGTACCAGTATTGATCTATAAGGCATAATAGTGAGTTTTTTTGTATCAGAGCGGTTCTCTAAAGTCCTAATTTTTTTAGGCGTATTTCTACTGATTGTATTTCTCTTATCCTTTTCTTATAAATCTATATTGTTCAACTTTGATGTTCCAATTAAAACAGACGTTTTCGGACAATTTGGAGATATTGTAGGGGGTGTTATTGGTTCTTTATGGGCTTTAGCTGGAGTTATACTTTTCTACGCGGGACTAACCGAACAGCGTAAAGATATCCAAACTAACCAAAATGCACTTGAAAAACAAATTTCTGCTTTAAATTACCAAAAAGAAGAAATGGAACTGCAGCGAAAAGAATATGCAATGGCTCGAAAAGTATTCGAGGAACAAAGGGAAGCCTTAAAAGAACAAGCAAAAACATCTAGAGTTCAGCAATTTGAGTCAAACTTTTATTCATTACTTGATATTTACATAGGGATTCGTAAAGATATCGCCAGCCAAAGCGGAAGTTTTATATCTAAAGTTAACAAGGAACTTTCCTCTTTAGATATACATAACACAGAAGCAAAAGATAAAATAAAATTAATAAACAATAAATATCAAGAAATATATTACAAAAATAAAGACAACATTTCCCATTATCTTAAGACTATTTATCGAATTTATAAAACTATTGATGAACAAGAAGATTTAAACATCAAAAAGAAATATTTCTATTCAAAAATAGTTCGTTCTCAATTTACTGAAGAAGAGTTATTTTTAATATACTATAACGCTCATTCTTCTTATGGTGTTAATTTTAGGCCTCTAATTTTAAAATACAACATTTTAAAACATTTAATGCCAATTTCAAAAGTTGAATTCAAGTTTATTTTAGATGAAGACAACTCAGTGAATATGAAAAGACATTCTATTACATCTTGGTTAGATAGTTTTTTAAGTTCCAACTGGCATTATATGTATGATCTAGAAATAGAAAATCCAAGTTACTCATCTGAGTTATCTATAGATAGTATAGGTAAAATTATGATTCAGATGGAATTAGATACAGATGAAAATATAATAATTAAGATTACCAATAGCTCACTTGACATTGAAACTAAATTGTGCTTAGAAAAAGGAAAGATGTTAAAATTCATAGAAAATTATTTTTATGACAGACTAATAAACAGTCATTTTGAAGAATTATCAACTAATGATCACATTGACATTGTAGAGACAAACGATTCTATATTAGCTAAAATTAGCATTGAAAAAAATATCAACTTTGTAAAAGATTTTGTTTAATAAGGCATCATACATGGAAAACGAATTTAACAGGTTATTTAAAAACAATCTAAAAATTAACACTCGAACTATATCTGTGAAAACCTTATTAAGTGAGCGAAATCTATCAAGAATAAATTATAAACCTTATTATCAAAGAAATTATGTTTGGGATGCAAAAAAAGCTACATTTTTCATAGAAAGTATTCTTTTAGGTACCGATATCCCACCACTTATTTTTTTCAAATCAGGTAAAAACATTGAAGTAATTGATGGCAGACAAAGATTTGAAACGCTAAAAAGATTCAAAGAATCAAGTTTTAAGCTTACAACTCATGGGTTAATGGAATTAAAAGTTCTTCAAGATGAAAACTTCAACACTCTTAATCCAGAAATTAAAGACGCTTTCTTAAACACTAAAGTTAGATTATTTGAATTTGAAGTAGTTAATGAGCCTAGGTTATCTCTAGAATTAGAAGACAAAATCAAAAAGGAAATATTTAGAAGATATAACACAGGTATAACTCCTATTAACTCAATGGAATTAGATAATGCTAAGTACGATGAAGACTCTTTAACGACTGTGATAAAAGAGTACCTAGAATCGAACAAAGATACTGTAGTAGATATAATTAACTGCTTCTTTAGTAATAAGAAAAGAAAATCGGATGTAACTTCTTCATCAATTGCAGATTTTTTGCGTAGATATATAACGTTATCTCACTTTCCAATATATTCATATGCTGGCAGTGGTAGTAGAACAGACATAAGAGAACTACTTTATGAATTTATTACTGACAATATCGAAGATAACGAGATATATTTTAATAATTTCATTTCATCAGTAAAAGACGTAATATATATCCATAAAAAGATATCGCTTATTGAAGACTTAGATAATAAACTTATTTATGAGTGTATGCTTTGGGCTTTTGAAATAATGAAAAGCGAAGGAGTCGAGTATATCATTGACGATAATATATTCCCAAGCTTGATTGAACACTATAAAAACAACCTGCACCTATACTCTTTAGATGGTGCTCACTATTATGGCAGCATAGTAAAACGATTTGAAGATACTAGCTCATTTTTTGGTAAAAAATACAACTTTGACTTTGGTATATATATTAAAAAAGATGGCTTTAGCTCTCAGATTAAAGAGATGAAACAAACTGAAGAAGATGGATTAAAAAGAATTAATGTTTTAGATAAACTTAGAGTATTAAAGCCGGAACCGTCATCAGAGCCAATTGAGGAAGTAGTATCTGATCTAAACACTAACAAATATATGTTAAGGCCATCTTACCAAAGACAAGAAAGAATTAGTATAGCTAAAGCATCTTCCATTATAGAAAGCATTCTTCTTGGTATTTATCTACCTCCAATATTTATCTATAAAAATAAAGATGGTGTAAAAGAAGTAATTGATGGTCAACAACGCTTACTTTCAATTCTTGCTTTTATGGGCAAACAATACTTAAATGAAAAAGGTCAAGAAGATTACTCAAAAAATAATAATTTTTCTTTGAAAGGATTAAAAATACTGACTGACCTTAATGGTTCTAAATTTAGTGCTCTACCAGAAAATTTATCCGAAAAAATATATGACTTCGATCTAAACATCATTGAAATAGATTATAAGCTAAACAACGCGTTTAAACCCGTAGATTTGTTTATCAGACTAAATAACAAGCCATATCCTATCAAAGAAAATTCTTTTGAGATGTGGAACTCTACTGTTAGTCTGGATGTTATTCAGAAAATAAAAGATATAACTGAAGCCAACATTGATTGGTTTTATTTGAGAGTTGTAAAAAAAGATCGAGTCAACGACCGTATGGAAAACGAAGAAATGATTACTGTTTTATCGTACCTTGATCATTTGGAATCAACTAACTCACCGATTAAAGGCGTAGAGTTTTATCTTAAGCAAGATAGATTAAATAGTCGGATAACGAACAAATCAGGAATATCAAACTTTTTAAATAGCTTAGATTCTAATCCAGCGAAGAAAAATGAGTTTGTCGACAGCATCAATAATACTAAAACTTTTATAGATAAAATAAATTTATTGCTCGGAGATTCTAACGACAAGCTTTCAGAATTAAATGACATGTTCAATGTTAAAAACATCACTGCTTTTAAGCGCTCCCTTCAAGATATATATTTACTTTGGATGGTAATACATAAAATAGATATCAAAACAATAGAAAAATCCAGATTGGAAATAAAAAGTGATTGTGTTGATTTATTAAAGAGCATGAAGAATACAGAATCCAAGGAAATAAATGAACAATATATGTTACAATTTATAAAACAAGTTGATATTGTCATCGAAAAGTACTCTAAACCAACTAATCGCTAGTTTATATTAACTAGGCCTGTATATACACAGGTCTAGCTATCAACTTTTTATCTGCTTAGAACTCTATGAATTGTGGCTCTACTCGTGTGGTATTCTCTCGCCATCGCTGAGAACGAAGCCCCACCAACAAGTTTTGGTTTAATCTCTTCGCGCTGTGCGTCATTAAAACTGCCTTGCGATCACCTTCGTTGCCTATCCGCTCTCTAACACTTTGTAAATGGTCACCAATGATTCAGTCTTCTAGTTCAATAAATACATCAATGACTTTAAGGAACACCTAAGAATTCGATGTCGTTAACTTATATAGCCTAAAAAGGCTTACTTACTAAAAAGCTAGTAGTGCCATTAACTTTATAATCATACAATAGCAATCATAAATATCTTCAAAACGGGAGATATTTACATGAAACCAACATCAACTACTCTGACATTCGACGAATACCTAACAGAATCGAGAACACTTCAAGCAACTCGTAAATGGTTGAGAAAGAACACAGCTAAAACAGGCAAGGTACTCAACAAAAGACTGAAACTACTTCTAGAACGCGCTTTATCAAGCTTGTTTGAGCCAATTGAAGCAACTAAGTTAAGTCGCCAGATCAACTCATATACAACTACTCTTGTTGCTTCATTTGAAGAACTGCAACAACTCGCGAAAACAGTTGTTAACGGCACCAACGCCCAAGTCAATCAATCTAAGCAGCTTAAAACCCTTGCGATACAAACAAGGCAGATGACCAGCCAGTTTTTAACGACTCTAGAAGACTACCGACGTTCAAGCACTAAAAGCGGTAAACTTGCTCATGTTGGCAAAATCGACAAGAAGCTATACGCTGAAGCCATTCGCAAGCTTGAAGCAATAGAAAAGCTCTGTGACCGCACTTCTAAAGCGGCGGCATTTCTAGCAATAGACAACGTAGAAGCCGCTAGTAAACAACTACAGTTCATCATCAACGCCAAACTCTAACTTTAAGCCCTCGCATCACGTCGAGGGCTTTTTCATGCTCAATAACCTGCTCAAAAACTCTTTATAAATAACTGTATGAAGCAAAGTTGCTCTTGCTCATGCACCGAATGATTCCAATTCCTGCTAGTTAGCCGCGCTAGTTGGTGCGAAATGCGGCAATTCTAAATTTACAACATAGAGGCAATAACATGAAAAATGCAGGCGGCAGACCAGAACGGTTTGATGAGATAGCCAGTGCCGAACTGGCAATATTGTCTTGTCTTGGTCTTAAATCGATTAGCTCTCTAGCTCGTGAGAACGGTTGTTCACGAAACACCGTAACCAAGTACGTTAATCGATTTAAAGCACTTTTAGGAGTACTTGGGTATGCAGATTAACTTGAACCACGTTCAACGTGACACTTCAAATCGTTGGCTTGCTAGTGCTGTTCTTGACGCCATTCAGTATCAAGCACCAGAAGCCTTCCAAGCATCTTGTCGTGTTGCTGGTGGACTGAATACTTGGTTAGACGAAGAAGAACTTGAAGCGCTTCTTTCTGCTCATTCAAATGAGTTAAAGCAAGCTAGACAACAAGCCGAGTATGAACAGCTCAAGAAGTCTAGAGAAGAATCTAGAGTTTTATATGCCTTCGACAAACACAACGATTCGACTAAATGGGCTGTTGGCAGAACAACGTTAGACCGCGAGAAAATGACGTTCACTAACTCTCAATTCAAGAACTGGGTTCAACGTCAATTGGAACGTAAAGACATTACGGTGTCACAACGAGAAGATCTAATAGCTGCCAACTACTGGTTAGCAAAGGCTAAGACAATAATTATTAAAAATGGGATTTAAAACATGTACTTCCAAGAACTAAAAAAAGCAGCTTCGGCGCTGGACAGTGGCTTTCTTTACAGCGTTGTTAGTCGATTGGCAACACTTGAACAACAGTCACCAAACGCTGTTATGGCATATCAACTGGAATTCGACAACGTATTGAAAAACAAATCAATTGAATACCTTGCAACAGTTGAACCACGGCTAGGTACTAAAGGCTCAATGGACGAACTACAAGACGATATCAAGTACTTGCTTCACGGCAAGCACCTCGACCAGTTTATGCGCGAATGTCAGCACTACTCTAGTATGCCTAAACCAGTAGTTAAAACAGATAGTCACGCTTTCCGTGAATGGCTTCGAATCAATCAACGTAACTTAGTGGTGTAAAGATGAAAGTATCTAAAGAACAACAACGAATCAAAGAACTTGAGACTGCCCTTGCCGAAGCTGAGCTACATATTGAGCGTCTAACCGAGTATAACGAAACAACTATTTCAACTATCACTGTTAAGCCAGTTGAATTAACGAGCTTTAAACAACATAGCCGCGCTATTGATGATGAAATTGCAAATAGCGACTACTTATCAACAAGTGTTACCGATGCCTTGTCCGAACTACGTTGGATGGTTATTCACTGTAATTCTCTCGCACAATCTATCGAATATGAAAAGCAGTTGATGCGAAGTAAGGCGGCAACAGTATCTGATACCTACGTTGGACAACTAGCGCGTGATGTCGCGAAGAAGTCTGTACTAGGTTCGAAAGTCGCTACTCAACTTGCTGTTTTTAATGCCTTGTTTGAACTAGATCGAGTACAAGAAGAAATGAACGTGTCTGACTTTACCGATGATTTGTTAAAGCATGATGCAACTTCAATTCTTAATAGCTCAACTGGCAAGCTGTCTGATTTAGTGGCTTTGAGAAAGGCGCGAATGAATGGCTCATTTGAGCAGATAGGACAAGCTATCGATAAGATATTGGGTGAAGAAGATTGAAGCGAGCATCTTCGTTAAGACAAGCAAGTGTAAACTCGCTTGTCTTAACTCAATTAGAAGAGTGAACCAGAACGATGCTTAATTGATTCAATTTTATGAGATAAACGAATTTTGGAGTCAGCTTTCTTGAATGCAAAATCACTCATATAAGAAACAAGATGCTCCAAGTCCTCTACGTTGGTTACTCTGACAAAAAGCTTTTCTTTGTTGACGTAAACCCTAGATTTTTTGTCTAAACTCAGCAACTCAATAGCGTTACTCAGCGTACCAGTACTTTTCGTATCCCAAATCATCAAACCAAAATCGCAATCTTTCGCCATAGCCAAATCTTTAGCTGTAAAGAAGTCTCTACTACCAGGCGACGCTTTGCTTTCAATATTGACAACAGTCCATCTACCTACATTGTTTCGAGGTTGACCTCCAGTACAGTAAACGGTTACTTTGGTGTAATCGCGTTGGAAAAAGAACTCTTGAATAGATGTATCTACCCCATCAGCATCACCAACAATTACTTCATAGTCAGACTCAATAAGATGCGCCAATCGGTACTTAACATTTTCATCTAAGTTCTTGATTCGCATTGAGCCCGAGATAAACACTTTTGTCATTACTAAGTCCTAGTCACCGTCGCTACAAAAATCCCAGCGATCTTATCACACTCCCTCAGCTTTTGTGTTGCAGCTTCAAGAGACGTGCCCGTATCAAAGAGATCGTCAATTATCAATACGTTATAACCTGTAGATGGTAACCATTGATCAACTACTTTGAGGTCGATTTCAAAGGCGTCAAGTAAAGTAGCTATACGATCCTCTCGATTTTCAATGTCTTTCATCTGAGGAGTGGTTTTAGATTTGAAGATGATATTATTGATACAAGGCCTATCAATCAGATTTGATAGCGCATTTGCTATTTCGACTACTGGTTGCTTAGCTCTGGTCTTTGAGGGTGGCATAGCTACGATAAAAGAAATATCAGGCAAACGCGGTACAATATTCTCCGCTATGCTTTGGGCAATATCATTACACTGTTCAAAGTCGCTTTTGTATTTCAATTGATACAGTGCTTCACCAGCGTCTGTCCGAAGAGTATCAAAAGTCGGGTGACCATATTCATTATCACCGGTATAGATGCTTTTTATCTTGTGCTTATCTAGCGAGAACCCATTGTCCCAATTGCCCTCAAGCGATTTCAAGTTAAAGTCCATGGTATGCTCCTTATAAATGATTTAGCTGTTCATGACGATGATTTACTCTATTGTGTGCTTTAGCTCTAGCATACCATCTAAAATGACCATAACCATCTGAAATAAAACATTATACCGTAAGCGTCACAGAACAATACTGTGCCATGCAGCCCCTACCATTTGATAAAGACAGTTACACGCTCTGGTGTTGAATTGGACTCAAAATGAAAGCCCTCTTTCTCGAAATACGACCTTAGCCAATCAACTAGCTGATACTTAGCGTTTACGATGTGGTCAAGTGTCAACACTGCAACGGTCTCGCCTTGTTCGGCTTTCTTGCGTACTTCAGAAACAGCAAGCTTAACGACTCGTTGACGCGCTTCTGTTACGTCGGTTTTAAAGCGAATTGTTGGTTCATGTGTCACGGCTCTGATTGATTCCACAAGCATGTCTACCACCCTCGCATTTCTTTTCTGAACTCGCTAGGCGTTGCATCTGCAAGTTCTAGTAATTCTTCTTGGTTCCATTCTTTGATAGCCGTTAAGAGTCGGTCAAAGTAGCGGCAATCGTTATCAGTTAAACCACTCTTTCTTTTTTGATCGGTTGCGTAGATTTGATCCCAGATGCGTTCAACCAAATAAGAACGGTCGATTTGTTGATTTGAAAGACAAATTTCGGGATCGATATTTTGACTGGACAGCAAGCTTGGACAAAGCATTTTAATTTACCTCTCGTTCGTTTGTTGTATTTAGCAAACAAAAAAAAGCAGCCGAAGCTGCTCAACAAAACAAGAGATATTACGATTGAGGTGAATCAACAGATTCAACCGTATTTGTGCAAGGCAAATCCATGTGGAAAGCAGTTTAACGTCTAGAACCAACTCTAAACGACGTTAAAGACTCATTCGACCAAAGCCGTACTACTAAACCGTTTGAAATCGCACTGAAGCGCATCTAGCTTGCGCTATACAAGTCAAAGATAACCAACAAGCAATCAAAAGCTAAACTGTCCGGTAGCACGTAGTGCTATCGCAAGACGGTGACTGCGTAGCAGTCTCTTAGTCTACCAGTTGATACTTATCCAAAGAACTACAAGTACCATCAACTCCATGAAAGCGAAGCGTTGAAGCTCCGATACCGACAATTTTTGTCGTTATCTTCATTAGTTTCATTGACTTCATTACTTTCAGTACATTCATCAACTTCATTGCTTTCAGTACATTCTTTGTGTTCTTTACGTTCATTTCCTTGCTATTAACAAGTACGACGTAGGTGAATAAAAAGTTGCCTGTTTCTACAACTTTCACCAGATCCCTTTATTCCAGAAATATAAATATATGTGAGAGCGCAAAGAGGTGCGTATGTTTTCAACGTACTACTTCCTTGTCAGGTTTTTGCACTGCGCCAACAGTGCACCTCTTTGCGCTCTTCAGCTTTGGCGAGCTGAATATATAACTTTGACATAGGAATAACTCATGGAAACATCTATCCCATATATTGAATTCTCCAATTCAAAAACAACTCATCACTTCATCCGTACCGTCAACCTTTCGGAAGATCACGTATCGGGCTTCACCCATTGCCTTTATGATAACCGAAATGCCAACTGTAATACGTCATCCGATTTAACGGTGAAAATTCAAGCACTATCACTTGATCGCGAATGTATCTCAGAAAAATCAACTCTCTGGCTGAACTTCAATACTAAAGCACCGGATTATCGCGGCATGTCACGAGCAGAAAGAGCACAAAAGCAACATCAAGAATTTTACGCAGAAACACGCCGCTTTTTTGATTCTCTTATTGAGCAAAATCGTGAGCCAGTAATTAGCGCATCAGGTCATAAAAGAACTAAAAAGCCCGATTTCTATACTTGCGGCATCCGATATCCAAAAATACGAAAGAATGCAGAACAAAGTGCAGGGTTACTCATCATGAAAAACGGCAAACCTTACTTGTATGCGGTCTCAATTGGTAAAATTCAATACACATTTTTGGCAACATATGATGCTGATATTCAAGGGGAAGCTTTCGGGCGAGTCACGGTAGAAGATTACGATTTCATCGGCTGTGAGTATGAGTTAGACGAGTGGGATATAGAATGTGAAATGCAGCAACAAACAATCAACATTCCCATGCCTGAACAACAAGCTGACATAGCAAACAATTCAACTTTATCGACTAATGATTCAGTTACAAATCCATCAGGACTCTGTGCAGACAATAAGGTTGAGCAAGAGCACCCTATTGAGGCACTAAGATCTAACCCTTGTTCTGCCAATATTGCTGAGGCGTTTAATTATGCAATACAAAATGGTTGTGCGCTTGCAACCATCAAAGATATATGTGGCTATGCACAAATAGAATTGCCAGCGAGTGCTCGATTTAGGCTACAAGCATTTGCCTCAGAAATGAGAGCGCAATTTTCAGATAAAATAGCTGCGTAACCATACACTCTATACACCGCCTACACTAAGCGTGTAGAGCGTGTATAGTATGTATAGTTGCTAAATCACTTTTTACACATCAAAAAAGTAATAATTGCCTGAACTTTTGCGTCGTCGTTCAATCCCGAGCTGTACAATTTTCTTGCCGAATTCAGTGTTCGACAAGCTTTTCTCTTTGTGAACTTTACGCCATGAGTCATACAACCTGAATAAATCTATCGCTTTATGCTCTTCTGTAACATTAGTTTCACGAAATTCATCTAGCCAGATTTCAACCGATGAACGACAACGCTGAGTTTCGTACTGAATTTGTGTAATTCGCTCAATATGATTGTCTACGTACAGTGGACATTCTGCGTTTTCATCGACGCATCGCCACAGTTTTTCAAAATCTACGTGCTCTAATGCGTCGAAAAGCGGCTTTTTCAAGTTAACTTGCCAAATACGACGCGAGCCTGTTGAGTCTTTTAAAATATCGCTAACATCTACGTTACTTGATGCTATCGCATTTGTTACTTTCTCAAATTGCAATATCGTCGATGTGTTCGGATTTCGCATAGCGACCTTATCTGCGTAACACCATTCTTTGAATTTAGCGATCATTGACGTATTGATCGAAGAAATCTCATCAAAATCAACGACAAGCAGCTTTCGCCACAAGCCGTTGCCGAATGTGTCTTTGATACTAGAAACATCACGTCTCAACGCTAACTCAGCGATTGGCTCATACAGTTTTTGATTGAACGTGCTCTTACCGAAGCGCTGCTCAACAGCGAACAAAAGCGGCATCGGCACTTGCTCTTTCTCTAATTTGTTAATTGTACGTTTAACATTCCAAACCCAAGACTTGAAAATTAGTATGTCATCATCACTGAATTGTGCATATTTTTTCAGCTTCACAAACTCATCAGAGAGCGTTTCATCATATTTCAAACGTTCTCGAAGCTGATCAATCAGCTCATCGTACATATTTACGTCATACTGCGTTAACGCAGCTTTAACATATCGAAGCTTGTGAAACGATTCATCGACTTTTTTACGCTGCATCCACAGAAAAAAGTCGGCATTAAGCTCACTCGGCGTAAGTGTCATCTTATCTTTCGTGAAGCGGCAGAAGCCCCATTTGATATCAGATTGCTCGAAATATTTCTCTACAAGCTGAAGACTATCAGTGCATTCTGCAATACTTTGTAGCTCTGACTGTTCAATAAAATCATCTAATTTAACAACATTCATGTAACACCACCTTAATAGCCTGAAGAAATAAGCGGATTTTTGTCAATCTCACGAGTGAGAAGATACTTCTCTGTGTATGCAAAGACTTTGCGAATATCACCGTTCGAGGCACTGAGAATCATGCGAATAATTTGCATAAACTTGCTATTTAATTGCTTATCTTCGATTTCTTTATCAACAATTCCTGCTACTTTAGCAATTACTAATTCTTCGTTATCTGACTGATTAAAATCTATGCCGTTTACTCGTGACAGTAAGTTAGCGGGAATTTTATCGATAGCGTTTGCTGTCATGATGACTACGCAATTAGTACGCGTTGAGAACTTATTATAAGCTGATGATATTGCTTGCAGTTTTTGCGAACTCAGTTTATCAATTTCGTCAATGACAACGACTGGCGAGCAATTCGATAGATCATTCATCGCTAATTTTCTATCTAAATTGTCGATCTGCTTAGCTGACTGTGCGCATGAAGCGTCGATAAATAATGCTGAATCAGAAATCGAATCAGCGACTATTTTTGCTGCAAGCGACTTGCCTGATCCTGTGCTATTACTGTGAATCAGAAAGAAGCCTTTCATTTTGGCGATAATCTGTAGCTGTTTCTTATTTGAATCAGAAAGAAGCATATCGTCGAGTGACTGTGCTTGTTTAATATACATTGTAGAACTCTCATTTTAAGTTATTGTTTAATATACGTTTTTGCACTTCCTTGTGACGTGTATATACCTTAACCTGCAAATCTTGAGTTCTAAACAAAATAAATTGAAAAATATTTTTTATTATTATTTTTCAGCAATTTAGAATTAAAAACAATTTCATTTATATGAAATTGGGTTGATATTATTGCATTGATTTGGCTTTCGCTCTCTGAACTGTAGAAACTCCAATACCTAGCTGCTGTGCGGTCTTACGAATAGATAGACCGCTTTCAAGACAATCTAATATCGCTTGCTTATCTACTGTTGCTGTACGCCCCTTGTACTTCCCTGCCGCTTTTGCTTTCGCTATACCCTCTGCTTGTCTTTCAAGTAGCATTTGACGCTCAAATTGATATACAGACCCTAGCAAGTTCAGCAACAACTCATTCATTGGGTTACTTTGATCCGCACTGAAAAGCATATTCTCTTTGATAAACTGAACAGCTACCAACTTAGAATTGAAGAACTCAATCAGACCTAATAGGTCTTTCATGTCACGAGCAAGACGTGAGATGTCATGAACCACAACTGTGTCACCTTCCCGTACGTAATCTTTCAATCTCTGTAGCTCTACCCTATCAGCTGTTGAGCCACTGCATTTATCGGTAAACACTTTGTCCAATTCAACACCATCAAGTTGTCGCACTGTATTCTGCTGCACCGTAGATACCCGAACATAGCCAACCTTGCTCATATTTCACTCGCTGTATTCATTTAACTGTAGATGAGACTACATTAGGCTGTGTTCAATGGAAAAAGCAACCGTAATGAATACAGTTACCGTATTCATTCGAATGTGTTCTTAGACAGTAGTCAAATGAACACACAAAAGCCCCGTATATCCAAGAGGGCTATTGATTCAATCGGCAAGCAGTCTTTCAAGTGATTCAATTCGCTCGCCATTGTGTTTCGTCGTTGCCTTTACAAGATCAATGTCATCAAGAATGATATCTGTTCTCTCCAACACCACTTCTTGTTGTGTTGCCAAGGTATCAAGAGTCGAGTTCAACTGACCATAGTTGTTGGAAAATGAAATGTTCGAGATCGCCAACGGCATGATAATAACCAACAGCCCTGCTAGTATCTTATTCATTTCCACCTCCTAGCTGTTCAAGTACCTCTCTTCGTTTACGTTCACGCTCTGATTGCTCAAGCAACGCTTGTTCTTGCGAAGCCAAACGCGTTTGCTCATGTTGTTTCATCTTTTCTCGAATGGCGTTGAGTCGTTGATCTGCCGCTTCTTGATATTCTTGGTCTTTTAACTGCTCACGGCGATATTCATCTAAAGAGCCAACTTCTCGTAATAGCTGTGTATGTGTTAGCTCACTATGATTTAACTCAGAGTCTTGCTGTACTTTCTTAACTGGCTTAAGCATTGTGTGACTCCATGATCGCTTCGAGATCTTGTCGATCCAGTGTCTTCAAATACGCCGCACTGACTAAATCTTGTTCGTCGATTGACTGCTTTAACAATCGGTCTTTATGTTTAAGGTGATGTTGAATCAACATCAAAAGCACTTGCCTTTGAGTAACTGCACCGTAATCGCCATTCAAAGCGTTCTTAGTTAGTTCTTCTTCGTCAAGTGTTGAATCGATGATTAGTTTCTTTGCCGATGTGCGTTTAGACTTGCGACCAGCTTCGGAAGCTGTTTGTGAGTTAAATAATGCCATTGTTCCGTTATCCCGTTATTTTTAACCGTTTATTGTTTTATTTATGGGTTAACGAGATACGAAAAAGGGAGCAATCTGCTCCCTTCAAATAAACATCATTAGACTATTAATTGTTTGCTACCGAATCAGCAGCATTTCGAAAAGCCGCACACATATTTGAGAACTCTAAGTAGCTATGTTCCCACATATCTCTAGCTGCAATTAACCCTACGCGACGTTGTTTTTTATAGACTGAGCTGTCCCAATAATGCTTACCAGTCACTTTTGAGTGAATGTCATTTTTTGCATATGATTCTGATTCATTTATCAACCTCTTCGCTCTTCGATCATTTGGCAAAAAGTAAGTGCCTTTTTCCATGCAGACTTCAATCATACCAATAGCTTGAGCCGTATCGGTCAATTCTTGAACGTGCCAACTAGCTAATTTCTCTTGTTTTTGTCCTTGAATAACGGCGTTATATCTTTCAGCTAATACCTCTTCTTTCATCTCTTTCAGTTTGGGGTAAACTATTCGCGCAAAGCCTGTACCGTATGCTGGTTTTTGATCAGGACCTTCTGCTATTAAGCTAATAAGTCCTTTCTTACGAGAAGTATCTTTAACCATAAATTCAACTGTCGCTGAACACTCCGACACATCAAACTCATCACTAGTTACGTAACCATGAACTCTTGTAGCCGAACTTTTTTCGACGCTTTCTGCTTTAGTTATCGTTAACGTTCCTTTTTGAGTATTGAGACCGTTGTTACGCTCTCCACAATCCAATATCTGTGTGAGTGGAAATTCAAATGATAACGGTTCTGACAACTTAAACCCTTTACTCATTTGAGACCATTTATTCCCATCTGGGAATTTGTTGATATCCCAATTGATTTTTATATCAACCGTGTCTCTATATCGAAGTAAGTTCGTTTCTTCTGTGCGAGTCATTTCGCCAGAATAAGGTTCTGGTTGTGCAGTAGATTGACTCCCCGTTGACTGACAGCCTGTCAATACAGCTACCGATAGCGCACTGACTACGCCTAGTTTTACTTTTTTGCTCATAACATCCTCAAAATAAAAGCAACAAGCACCCGTATGGGTGCAATGAAGCACTATCTTATATGTAACTCTATTTGCACCCATAACGGTGCAGATTAAATCATGAACCAAGTCACAGAAAAAAAGAACATTACTGGCATTAGAATCAAAGAGATACGGTTAAGTAGGGATTGGTCTCAAGCTGACGTTGAGCGAGAATGTAGCTTGCGCGGCATCGAAATGACGCGCAGTAAGCTTGCCAAGATTGAAAGCGGAATGATTCGAGTAACTGACGAGATGATCAGGGATTTTTGTGTCGTGTTAGACACCGATGCCAATTCGCTGTTTGAGTAGCCCTATTCAAAACCAAAAAGGGAAGCTTTTCGCTTCCCTCTCAAATCACCAATGAACATACTAAGCTAGTAGTGGTTTTAGTCTTCTGTTGACTGCCATACCATTATCAACAAACTGTACTGCTCCACTCTTGCCGACTTTAAATTCAAACTGCTCATCAGTGACAAATGTAATCGTAACTACTGGCTCTGATTTTAAATCATGACCCCGTAACTTAATCACAATGCTCTTACAAATGCTGCTGATTAACGTTCTACATTTCAATCTGGCTTCTTTATCATTCGCTCGTGCTTTATCAGCCAATTCCACCAGCTTGTTCACCCATTTCTGAACATCACTTTGATTAACATCTGGCTTCTGTGAATCGCGTTCTTCAATCAGCTTTTGTTTTTCCGACTTCAGTCTGTTGTGAGCATCTTTGAACAAATCCCAAGGTGCACCTGCTGTAACCTGCTCGACAATATGTTTAACTTTGTTGTCTACTTCGTCGATTAAAGCAGAGTAGTTAACATTGTTAACTGTAGGCACTAAAGATTGAGGTTCAACACCAATACATGCAGCAAACAATACCGCGTTTTCTATTGGCTCAAGAAACACAGACGAACAACATGAACTTGTTTCTTTATGCGTTAAACAATGCAATCGTGTAACGGTTTTACTGTATACACCCGAGCGTTTATATTGCTTCTGAGTTTGAGCACCTAACCCACCACCGCAATAACCACAAGTTGTAAACCCTTTGCCATGACCAGTAATCAAGTGAACAACCTCACCTCGACCATGCATTGATTTACTTCGTTTAGTTCTATGTTGTTGTAACGCTAACCACTTTGATTTTGTAATCAACGCTGGGTAGAAGTCTTCAAGGTCATACTCAACACCTTGAACGTTAATTCGCTTCATTCCATATAGAGCATGAGACTTAACGATGTTGGCGACTGTTGTCTGTCCCCATGCACTTCGTTTACCTGATAATGTTGGTATGCTTTCTTCTGTCAGTTGTCTAGCTATCTTTAAAGAACCAATGCCTTGATTATACAGATTAAGAATTCGACGAATCACTTCTACCCGTTCATTAAACGAATACGTGTCATTGTCTTTGTTGAAATCAAGCCAACTAGGATCAGAACCGAGTCGTTGAACCTTTCCATTTGCTTGATATTGATTCAACGCACTCTTTAAGAAAGCATTAGAACGTCGCTGTTTAGTTTCAGACTCTTCATTTGCCCTAATCATCACAACGAGGGACATGATTAACTTGAATGGGTTTTGTTGAATCTCTTCCCGAGAATAAACTTGATTATCTGCGGCTGTAACGACTGTTATACCAGACAATATTAAATCGGTGAGCGCAGCTTGAGCAATCAACGGGTCTTCACGACTTAAACGATCTAATGACTCAACCACCAACACTGAGCCAGACGGAACTTTGCCTGCCGTTACTGCTGCTAAGAATTGACCAAACGCGCCTTTAGTCTTATGCACGCCATGGAACGCACTAAGCCCTTTGTCCATCATGGTTAAGCTCTTATCAAGCTCTAAGCCATGCTCAAGGGCGTATTGCTCAGCGAAATTCGACTGGCGTTCGATTGATGTGCCTTTAGCCTGCTCTGGGCGGCTAAAGCGCATATAACTGTATACTTTTCTCATAGTTACACCATACCATAAAATGCAAGTTATCACTATACATTAGACAGACGGCTCTTTTGGTTATTTCCCATCGTACACACTAGGAGCCATGTACGCGGCACAATTTATGGCAGCGATGAAGAAGACTATCGACGTTGATGGCGTAATTCAAAGTGGTGACCTTTCACCTATCTTTACTTGGCTATCAGACAATATTTGGAGCAAAGGCAGCTTGTTAACGACCGATGAGCTCGTAAAACAAGCAACAGGAGAAACGCTTAATGCTCAACACTTCCAAGCCCACTTAAAAAGTCGTTACCTATAACTGCTGAGCTTAGACTCAAGAAAGTCAATGCCCAAGGAACGCAGCTCCTTGGGCATTTTTCTTTTTAAATACTGATATCCATTGCAGGGACAAGTCTTGGTTTATACAAGCAGTCTTCACCTTCTGGCCTAGTTTTAAAACGTCGGTGGAGCCACATGTATTGGCTTGGGCTTGCCATGATAGATGTTTCAACAATTTTATTAACGAAAGCCGCAGCACTATCGGGATCGTCTTTTGGAAAACCATCCACTGGCGCATCAATCGTCAAGGTATAATGCCCATCTTCGCCTCTGACCATCGTAAATGGGACAATTGCGCAATTTGTATTATCAACTAACAAGCTAGTGCCCGTTGTTGTACAGGCATTTTTAACCGCGAACAACGGAGCAAACGTCGAACGTCTGTTTCCGTAATCATGATCCGGCGCATACCAAACACGCTCGCCAGAGTTGAGTGCTTCAAGCATGGCTTTGACATTTTTACGATCGATCAACGTACGGTTAGAACGAGAACGGCCTTTGTATTGGAAATAGTCGAAACACGGATTGTTGTTTGGTCGATAGACACCCGTCCCAGATTTTTGAATGCCAAATGCGCGAGCTCCTAATTCCAAGTTCATTGAATGGACGGCCAACATTAAGGCACCTTTACCGGACTTTTCTAACGCTTCTAAATGCTCCATTCCTTTAATCGTAACGTGCTTACTGACTCTTTTATCTGACCAAAACCATGCCATCGCTGTTTCGAAGAGTGCAATACCGGAGTTGTCGATATTATCTTTTAAAATCGCCTCGCGTTGAGATTCGCCCATGTGAGGAAAACAAAGCTCAAGATTCCGCCGTATCGTAACTTGACGCTTTTTCATTATTCGCATGGCTAAACGGCCAATACCGCGTCCTAGTGCTAATTGAACATTAAAAGGAAGAAGGCTCAATGAGTACATCACGCCGATGAGAGTTAACGTACCCCAATAACGAGGTAAAAGAAATTTAGCCTTAAATTCAGGCTTTTTGTATTTATTCATGTATGAAATGTTCAGATGCGAGCATCTATAAGTGGGAGAAACAATGATAATAAAAAGCACTTTTATCATTGATAACGCTAATAACATAAATTAAAGCGCGCGGATTCTATGGTTCTTCGACACACTACACAATAAGAACTTTACAAGAATATGTTGGGCGTGCAAAAACACCAAAGACGAGCTCGGACATTACCATCTACTGATGAAATAAATCCACCCGCCTTTCATAAAGTTTGGATAAACATAACCGTGTATTTACAATACCTTGGGTTTCGTATTACCCCCAAAGAGCGGCGATCAGAAAAATAGCCGCAAACAATCCAGCGATAACTAACATTAAGTATGATGGTTTGCCTGTTCCACCTTTTGGCGCTTGATTACAACACCCCATTTGTCTTCTCCTTAACGATTTTCGTTCCCTTTAGCTTAACGCTTACCCTTAGGTGAAGGTCAACCTATGGCAGTTTGTTGTGTGTCTCTTTTACTTTTTGCGCGCCAATACACTAACGCAAACGTTTATATTGCTTATAAATAAATCACTGAGTTTTCGGTTCATTTTTGGGTAAATACATACCATTTTTCGCTATATACCCGCCGTTTATAACAACCCTACAATACGCGCGTCTTACTTGTAGCACGCGGGTTTTCCAACCATGAATTCGTGGCTCGTTTATTAAAGGTATCGAATGAGCAATATCGCCAAGTCCGCTGTTAAACTCAGTGTTTTCTCTGTGATCATGATTACGGTTACATCCGTTGATAGCATCAGAAACATACCGGGTGCCGCCTTATTTGGTAGTCATGCCATCTCTTTCTTTTTACTTGCTGGTTTATGCTTTTTCGTTCCCACGGCTTTAGTGTGTGCCGAGCTAAGCACGACTTACCCTCAACAGGGTGGCGTCTATCTTTGGGGAAAAGAAACGATTGGACCTAACTTCGGCTTTGCGACCGTTTGGTATCAATATGCGGAAAATATCGTTTATTACCCGCCTCTGATCTCTTTCATTGTCGCTACAGGTGCCTACCCATTTTTCCCAGAACTGGCGCAGAATAATATTTTCATGTTAATCGTGATTAACGTGATTTTTTGGGCGCTAACATTGGTAAATATATTCGGCTTACGTTTGTCATCGATGATCACAAACGTGTTTGGCACTCTAGGGCTCATTTTCCCAATTTTGCTGATCATTGGCTTGGGTGGTTACTGGGCATATACCAATCCGGGTGAGTCTCATATCTCCCTTAGTCATGTCTCTGACTGGCTACCCGATTTCTCTCAAGATGGAATTGGGGCAGGTTTCACCGCTGTAGTGCTTTCATTGACTGGTTTAGAAATTACCACCTCATATGCAAGTGAAGTAGAAAATCCACAAAAGGCGTATCCAAAAGCACTCTTAGCTTCTACGGCGCTGATTTTGGTTTCTTTAACAGCTTGCTCGCTGTCAATTTCATCGGTGGTATCAAGCGATCACGCCAGCTTAAGCGAAGGTGTGATCTTGGCGTTCAAAACCTTCTTTGATGATTTGAACCTCTCGTTCATGCTGCCTGTGATAGCTTTGGCGATTGTGTTTGGCACGCTAGCAAGCTTGAACAACTGGATTATTGCACCGACAAAGAGCCTGCATGTGGCGGCGAAAGACCAGTTTATGCCAATCGCACTGTCGAAAGAAAATCAAAACCAAGCACCTGTCGCCCTACTCTTATTGCAAGGGGCTATCGTTAGCGTGTTGTCCTTAGTGTTTATTTTGGTTCCAAACGTTAATCAAGGTATGTGGCTGCTGAACATCTTAATGACTCAGTTATACATGGTGATGTACGTGTGTATCTTTATTAGCTTTTTGGTGTCACGACGCAAACACGCAGACATCGAACGACCATTTCGTGTCCCTGGCGGTAAAGTGGGAATGAGCGTGGTGGCTGGTTTAGGATTAATTAGCTGCATGATCACTATCGTGGTGTCGTTCGACGTACCAGCAGGTATCAGCGCAGAAACGGGCGCGTATGCACTCGTATTGGGGTTCATCGCATTCAGTTTGCCAGCTATCGCGGCGGTGATGTATCGTAATCGAAAAGTTCGCTCTCAAGCTCAACTAATCGAAGCATTAGCAAGCTAATTTTTCCGAAATACGCAATAGAATAAAGCCGCGGCAGTTACCTGTCGCGGATTTTTGTTTTTACATATTTTGTCTAAAAATCATGCAAAGCATGCTTGCAATCCCACGCGCTCTAGTGGGTATTTCGTTTGCCTTCTTTTTGGTACTGTTGAGAAATTTCGAAGTAGATATGCATGTCTATTGGCTCAGGTGTATTCAAAAGCATTTTGCCGACTTCGCGCTGAAAATGGCCGTAGTTCCCAAGCTCATCAGTTAAGCCTAGTTGCTCGTAACATGATTCGCTTGCGAACATGCCATACGCGTAATAATGATGATTCAGATCTTTCTGTTTGTCATAGCCAAGCTCTTGAAGTGCCTGATCAATTTCATCGGGAACGTAAGTGTTTTTATCGCCAAACGAACGCAACAACACGCTTGGAACCTCTTGAGCAATGCTCTGAATTTTCGTTTTTTTCTTAAAAATACCGAACATAATGTCCTCCACTGACGATGTCTCCAAATACCGCACACAACGTGGGTTGAGCGAGCGAATAGTTTTTAGTATGGCTCACGATTTAGAGACTAAGTTACATTCAAGTCACGTTTGTATACTAACTTGATCGCATAATGCGCATCAAATAATAGTCACCTCGTTTCAACCTCGTCTCATCAGAAACCCTGTTTTAATCACAATTGCTGGCTGCTTTGCTGTGCCTTTCCCATACTATCTAATATGCGTCGCTATCTTCTGCTATCAGTGTTTTGAAATAACCTTGGCTAAAGTCACATTTCGTATCGACATCCATTTCAATTTAAGTTAGCTTTAGAAGTATAGACGTCTAGATTGACTAAGCTTAGGGAGAGAAAGTCGTGCCAATTAGAATTCCAGATCAACTACCTGCTTCAGATGTACTAAGGACAGAGAACATCTTTGTAATGAGCGAAACTCGTGCCGCGAGTCAAGAAATACGTCCTTTACGAGTACTGATTCTGAATTTGATGCCCAAGAAAATCGAAACAGAAACGCAGTTTCTTCGCCTCCTTTCAAACAGTCCATTGCAAGTAAACGTCGAGCTACTGCGCATCGATAATCGACCAAGCAAAAACACACCAACCGAGCATTTAGATACGTTTTACCGTCAGTTTGAGATGGTAAAAGGGAAGAATTTCGACGGTCTTATCATCACTGGTGCGCCACTTGGTCTGGTGCAATTTGAAGATGTGATCTATTGGGATCATTTAAAAACCATTATGGAATGGGCGAAAGACCATGTTACCTCGACGTTGTATGTGTGTTGGGCGGCGCAAGCAGGCTTAAAGTTGTTGTATGACTTGCCGAAAAAAACGCGTAAAGAAAAGCTTTCCGGTGTATATCATCACCAAATTCATAATCCATTCCACCCTATTTTGCGTGGGTTTGATGATACGTTTTTAGCGCCCCATTCGCGTTATGCCGATTTTTCGCCACACTTTTTAGAAGAACATACTGACTTAGATATTCTCGCCACATCCGATGTGGCGGGCGTATATCTGGCAACGACCAAAGACAAGCGAAACGTTTTTGTTACCGGCCATCCAGAGTATGACTCGCACACTCTTCACAATGAGTACATTCGGGATTTGGGTGAAGGGATGGAGCCAGCTATTCCGGTCAATTACTACCCGAACAACAACCCAGACAACCCTCCCATTGCGAGTTGGCGAAGCCACGGACACTTGCTGTTCTTGAACTGGCTCAACTACTGCGTATACCAACAAACGCCTTACGATCTGGATCACTTCAGTGAAGATGCTTTCACTAAAGACGATTAAATCAACGAATTAAGTTTGTGAACCGAGCCGCCATCTGGCGGCTTTTTCATATCAGTTTGCAAACCTGATCGCATAGTGCTTTTTCCTCAATGGGCTTTTGCTACGTAATTCATATCATGCTGTCAGATTCAGGGATGTGGGGAAGAAGAATGAAAACCGTAACGCTCAGTGCACTAATGTTGATGACGCAGTTTGCACTCGTAGGCTGTGTTACCGTAAAAGAAAACGGCGCTCCTATCGTGAAGGCCGATCCTGTTGCTATGGCAGAATCTCGCATCGCTCTTGGGCTTGGTTATCTCGAAGGTGGCAATATGATCCGAGCGCACGACAACTTGCAACAAGCCTTGAGCCACGCCCCACAATACTACCGCGCACAGCTTTCTATGGCACACTACTACGAAACTGTTGGTGAAGATGCGAAAGCAGAAGACATGTACAAACGCTCTTTACGCCAACACACCAAAAACGGCAACGTACTCAATAACTACGGAACATTTCTATGTAAACGAGGTGATTTCCAACAAGCCGACCAAATGTTTAACCGCGCAATTGAACAACCTTATTACTACCTCATCCCTGCAAGCTACGAAAACGCCGCTTTCTGCGCATTGAAATCACAAGATAAAGACAAAGCAAAGTACTACTTTACGCGAGCTATCGATCACGACCCACACCGCCCAAAATCGATTCTCCAACTGGCTAAACTCGAAATAGAAAGTGGCAACTTTACCGATGCAAGAATTCGACTGATGCGATTTAATCAAATGTACGGTGTGAAAAAAACGTCACTGCAACTTATGATCGAGTTAGAACGTGCGGCAGGTAATGAAGCGCTAGAGCAAAAATACGTAAAACAGTTAGAACGCATGTCTTAAGGAGCCACACTAATAACCCAAACAGCATAAGTCTTTGCTTAACCTCTCATTTTATTTTCAGGCTCACTTACACCGTTCAAGTTAAGTGAGCCCTGTTTCTCAGAACGCCGACAAATCCCCTGTTTCACTTGTGTTTCAGTCACTGAAAGAGCGACATTACTCCTGTACTTAACATTCAAAATCGGTACTATTTGAAAGATACGTGACCGAGTCACTTTTTGAGTTCTAACTCAATAATTACTGAATGATTGTGCGCTTCGTTGAAGTGCGATTTGCTTTTATTTTTGAATCTTGTCGTTCAAGAACACATACCCAAGGATGTTGACGCCGGATGAAACCTGCCTGCACACTCTTACTGCTTGCTTCTCTAAGCTCCCCCTTTCTTGCTAGCGCTCAACCCGTCAATGACCTCGTATTCACCGTAGGTATCGTTTCCGACAAAGCAAAAAGTAAAATCAAAAAGGCGACACCCTTTGCTCAATATGTATCCGGAAGGCTGAATCATCTCGGTTATACCTCTGGGTCTGTACAAGTCTTCAACAACTATGGACAACTTGCAGTTGCTCTCAAAAATGGCAGCGTTCAAATTGCAACAGCTACACCGTTTAACGCCGTAACCCTAGAACGAGAATCTAACAGCCAAGTGCTCGCCGTAAGGTGGAAAAAAGGACTCGAAAAATACCACTCTGTATTTTTCACCCATCAAGACAGTGACATTCATTCCTTGGCCGATCTGCGCGGCAAAACGCTCATTTTCGAGAGTCGCAACTCCACCAGCAGCTTTTACTTACCTGCCATTACATTGCTCAACCAAGGCGAAAAATTAGAATACCTTCGCTCTATAGATGATCACCCAACGAAAGGCCGTATCGGCTATTTGTTTTTGGATGAACATTTGGAACAATCCAACGAAATCAACCTATCCGTTTGGGTGTATAAACAGCGCGTTACCGCAGGGGCGTTCAGTAATTTCAACTGGAACAACCCAAAAGATTTGCCAGAAAACATGAAGGAAAAACTGACCATTTTCCATAACTCGGTGGAGATCCCGCGTGATTTGGTTTTAGCGTCGCCTACTTTGAGCCAATCGACCAAAAATGAAATTACATCGATTTTATTGAAAATGGATGCCTCACCAGAAGGTTTGCATGCCTTGGATGTATTCCAAAATACCAAGCGCATATCAGCACTCACGCCAGATATGGCAACGTCTCTCGACACGGTTCGAAAGTCTGTTAACTTGCTACCAAAGGCAAACTGATGCTGAACAAACTTTCGCTAGAAACCAAATACATTTTCGCGACCATCTCCGTCGTTGTTTTGGTGGTTGTGGTCAACCTTGTACTTTACATGCATGGCTACGACACATACTCAAACAATCTCGCGCAGCAGATTACGCAAAATTCTCAAGATAAGACGGAATCCTACGTCAAACAAAAAGGATTAGTGTACGCGGAGTTGTTGTCTAAGCAGCTGTTTGATCCGCTTTACAACGATAACATCAGCCAAGTCTATGGACAGATTACGGCAACCTTAAGCCAACCGGACGTATCAAAAATCCATGTTGTAGATAACGATGGACTTGTATTCCACGATGGTACACCTCAGCTTGCCATGTTTGCTCAGCCCCACTACCGCTCAGACTTTATTCTAAAGGCAATTGAACAAGAGCGTGTCCAAGTCGCTCTATCTAGAGAACAACTGGAAATTGCCGCGCCTATTCACCAATCTGATGTGACGCTTGGAGCCGTATATTTGGAGCTCAACCTTGCCCATTTATTAGAAGAAAAAGAGCAAAACATTGCACAAGTTGCAGCGATAACGTCTAAAGATAAACACAACATGTTTATTTTGCTGCTGGCAATCAGCATTATTTCTATCTTCATGGGTAGCTTATTCGCGTTTGCCGTAGGTCGCTCGTTGGTGAAACCAATCAAACAGTTGAGTGAACAGTTTTCGGAATTTGATACTCAAGCACTTCCAGTTACCGATATTCAACGCAAAGATGAAATTGGTGAGCTGATTACTGCCTATAACAAGATGTCTAACAAGGTAAACACCTACACAACCCGTGTTGAGTTCATGGCCTATCACGACATTCTGACTTCGCTTTCTAATCGTGAAAAGCTGCTGATTGATCTTCAAGAACAAATCAGCGCCAAGCGAGCGCCAGCGCTTGCCGTCCTGTTTGTCGATTTGGATGATTTTAAGCACATCAACGACAACTACGGCCACAATGTTGGGGACAAATTACTGGTGCACCTTTCGGCACTTTTGAGAAAGGAACTGCCAATTTATATCGAACCAGATTATCGACCATGGATACTCACAAGCCGCGTTGGGGCGGATGAGTTTGTCGTCGTATTCCCATGCAATAACAGCTTAGAAGCACGCGAGATAGCCAACCAAATTCATAGGCAAGTGCTATCGCCATTGAGGCTCGACAGTCACAATATCCGCTTAACCACCAGCCTTGGTGTTGCGGTATATCCAGAGTTTGGTTGTAACGCAGATTCGTTGCTGCAACTTTCATCCCTTGCCGCACAAGAATCAAAACGTCGCGGCAAAGACATTATGTCCGTTTACGATCCCGCATTCGATGCGACGGTGAAACAACGACTTTATATCGAAAGAGAACTGAGTCGCTCCATCCACGACTTATCGCAATTTGAGCTTTGGTATCAACCTAAATTTGACCTTAAGACCTACCAGTTGGTTGGGGTTGAAGCATTAGTGCGATGGAATCATCCCGAGAAAGGTTACATTGGCCCTGAGCAGTTTATTCCGATTGCAGAACAAAACGACTTGATTCTCGATCTTGGTGAGCATTTGATCGAAACCGCGATCAAGCAAAGAGCGGAATGGGCAGAAGCATTCGACCATGATTTTCATATCGCGTTGAACTTGTCGCCACGACAAATCTACCGTCAGGATCTTAGCCTCATATTTGAGCACTTTTTATCGCAATACAATGTATCCGCAAAAGACATTCACGTAGAAGTGACGGAGTCACTTTTGATGGACGACATCGAAAAAGCCCACTTCGTTTTGCGCAAACTGCAAGCCACTGGTATTGAAGTCTGGTTAGATGATTTTGGTACTGGCTATTCTGCCCTGTCCTATCTTCAACAAGTTAACTTTGATGGGCTTAAAATCGATCGCTCGTTTATCGCACAAACCCAGCAAGACAACAAAGATGACTCTCTGGTACGCGCCATCATTTCAATGGCTCACAACCTCGGAATGAAAGTTGTGGCAGAAGGTATAGAAACCCAAAAACAACTGGCGCTGATCGAGCGTCTAAATTGCGATGTGGCACAAGGCTTTTTCTTAGGCAAGCCTGTTCCAGCGGCGCAGCTCCTAGAACTTGAAAATACTTGCCAAACAATGAAGCACAATGCCTCTTCCATCGTAGGTTAAAAACTGGCATGAAAAGCTCATAACGCTCTGCTTCTTGCTTGGCGTTATGAGAAGCTTTCTGTAAAACACGTCACATTTTTATCCCCTTTTAAACCCGATTGCTCTCATAGCGCTAACAACCTAAATAGATAAACTACACTTTTCATATCAACCCTTTGGATATGGAAATGCGCTGTGGTCGGAATTTTTTCGTGGAATAACCTGTCGGTAAAACACAAACTGTTTGGCCTTGTCTTACTGCCAATCATTTTGTTGTTTTTTCTGGCGGGACAACACGTTCATAATCTTTCGACTCAAGCTCAAGATTTACAAAAAGCTCAGTTATTCTCTGTTTACATCGACAAAGTCTCTTACCTGTTTAATTTACCCAATAACCCATCCATCCCGAATAAAGCTGAAAAAACAGCGCAGCTCATTCAAGAACTAAAAGAAACGACCCCCCGCGTTTTTGGCGACAATTCTGAGGTTTTGCCTCTACTTGCGAGTTTTGAAGAAGCCAGCCTCTCGATGTTCACAGCAATCGATATCGAAGAAAAACTGGATATTGCAGAATGGCGAGCAGATACTTTTGAGCAAATTCTACTTAATCTCGACAAGGTCTATTTTAGTAACGTCAGTTACGAAACCGATCGCCATCTTTCCTCCTTAATGCAATTGGAATGGTTAATGTTTTGGTCGACGGAAGAGCGTCGATTGAGTGAATATCTCATTTATTCAGCCAATAAGCGTCTTCATTACGACGACGCTGTTCGTGATGAGATTCAGTCTCTGATTCAAAACCAACAGCTGCTTGTAGAGCGCTTCGTCGCGCTCAATGCCAACCAGAACCAAGTCCAATTGCTGATAGAAACCTTTAGCAACAAGGTATTTCAAACTAGCCAAGAATTTCGTGATCAGTTACTTAACCAAGAGGAACTACAAGCGTTATCTCCTCTTAAAACGGGAGCTGGACTTGCTGCGCTGAACACGCGACTGGCGCTACTTCATGACATCGACGACACGATGGAACATGAGCTGCAAACGAAGCTCGCACAAACCATTAAAGCAACCACGCAACAGCGGTTGGTATTCATTGTTATCATGTCGTTGGTGACGATTATTGTTATCAGTTTAACCATTCGCTTGGTGCGTAAAGTGACCAACAACCTGCATCTTGTTCTTGAGTTTTTAAGCCGCGAAAATGACAGCGAAGACTCACCACTTTCTGAGCTCATCAAAGGCAAAGATGAGTTAAGCAAGTTTGCTCAAGAAGTGGAAAAACTCAGTCATGAGAGAGAACAAGCAAAGCAGAAACTCACCAAAGCCAAAGAAGACGCAGAGCGCGCCAAAGACGACGCGATTGAAGCCAGCAAAGCGAAAAGTAGCTTCCTCGCGAACATGTCGCACGAGATTCGTACTCCGCTCAACGGTGTGATAGGTATTTCTGAAGTGCTGGCAGACACCCCGTTGACGGCTACACAGCGAGATTACGTCGACACAATAGAGACGTCTTCCCAATTGCTGCTCAGCCTGATTAACGACGTGTTGGATTTTTCCAAAATTGAGTCCGGCATGTTGCTGATAAGTCCTCATTCAACCTGCGTGCGAGAATCAATTTATGACATCGCCTCAATCGTGTCCCCAAAAGCAAAAGAGAAAGGCATCGAATTAACCGTCAGCATTAGCCCGAACACGCCTTATCACATCGTCATTGACGATCACCGCTTGCGTCAGGTGATCATGAACTTCATGTCCAATGCCGTTAAATTTACGGAACGAGGCAGTGTAGAGCTTTCGATTACCACGCTTGAAAGTAATGAATCGGAAGCCATCATCGAGTTTTCCGTGCAAGACTCAGGCATCGGCATCGATGAGCAGCAACAGAAACGAATATTCGCACCATTCGCTCAGGAGGACGATTCCACCACCCGCCAATTTGGAGGTACAGGTTTAGGCCTTGCCATCAGTACGCAACTTGTCGAACTCATGGGCGGAAGCATACAACTTGAATCTGAAAAAGGCCGCGGAAGCCGTTTCTACTTCCAACTCACAGCACCGATTTCTCAAGCTCATTTTCGTGCTCGACATACCGTGAATAATCAAATCTGGCTCGTCTGTGACGACAGTGACCTAGAAACAAAACTGCGCAATGAGTTGAGCTTCTATCACATTCAAGTACATAAATCTGTTCATGATCTTAGTGCTCTTCCAACATGGATTAACGACAAAGAACGCATCATCATTCTTTACGTTGAAACAACGCCAGATGCCGCGGTGAAGAACACAGATTTGATGCGAAATTTGGAACATCAACATGTGCAAGTTTGCCTAATCAAACATCTACACAGCCAACAGCTTGATTTCGGTCACCGTGTCGCAGCGATCATTACTCAACCTTTGCTAGGACAACGTCTACTCAAAGCGCTTGAAAGCTGTGCTGAACGATTTACTCAATCTATTTCCGTCGTTCAGCCTGCAACCCGACTTGAAAAATTACCCAAAGTGCTCGTTGTAGACGACAATACTGTGAACCAAAAAATTGCAGGGTTGCATGTCACCAAAGCAGGTTTTAGTTTTGATGTCGCTGCTAATGGTGAGGAAGCGGTCGACATGTTCAGGACATCCCAATACTGTCTGATTTTGATGGACTGCATGATGCCGGTGATGGATGGGTTTGAGGCAACTAAACAAATCCGACAAATAGAGCAGAAAGAAAATCGAACGTTCCGCATTCCTATCATCGCGTTAACAGCAAGCGTTGTTGATGACGATATTCAAAAGTGTTTTGACGTCGGCATGGACGACTACGTACCAAAACCGTTTAAGGCGGATTTACTCAAAGAGAAACTTGATAAAGCCGTTGGGTTGCGACTTCCCGTAACTGTATCGACAAAGCTCAACCAATCAAGCTTGCCCGCTTTTGAAGAACCCGAATTTAAACAACGCGTTGGTGAGACGTTAAGTGCTGCGCCAATGCGACGTGAACGGATTTTATTGGTGGAAGATAACCGAGTGAATCAAAAAGTTGCTTCTTTACTGTTAAGCAAGGCTGGCTATCAATTTGAAGTCGCGGAAAATGGCCAGATCGCAGTGGAGATGTTCCAGCGCGATGGTGGCTTCGACATCATTTTAATGGATTGCATGATGCCGGTGATGGATGGTTTCGAAGCAACGAAACAGATCCGCGCTTATGAAGCAAGCTTAGGACTCGAAAAAACGCCGATCATCGCGCTAACAGCCAGTGTGGTCGACGACGATATTCAACGCTGTTTTGACTCCGGGATGGACGCTTATGTGCCAAAACCAGTGAGAAAGGAGAAACTGTTGCATCAAATCGAAAACGTAATATAGGCGAGCCACACATGAGCATGATTCTCCCCCCTCATAATCAACGAGCGCTGCGACTACTGGCCTCCGCTTGTTTGCTGCTTATATTTTCGTTGCCTTGGAGCCATCAGGCATTTGCCGCAGAAAGTTACGCCATTTTCTCACTTAACGCTCAGTTTGACGCGTTGACCATTAATAAAGCCAGGAAGCTCTACCGAGGTAAAACCAGACTATTACAAGGCCAACGAATTGAACTCTCTGATTGGCCAGAGACGTCCGTTGAACGAACGGAGTTCTATCGCTACCTGCTTAATAAAAACTTGGCTCAAATGAATGCGCATTGGGCCAGCCTTTCGTTTTCAGGCAAGGCGCGTCCACCCAAAGTAATTGATCAACCCAGTATTGAAATTTTGTTAGCTTGGATGCGGGAACAACCTAATCGCATTGGCTATGCCCCCGTCGACTCGTTGCCGTCGGATGCTCATGTTCTTTATGTCGTCAGTTCGGAGAAATGAAATGAAGAGATCGCTCCTCGCAGTACTTATTAGCAGTGTCGCTTTTCCGAGCTTAGCAACAGTAGAACTGACCGATAACTTATCGCTTAGCGGGTTTGGCTCCATTGCTTGGGCGCAGTCCGACAACGAAACTTCATTGCTCGTGAATCGATTTATTGATGATGACAGCTGTTTCGATTGCGACACCACATTCGGCCTCCAACTTGATTACTTCTATCAAGCTTTTCGTGCTTCTGTTCAAGTCGTCAAGCGACCGCAAGATCATTGGAGTGAACCCAAAGTAGAATGGGCTTACCTCGCTTACACCTATAACAACGTCGAAATTCGTGGTGGTCGATTGCGTTTGCCTGTATTCCTTATTTCTGAATACAACTATGTGGGACAAGCGTTTACCACCGCCAGACCGCCGAACGAAGTGTATGACAGCATTCTCGGGATCACGGCGTATGATGGCCTATCCGTTAGATGGAATTACGACCTTAATGAGAATGTGATGATCACTGCAATGCCGTTTGTGGGCTACGGTTACAGCAGCGACGTTACCATCAGTGAAGATACGGACATTAGTATAGACACCAACTATTCAGCAGGGCTTAACTTGACGTTAAGCGGTGATAACTACCGTTGGAACTTTGCGTATTTGAATGCCGAGTACGATCAAACCACCGTACTTTCTAACGCCATGCAGCCCATACCTGGCCAAAGCAGCGCGGCGGGAACAATACGGCTGAAAGATGAAGACCAACACATCCAGCTCTTTTCACTGGGTACAAAATATGAGTTTGACCGTATAACCGTCACAGCAGAAGGACAAACCAGCGATATCTCGACCTCGTGGTACGCCGCAGCCAGCTACAACCTAAACAAGTTCACCCCTTACGTGGTTTATGGCCAGCAGTTTGACGACAACGAAAAGAAGACCGGTGACAGCGTCCTGACAGGGTTAAGGTTTGACGTGGATTACAACGTGTCAGTGAATGCCGAATGGCAACACTTTAAAGCTTTCAACAACGACTCCGGCGCGTTTTCTCTCCCACCAGCCGATACCAATGCCAACCTCTACACGGTGATGTTGAATTTCGTCTTTTAGCTACTCAATACGAACAAAGGCAGATTAGATGGTCCAATCTGCCTTTTCTTGTTTCTATCTATCGCTTCATGTGCCCAACGTTAAGCCTCTTCTTGGTCGCTATAGACATTGCCCTCGACTTTACGATCCTTGAAGTAAAACTCTCGGTCATGCTCGCCGATTTCACGTAGCACACGACAAGGGTTTCCCACCGCAACGACATTACTTGGAATATCTTTGGTCACAACGCTCCCTGCACCAATAACCGAGTTTTCACCAATCGTCACACCCGGTAACACCACGGAATTTGCGCCAATCCAAACATTGTCTTCGATGTGAACAGGAATATTGAACTGAGCAACTTCCCGACGTAAATCTGGCTCTATAGGATGTCCTGCTGTCGCAATCGTCACATTCGGGCCAATCATCACGGAATTGCCGATATAAATATAGGTGTCATCGACAAGTGTAAGATTGAAGTTGGCGTACACATTATCACCCAGATAAGTGTGACGCCCCCAGTTTGCTCGAAGCGGTGGCTCTAAATAACAGTTATCGCCCACAGACCCAAGTAAACGCTGAAGAATTTCACCACGTTTTTCGCCCTCTGAAGGTCGCGTTTGATTGTAGTCATAGAGAATCTCTAGGCATTGCGTTTGCTGTTTTGCGAGTTCTTCATCAGTACAAAAATAAATCTTCTGACTATGCAGCATTGATTGTCGGTCCATGTATCCATCTCATTTAACGTTCTATTACCTTCGGTCTTACAATAACCAATCACAGTGGCAGACCGGAGTATGTCTTGTAGAAACTAGCAGACCTTGCATGAACAAAATTTGCAAAAAATCATGGAAACCTTGCGGATTACTGCACGAAAAAACAGGAAGTTGCGCCATCGCACAAAATGAAATTAACTCACTGATGAATTGTTTTGCTTTGCTTTTTCTCGCTTCATCTTTAGCTGCTTATCTTTACGTTTTAGAGCACGGAAGAACTTGGACTCTTCGTGATACCAGCCCACAACACTAATCGGGAAACCAACTAACATCATGATGAAGAAATCTGCCGGAAACTGCTCCGTCACGTCCTGAAAAGTGTGAAGCTCTCCAAAGATGAACAAACCGATAATTTTACCCACCAACAACGCACAACAAATCATAAAAAACGATTTCATGATGTAGTGCCATTTTCCTTTCTTTCTCTCCTCTCGCCAATAAGCATACTTATGTTCTCGGTTATACATTACTCCTCCACAAAGTGACGGCGTCACTCATTAAATGATAGTGTGGGTTCAGTGCATCAGCACTATGGTAATCATAGTGCTGTTTACTAGGAGTTGCCTGTCAAACCAATGAGAAGAACACAAAAATGACATTGTGTTTTGGGAAGAATTCGCTTCGCGTTTTAGAAAGGAAAGAAATAGCGACTAAGCTGATAAAATCTCTTTGTATGAGCGATGCTCTCTATCCGCTTCGCTTAGATGAAACTGCTGCGCAAGTGCGACTAACCGCTCGCGATAGCTAGCCAAAGCAGTTTCGTCGTCGGTCATAATAGCGAACTCCGCAAAGTGACCAAAACCATCGAGAAAATCTAAGGTGATATGGAACTCGCCGACAAAGAAGATACTTCTGATTTTCTTGCTGCGTTGAATCACTTCGTAGCCCATGTTTTCGAGCATACTTTGAGCAGAATCTAACTTAGTGATATTTGTTGCTTCACAACGGTCAGCTTCTGGCCCTTTTACAATCCACAGTTTGATACCGGCAGGCTGAATTTCTCTGAGCACTAAACTCTTGCCCTGCTGAGTCAGCGTGCGTTGTGGGGTATCGTAAAACCAATCTGACTCTTGGTTGTTTTCGAACATGACTTCATGCTCAATCTGTTTGAGCATGTTTAAAAATGCATCATGATTTTTTACTCGATACTTTAACTCAACTTCAAACTGCCCTTGGAAATGCGCGTCACTCACCACTCGCCTCTACTACATAAACGTCGAAAGGAGCCGAATACTACACTCAAAATCGTAATCGTGTTGTGGCAATACACTCAGCTTGCGCATTTAGTGCTTTCGAAACACCCAGATTGGGCCGATTAATAAGAACTGTAGGTCCTCAAAAAAGGATGGCTTTTTGCCCTCGATTTTGTGCCCAATGAACTGAAGAATCCACAAAGCGCCAAACAGCAGCATAGAAATGTGTAAGACGGGTAGCTCTAGAATCTCCAACGACCAAATCAAACCAATGCACGCTAACGTGTAACCGAGCATCATCATGAACACACTGAGAGATAAACGGAAGTAAAAGACCCAAACAGGAATGACAGCGAACCAAACCCAGTTGAGCTGAAAACCTAAGATTGAAAGTTGAGGAATGGACCAAATAAGCCCAACCACAGAAAGATAAATACCCGGTACGGCAACTTTGTGAATTTTTTGATTGATTGGGTTTTGATGGCTTTCACCGTAGGCTTCTAACCAGTCAGATAGTGCTCGCATATCACTTCCTTTTTTACGCAACTTCTTTTTATATAGTCCGAGCTCAAAAAAGGTGCGAGTTTTTCAGCGAGCAATTGATGGTTTTCGTTATTGCCTAAACGCTTTCCTGAAATGCTATTTGGCTTCAGTGTCCAAGCAATGTACGTTGCGCTTTGGGCAGTTTCGCTACAACCAAATCGTAGGAGCGCTCGCACAAGTCTTGAATGAGACCATCTTCGGCATCACCATTGAAATACACTGTGACCCAATGGCGTTTGTTAAGGTGGTAGCCCGGTGTGATGTCGATAAACTGGGACGTTAGCACTTCTCCATCTTCCGGTTTCACTTTAACACTGACGTATTCTCGACCACCACGCTCCGCGATTATCGCGAACATTTTGCCTTTTACTTTGAACACAAGCGCGTCAGGGCCAAAGGGGAAGTCACTTTCGGCGCACATAAATGTCTCTAAATACGATTCCAATTCTTTGATATTCATGCTCATTCCTTAGCTTTTTTGCGACGAGATTCGCTATTCAAATTGAGGCAGTAGTAACTTTAACGCCTGATTCACTTGTGACTTTTCGTCCGCCGACAATCCACTAATCAAACTATGTTGTACATCCACATGCTCTTGGATCAACGACTCAATCAATGCCAAGCCTTCAGTCGTTAGCTCAACAGTAACACTGCGTCGGTCTTCTTTACTGTGCTCTCTGGCAATAAAGCCTTTCTTTTCTAGCTTGTCTAAGCGGTTGGTCATCGCTCCGGACGTGAGCATCATCGACGCAATCAACTCTGATGGGGTGAGACGGTAAGGCGCTCCGGCACGGCGCAGCGTGGCTAACACATCAAATTCGCCCATTTTCAGGTCATATTGTTTGTGCAGATCAGCGACTCGACACTCCATATGCTTAGCAATGCGCATTAGCCTACCCATGATAGCCATTGGTTCGGTATCAAGATCTGGTTTTTCCTTTGCCCACTGCGTTACTACTCTATCAATTGCGTCCACGAGTTTTCTTTCTCCAATACGAATTCGGTCTGACGATTTACTTTAACATAAAGATACTTTACAAAAAGTAATCTAGCGCGTACCTTTACAATTAATTATCTCAACGTAAAGATATTTTACATGAACATATTACTCGCAATGATCCCCGCATTTTTCTGGGGCACTACTTATGCCGTTACGCAGTTCACTCTTCCAGACTGGCCGCCAGTGTTGCTGGGAGCACTGCGAGCACTGCCAGCCGGACTACTGCTACTGGCAATCAAACCTTCGCTGCCCAAAAAGCACGAATGGAAAGTGTTATTGATATTGGGCACGATTAACATCGCCTTCTTCTTTGGCCTCATTTTTGTGATGGCGTTGACCCTACCTTCTGCAATTTCCGGTGTCGGCATGATTTCTGTCCCCGTCTTTGCCATGCTGTTTGGTTGGGCGGTTTACAAACGTCAACCTAGCGCAATACAAGGTATTAGCGGCGCAGTGTTGATTGCGTTAGCGTGGTTCTTGTTCGATCCAAGCTCAATCTCGCTGAACCCTATCGGTTTAGGGGCGATGCTGGCGGCCATCATGTGCATCGTGATTGGCAGTAGCGTAACCAAATCACTCGGCACAAAAATGCATTGGTGGACGGTACTCACGTGGCAGTTGATTTTGGGTGGTGTATTGCTGTCTATCGCCGCGGCTGTGTTAGCTACCATCAATCCGCAGCCTTATGTGCATGCCGTACAGAATATCGATATGACCAACACACTAGGGCTGCTGTGGGTAATTGTGCTCAACACCGCGCTAGGCTACGGCATGTATGTGTGGTTGTTGCAACGCATGTCTGTGGTCGACTTTACGTTTGGTGGCATTGCCAACCCGATTGCGGGGATCGTCTCTGGGTTATTGCTGTTGGGTGAAAACTTTACCCCACTCCAATACAGCTTGATGGTGGGCATGATTGTGATGTCTTTACTGCCTCAAATTTTAACGTCGTTGCGCGCAAGAAAAGAAGCAATAGCGGTTTAAGTAATCATCCCCCATCATATTCAATAGAACGCCCGATTTTGTATCGGGCGTTTTGTTATTCAATACGATCAACTCGCTCTGAGCTGGGCTTGTTTTCGATAAGCAAGCGGTGTGGCACCATATTCTTTTCTGAAACAGGCACCAAAATAAGAGGCATGCTTAAAACCACATAGCTCAGCTATTGCACTGACACTCGCGTCGCTGTTGCACACCATTTGTTGTGCTGTATCTAGTCGTGCAGCCTGCAGCACGTCAGTAAACGTCGTCCCTTCCTTGTTCAACTTTCTTTTTACCGTCGACTCACTCATGTAAACCAGTTTCGCAATTTCTTTGAGCGTCCACGGCTTCGTTAGATCTTTAGAAATCAGCGCGCGAATACGTGAAGACAACGAAGAATATGAACGAGTTTCTGCCTGACTGGCGCTCTGCTCAAAGTGCATCAACAAATACAAAAGCATGCTGTTGATATCGAGCAATTCATCGTTTGAACGGTTACCACAGCCCTTTTCTACCATTGCTTTTAATGCAGAGTAGATATCCACGATTCCTGGACGTAAAGTGAAACTCACCGCCACATTCCCCGAGAACACGCCATCGCAAAGCTCGCGGAAGTTCAACTGTTGATTGAGTTTTTCAATGAAACACGCAGCCAGTCTGAAACCCGAAATATTGGCATTTTCTACGAACGAATTGATGGCGATTTGCCCTTTGAAATCCGCGCCAATAGCGACCAAGCAAGGTGGTTCGATAAACTGTTTAATACCTTTAGAATCACATAACTCCAAAGCACAGTTATGGTTTAAGACAATGTAAAAATCCGTCGAACTAATATCAAACTTTTGATTTATCGGACAGTGTTTCACCTGCCCGCCAAGAACCTCAATCAAAGCCTTCATTTACATTTCCAAAATGAGTGTCAACGCTATCTTGAAACGATATGAACAAAGTGTGTGAATGTTAGTTCTCGCGGTCAGAGAGTCAATTTGATATTTTTTAATCAGCGTTCAGAAATACTGAACGCTGAAATCGGTTAGCTAACCAGAGTAATTTCGACTCTTTCTTTTCCTTTACCAACGTTTTTACGTTTTAAGGCAATGCAGCCAACTTCAGAGGTGCGTTTAAGATGCGTACCACCGCAAGGCACTTGAGCGAAGCCTTCCACTTTCCAATAGCGCCTTTCTTGGCCTTCGTCAGAGAATGCGCTCTCAATCTCAGCGTTCGAATCGATAACTGCCTGAGCTTGTTGTTGAAACTCCGCTAGCAGTGGCGTGATGCTTTCAGGCCATTCAAAATCAATTCTGCTTTTATCTGCGGAGATATGTGCACCAACCTTCTGAATGTTTGCAAATTTTTGCGTGAACAGTTCAAGTATGACTTCCGCCGCAAAGTGGAGCTTCATCAACGCATAACGCCTTTGCCAGTCAATTTGAGTGATCACTTGATCGCCAACTCGAAACGTGGGTTGACGTTCTAGAGTGTAAACAATGCGTGAGCCAGACTTAATTGCACCGACGACACGAATCCCGTCGATCGTACCTGCATCGCTCTCTTGTCCGCCGGATTCAGCATAAAAAATAGTGTGGGATAACTCTACTTCGTTGTCCGAAATTCGAGTTACCGTGGAGGTGAGTTCTGTTTGGTAAGGGTTTTTCCAAAATACCTTGACGGTCATATGGCCTTCCTTTGCACATAATATTGACGTACATCGATGCTACGCGGCTAATAAGTGAAGTCAAGCAATGCTAATGAGATAAAAAATAAGCTCCCGAAGGAGCCTATTCACTTACTTTCACTAACTTTCAACTACTTAAGAGGAACGCCAGGCGCGTCAGACACGCAGGAAGCATAAGCCGGGTCTCGAGCATCCATCACCAACTGCGCTCGACCTCGATGCAGGTTAATGATGTCATACACGACACCCTCATGATGCGGTAAATCCATTAGCGAAGTAGACCAATACTCCGAATTCGCTGGCCAACCAAAACCTCCGCCATCTTTGTCTTCTTCATAGATGCTTTCAGTCCCGTCCCAAACACTGCCTCGTGATGCACGATACAAGCTAAACAACTCATTGCGTGTGGCACGGTGCCAGTTGTCACGGCCAGCAAAGTTTCTTACAGACAAATCATGACACCAGTTTGCGTATTGGCTGGTTAAGCCTGCGCGATCACGTCCGTATTGGTTGAACATCGCAAAGTCACCCACAGGGCCGCGTGTACCGTCTTCCGTTTTGATGCCAACGTAAGTTTTCGGTTTTGTCGCGTCGTAGCTCAAAGGTTTAACAAGCTCATAGCCTAGTTTGTTCATGAGCTTCACTGATGGTGGTGCGGTAAATAGGCGACCATCTTCATCACTCGCTACCATCAAACACGCTTCCGCGCTTCCTTCTCCTGAACGAGGCTGTGGGCAAATAGAGATGGCAGACTCTTTTTCTTCCGCCTCAACAACCTTGACCTCAGAGGTGCCTTTTAATTCCCCAAAGGAAGCTGAAATGGTGACCGAACCAAGCTGAGCACTATTTGAGAGTCCACCAGCAATCAAATCTAAAACCGCTTTATTACTGCTTCGCCATGTCACTCGATGCGTTACATCCTGAGTGGTTTCATCGCTATATTCACCGTAGGCATAAAATCGCTGGACGTTCTTTTCCTCTAGAGTGATTTCACTAGGATGAACATGGATTTTTTCTAACACCGCATTCGTTACTTGAATTTGCAATGGTGCACTGGTGATCGCATCTTTGGTGGCGTAAACCATTGCCTGCCCTACCGCAAGACCTTTAACGCGATCGCCTTCTAGTTGTAGGACATCTTGATTATCAACCCACCAAGCAACCTGTTCGGTCAACTCAACGCGGCTTTCATCGCTATAGACTCCTTGTGCAGACAGCAGGGTCGAGTTGCCTTTTGCCACGCTCGACGCATTCGTTGTCACTTCAATATTTGTTAGGATTGCATCGGTTACCTGCACTTGTATTGGCTCGCTTTGCACACCATCTGACGCAGCCGTCACCAACGCTGTTCCTTTATGTTTGGCTTTCACAACGTTGTCGACAATCTCAACCACATCGTTATCGACGTGCCAAGTGATACCTCGGGTGAGGTCGACTTGTTCACCATCGCTCAACGTTCCCATGACCACCAAAGTCTTATGTGTGCCCAACGGCATTTCCAGTGCGGTTGACGAAATGTCCATACTCACTAATACCGCAGGCGTGACAGTAATAGAACCATGCGTACTGGTTAAGCCATCAAGTTCGGCATAGATATCCGCGTCACCCTCATCTTGTGCGGTGAAAATACCATTTGTGCCTGGCATGACAACGCTACAATCTGTGGAATCCCACTCTACGAGATGGCTAATATCACGGGTTTGTTTGTCAGTATATTCACCGTAAGCTTTCGCTTGAAAGCTTAGCCCTTTGGCAATCGCCTTATGTGGCAGATCGAAGTAAATGTTGGTCAACTTCGCGTCCACAACCTGTACGGTCATTTCGCTACTGAACTCATCTAGGTCTGCGCGAATGACCGAAACACCCGTTTTAAGCGCTGTAATCACACCGCGTTCGTCGATGTTAACAATGTCAGCATTTTCAACGTTCCAAACAACTTGTGATGTAAGGTCGTCTTGAGTGCCATTGTTATAAAAGCCGATGACTTTCACCTGCGCCAGCTCACCCTCTGCAAGCGACACACGGCTTTGGTTTAGTGCAATACGAGACACCACTTTGTCTGGTACTGGCGGCTCTGGAATAACGGGATCAGAAGGCTCCGGCGGCGTCACCTCTGGCGTTTCAGGAACTTCCGGTTTGGAAATATCAGGAAACTCAGGCACTGGCAGTTCCGGTATTGGCGCTTCAATTTCTGGCTCGTCAGGTAATACTTCTTCTGGCAAGCTCATTGGTGGTTGGCTAGTGCTGCTTCCACTGTCGCTATTACAACCAAACAAACTCGTGACGAGTAATAGCATTGCGATCTTATTAAAAGTATTTTTGCTTATCATAGAGTCAAACATTCAAACTTTTATTATTAGACAACATTAAAAATTCAAATTATGAATACAAACAACTCAGCAATACCGCTGACTGGTTAGCGCTTCGTATGTATGAAACTTTTTCTCTAATTCAACCTCCAACTCAGCTCTGTTTTTAGTATCTCTCATCAAGATGTTTTCTCGATAACGGGTAATTGCTGAAATTAATTCACTTTTGGCCATCGCTAATTGCTCGTCAAACGAGCACACGAACTCATGTTCACTCATCGTGATTCTCACAATACATAAATTTAGAAATTACATTCTGTTTATTTACTTCGACGACCATCTATGAGATGGCAAAAAAATGTAATGGGAAGTGCTCAATTCGACAATATGCCAAATATCAAAATCGTCTCATCGTGATATAAAAATCAGCTCAAGTTTTCGATTTAAAGTTGGGAGTCAACTCTAATGACTTCCCTATTTTCTGGTAAACAATAGGCAAGAAAAAAAGGTGCCACATTGGACACCTTTAAAATCAACGAACAGAAGTTACGCCTCCGGATTCGATTCAGCAATATTCTCGATTGGCTCTGGTTTTGCGTACACATAGCCTTGAATCAAATAGATATTGTGCGTAGCCAAATACTCAATCTGTTTTCTGTTTTCTACACCTTCAGCAATCATTTCACATTCCGCTTTCATCGCCGCAGACACAATAGAATCCAACACTTTGAGTTTTTGGTCGTCTGAGCCAATTGGATCAACGAACATTTTGTCCACTTTCAAGCAGCGAATACCCAAGTCCTGCAAGTAAGAAAAGCCACCATAACCTGTTCCAAAGTCATCAATTTTGAACTTGTAACCTTTGTTGGTGAGGTAGAAAATCTCTTTTTTCGCGGCTTCTACGTCTTTAACCGGAATTCTTTCTGTTAGCTCAAAATGAATTCGGTTTGCACACGGCCAATTCAAATCTGCCAACAGTTTGGTTAACGAACCGGTTTCTAAGTGAGAAGAGACAATATTGACACTCACCCAAATCGACTCAGGCAGTGACTCAAGATCTTGGATGATTTTGCGAATCATCTGGTTTGTCATCGGAACAATCAATCCGCTCTCTTCTGCGGCGCCAATAAACATATTAGGTGGCACCAAACCATCGCGTCTTGACCAACGCACCAACGCTTCATAACCTACAGTTTGGCCATCTCTGCTATCCACAATAGCTTGATAGTAAGGGATAAATTCGCCGTTATTGATGCCGTTTTGAATCAGCCCTTTGATAGACTTTCTTAGGCTTTTACTTGAGATATAAAACAGCGCAAACACAATCCCAAGAATCAAAGTAGCAGGCACACCCCACACGAAAAGACGCTGATTCGCGTATGCAGCCAAGGCTTCACCACTGTAAATCTTGATGAGCATGTTGGCCTGAGATTCGTCAGAGAAGAAAAACTCGCTCGATAGCGCATTGTCTTCATCAATAATGTTTGGCATGCCGCGACTGATTGAAAGGTCACCAAACATAGGTTCGTGATATTCAAATTTTACGAATAAGCACTCTTCACACGGCTCAGCAATAAGCTGTTTTACCCAACTGTTATCGAGAACCCAAAACACCTCAACGTGCTGATTGTCATAAATCACCATCCATTCTGCTTGGTCTTTGTGTTCCGGTAGAATCAAGGAAATATAGAAGTTGGTATCTAATTGAACCCGTTCGGATGACGTAACTTTGGAGACAGGCATCCCTACGCTTGAACACGAGTCGCCATCTTCCGTGGTCATGCCAATAAACCGAATGTAGCGGTTGTAGTAACGAGGATCACGCAGCACTTTCATATCATCAGATTGGCAGTTAAAATCGAGCTGGGCGATCTGTTTGGTAATGGCACTCTCTAAAAACGTGGATCTTTGATTTAAGTATTCAACCAACGTTTCGATTTTTGCCTCTTTGATATGCCCAACATATAAATTTGATAAAGCATTAAAAGCGACAGCAAAAATAATGATGGGGACTAACCCTATTAAGATGGCATTTCTTATTGTCTTATTAGCCAAAACTCCTCCTAATGTTCTGCCACGAACAATTTTCAGTAAGCAGGTTCACTATCTCACTTTAATAAGTGGAAAAGTGGGGATGGACTCTCAATCGCAAAGAATAAGTGATTGAGCGGCAATTATTTGCTGAGACTACTGCTGCACATTGGCTTTTACAACTCTCTCGCATGAGATTGTGAGCTAATAATGATAGCAATTGACCTTTATTATATACGCAATGGCTTATTGCAAGCGGGAGACTGTTTTCTTCTGATCTTTTGCATGGAATCTAAATTTCCGACTCTGTCTTGCCAAAAACGAAAAAACCACCTTTAACGGTGGTTTTTTCATTATTTTCAGTGTGGCTTAGTCACTAGAGTGATTCAATCGCTTGTTGAATTGCAGGACCAATTTGACGCTTGCGAGACGTCACGCCATCCAATACCAACATGTCATTGTCGATTTTCACATCAAAAGCTTTTGATAGCACTTTCTTATCTGCGTCATCCGCCCAAAGCATGTTTGCACGTTTGTGCTTGGTATCTGTGATCGAGAAGAACAAGTAATCAAGATTCTGAGCTTTCTTATACGCTTGAATGGCTTCGTTGAAGTCCTGTTTGCGGTCAATCAACTGCTGCGCATTGAGCGTTTCTGCTACGCCGATGCCTACCTTTTTACCTGCAAATTCAAAGTTTTTGTAGTCCATCGTCAAAATCGTCTCTGCTGAGAAATGGCTCAGATCCGATTTCGCCAACAACATTTGTTCACCAAAACCTTTGATGTCTTTGATTCCTGCAATGTCCGCCAGCTTTTGCGCGTACTGTTTATCATATTCAGTGGTAGTCGAAGATTGGAACACAACCGTGTCCGACAAAATAGCCCCTAAACCTGCACACGCAATATTCTTTGGCAGTTTAACGTTTAACTTCTCGGCATTTGCCGTAAGAATTGTTGCCGCAGAACCCCAAGCACGAATATCCATCGTGACGATTTGCGGCATGCTGATTGGCGAACTGCCCATCGCGTGGTGGTCGATGATTGCCACGATGGAAGTTGGATCAACCGATTTTGCAAGTTGAGTCGATTGGTTGAAATCCACCAAACCAATGTGGTGAGAAGAGAAATCCGCCTTCACTTTTGGCGCGTCCATGCCACAAAATTCAAACACAAACTTACTTTCTGGGTTCGCTTCGCCAGTTAGCGCTGCTTCTCCGCCGTAGATGTGTGACGCAAGGATAACGGAAACGGCACTATCGGTGTCTGGGCTCAAATGTCCAACCCATACGAGGTTGTCGGTATTATTGTTTGAAAGCGTGGTGAGATCCAAAGCGCCCTCAGCCAAACAGCTGAAAGAGGCAATCATGGTTAATCCAAGTAGTGAACGTTTCATTTGAGTCCTTAATGGTGAGTGGTAAGTTACTATTGGTACTGCATAGACCATTGATTCAAATGTAATTTTTTCGAGTTACCAATTCACCCGATATTCTTGGAATCGCAAGCGTTTTTCGAGTCGATACACACTTTTTTATCGATTCCGCTTACAACTTAAACAGGACGTTTAGACAAGCGAAAGACGATTTTCCAAAAACAAAAAGGAAACGATTGGTGTCAACCGCTTCCTTTACTTGTGATTGCTAATTAAAAGCGCGTGAATTACGCCACTTCAAGAATCACTTTTTCCAACTTATCTAAACCTTCACTAAGCACTTCAGGCTCAATGGTTAGCGGCGGCAACAAGCGAATCACGTTCGCTTTTACCCCACAAGAAAGCAGAATAAGACCGTTTTCTTGTGCTTTGCTGATGACCGCTTTGGTCATATCTTGCAAAGGCTTACCTGATTCTGGATCCGTAAACTCAATTGCCATCATCGCGCCAGTAGTGCGAATTTCACCAATGGCAGGCACTGATTTCTGCAGCTTGGTCAAGCGTGCATTCACCACTTCACCAATGCCCATCGCTTTGGCACACAAATCTTCTTCTTCGATGATTTTCAGCACTTCAAGACCGGCAACACAACCGAGTGGAGACCCCGCGTAAGTACCACCTAAACCACCTGGCAGTGCAGAGTCCATCACATCCGCTTTACCCACGACCGCTGAGATTGGGAAACCACCAGCAATGCCTTTCGCCATTGTCATTAGATCTGGTTCGATGCCGAGGTACTCTGTGGCAAACATTTTACCGGTACGGGCAAAACCAGTCTGGATTTCATCGGCAATCAGCATGATACCGTGCTTATCACACAGCTGACGCAAGCCTTGTGCAAACTCCTCTGGCGCTTTGTAGAAACCACCCTCACCTTGTACTGGTTCGAAGATGATCGCTGCAACGCGTGATGGTTCGATATCACAAGCAAATAGGTCGTCGATCGCTTGTAAGCTTTGCTCCACACTGATGCCGTGGAACGCATTCGGGTACGGCGCGTGGTAAATTTCATTCGGGAAAGGACCAAAACCCGCTTTGTACGGCGCAACTTTACCGGTTAACCCCATCGTCATATTTGTACGACCGTGAAAACCGCCTTTAAATGCTATCACGCCGCTACGACCAGTATGAGCGCGCGCTACTTTCACGGCGTTTTCGACCGCCTCGGCGCCAGTGGTTAGAAAGATCGCTTTCTTCTTAGTCTCACCTGGTGCAAGTTCTGTCAGCTTTTCAGCGAGCTCAACGAATGACGCATACGGCGTGACCATCGCACACGTGTGCGAAAAGTTGTCCAACTGAGCTTTTACCGCTTCACTGATACGTTTGTGAGAATGCCCGGTGTTAGTTACCGCGATGCCCGCTGCAAAGTCGATGTATTTGTTGCCTTCGATATCCCATACGTAAGCGTTTTCTGCTTTCTCGACGTAAAGTGGGTACAGTGCGCCCATGCCTTGAGCGATAACTTGGCTTCTTCTTTCGTGTAGTTGTTGGTTTGTCATTGTTTTGTCCTTAATTAGTTGCCGCCAAAGCAGAGATATTTCACGTCCATGTATTCATCGATACCTTGTTTTGCTCCTTCGCGTCCGATGCCGGACTGCTTAACACCACCGAAAGGAGCAACTTCAGTAGAAATCATGCCTTCGTTAATGCCGACCATGCCGTATTCGAGCGCTTCTGCGATTTTCCAAACACGGTGGATGTTTTGGCTGTAGAAGTACGACGCGAGACCGTAAATGGTGTCGTTCGCCATTTCGATCAGCTGTGCGTCGCTGTCAAAACGAATCACTGGCGCGACAGGGCCAAAGATTTCCTCGGAAACAATCTTCATGTCGTGAGTAACGTCTTTGAGAACCACTGGCTGCATAAATAGGCCATCGAGCTTTTTAAGTTCTGAAACTGGCTTCGCGCCTTGCTCGATAGCACCATCGATCAACGCTTGAATGCCTTGCTTTGCCGATTCGCTGATCACAGGACCGATGTTCACGCCCTCTTCTAAGCCGTTACCGACTTTGAGCTGCTGAACCGCAGCGTCGAACTTAGCAACGAACTCGTCATACACTTTGCTGTGTACGTAGAAACGGTTGGCGCAAACACACGTTTGACCTGCGTTACGAAATTTCGACGCCATCGCGCCCGCAACCGCTGCATCAATATCCGCATCATCGAATACGATAAACGGCGCGTTACCACCCAGCTCCATTGAGGTACGTTTGATGTCAGCCGCGCTTTGTTGCATCAGCACGCTACCCACCTGAGTAGAGCCAGTGAAAGACAACTTGCGAATCAACGGATGCGAAGTGAAGATAGCGCCTACCTGACGTGAGTTTTCACCCAGTACCACTTGCAGTACGTCGCGTGGGATACCCGCTTGGTAGGCGAGTTCTGCAACCGCAAACGCAGACAGCGGCGTGGATTCAGATGGTTTTACGACGAAGCTACAACCTGCGGCTAAAGCGGGTCCTGCTTTGCGCGTAATCATCGCAATTGGGAAGTTCCAAGGCGTAATCGCACAGGCAACACCAATTGGCTGTTTGATGGTAACCAAACGCTTGTCTGCACTTGGCGCAGGAATCGTCTCACCGTAGGTACGTTTCGCTTCTTCAGCAAACCATTCGATAAAGCTCGCGCCGTAAAGCACTTCACCTTGAGCTTCTGTTAGCGGCTTACCTTGTTCTAACGTCATCAAACGGCCAAGGTCGGCTTTGTTTTCCAATAGAAGTTGGAACCAACTATTGAGCATACCAGCGCGCGTTTTTGCTGGCAGTGCCGCCCACTCTTTCTGCGCCACATTGGCACGTTCAATGCCATTTAAAATGTCATTCTCGGTTGAGACAGGTGCGTACCCGAGAAGCTCTCCGGTCGCCGGATTAGTCACTGCAATGCCCTGTTGTGGGTTCGCTACCATAAACGAAACAAGGCTTTGGTTTTGTATCTGTTGCATGGTCATTCCTTTTGACAACTCATCATCACCGCTGAGTCAGCGGTGAGCTTGTGTTTAAGCGGGGATCTGCTGCGTAATGCAGTGAATGTTCCCTCCGCCGAGTAGAACCTCTCTCGACGGTATCGCGATGATTTGGTATTCCGGCATCGCGTTTTGCAAAATATCGATGGCAATGGCGTCGGTTTCTTCGTCCAACATCGGCAAGAACACATGTCCGTTGACGATAAGAAAGTTGGCATAAGAAGCACTTAGGCGTTCACCAGCTTGTCGGCTCATTCCTGAACTGGCGTCAATGCCATTGGCTTCGCACTCGCTGTAATGCAACGGACCCGGTAATGGCAAACGGACAATTTCAATCTCGCGTCCTTTCGCATCTTGCTGCGATTTCAGCACTTGCTCTGCTTGACGAGACAACGCGTATTGCGGATCGCTTGGGTCATCGGTCCAACTCAGTACCACCTTACCCGGTGCGATAACGTGCATCAGGTTGTCAACATGGCCGTCTGTTTCGTCATTGAATAAACCATTTGGCAACCAAATGATTTTTTCGATGCCGAGATACGCCTTTAACTGCTCTTCGATTTGCGCTTTGCTCAATTGCGGATTTCGCCCCGGACTGAGTAAGCACTCTTCTGTAGTGTAAAGCGTGCCTTCACCATCGGTGTGAATCGCCCCACCTTCAAGAACAAACGGAGCGCGGTAATAATCAATACCTATGATGTCGCACACCGAACCAGCGACAAGATCGTCCTGCTGCCAGTTGTCGTAAAGCCCGTTGTATTCGCCGCCCCACGCGTTGAATTGCCAACTAATCCCGCGGCGCTCACCCGCCTGATTCACAAGCACAGTTGGCCCGATGTCTCGCATCCACGCGTCGTTGAATGGGATTTCCACCAAACGTACATCTGAGTGGAGCATTTGACGCGCTCGGTCAAAGTTGTGTGAGCATACCGCGACGCACACTTTGGTCACTTCCGCGATTAAGTTAGCGATTCTGGCGAAGGTTTCTTGCGCGGGTAATGCGCCGTCACGCCAGTTATCTTTTCTTTCTGGCCACGCTAACCAAACTTCACTCACCGGCTGAAATTCAGCCGGAAAATAGAAGCCATCTTGCGCTGGTGTTGTCGATAACTTCATTTTAACGCCACCTTAAACAGCTAGTTTACCAACGCTGGCGTAAAGGTCTGGACGACGGTCGCGGAACAAGCCCCACGCGTGACGCGCTTTCGCTGTCGTAGCGAGGTCGATTTCTGCGTAAATGATGGTTTCACCTTCACGCGGTGCTTCGGCAATTTTTGCACCAGTGTGGTCAGTGATAAAAGAAGAGCCGTAGAACGTGGTCTCGATACCATCATCGACTTCAGTGCCCACTCGGTTTGACGCAATCACTGGAACGAGGTTTGCTGCCGAGTGACCTTGCATTGTACGTTGCCAGTGATCACGCGAGTCCAGTGTTGGATCTTGAGGCTCAGAACCAATTGCAGTTGGGTAGAAAATCGCTTCCGCGCCGTGCAGAGCCAAGCTGCGCGCAAGCTCCGGAAACCATTGGTCCCAGCAAATGCCAGCACCGAACTTACCGAACTTGGTTTGCCACACTTTGAAACCGGTATCGCCAGGGCTAAAGTAGTACTTTTCACTGTAGCCCGGACCGTCAGGAATGTGTGACTTGCGGTAGTTATCTAGTACCGTGCCATCGGCATCTATCATCACTAGCGAGTTAAAAAACGTGTTGCCCGCTTTTTCAAAGTAGCTAACAGGAATAACCACACCGAGTTCTTTCGCCAATGCGCTCATTTCCTGAATAAGGTGGCTATTTGCCGTCTCTTCTGCGAGTTCGAAATACTTCGCTTCTTGTTTTTTGCAGAAGTAAGGTGCGGCGAACAGCTCTTGAGGAAGAATCACGTTCGCGCCGTTTTGTGCTGCTTTACGAATCGCCTTTTTGGCTTTAGCTAGATTTTCTTCCAGGTCCCAGCTCTTAGTCAGTTGAAGAGCTGCAAATTTAACTACTTTGCTCATTGGATATTCCTTATCTCTTAAATCGCTAGTTTGTCACGTAAGTTGTAGTAAGCCGCACCCATTGCTGTAAATGGAATTTGGAAGTGACGGCCACCCGGGAAGGAGTAGTGTTTTAGTGCTGCAAACGCATCAAAGCGTTCCGCGTGTCCGGTTAAAGCTTCAGCTAGAAGCTTACCTGCAAGGTGTGTACACGTAACGCCGTGGCCACTGTAGCCTTGTAGGTAGTAAATGTTGTCTGCAAATGAGCCGAACTGAGGCATACGTGAATAAGTCAGCAGGAAGTTACCTGTCCACGCATAATCAATCTTAATGCCCTTCAACTGTGGGAAGACTTTTTCTAGTTTTGGACGAATCAACGACTCTACGTTTTCTGGATCACGAGCACCGTAAACGACACCGCCTCCGAACAATAAACGCTTGTCGGCGGTTAAGCGGAAGTAGTCAAGCAAGTAGTTACAGTCTTCAACGCAGTAGTCACTGGTTAGCACTTGTTTTAACTGCTCATCACTCAAAGGCTGCGTCGCCACCACTTGCGTGCCACACGGAATCGCTTTGTTGCTGATGTTTGGTGCCAAACCACCAAGATAGGCGTTACCTGCCAGTACCACGTACTTGCTCTTCACGCTGCCTTGCGCTGTTTTCACTACTGGGTTAATGCCTTTATCAATCGACACGACCGCCGACTGCTCAAAGATTTGACCACCTAGAGAAATGAACGCAGCGGCTTCACCTAATGCCAGTTTCAGCGGGTGAATATGACCACCGCGCATATCCAGCAAACCGCCAGTGTACACTTTCGTGCCTACCGCTTGTTCTACCTCTCCTGCGTCAAGCAGAGTCAATTGGTCGTTGCCGTAGCGCTCCCAGTTCTTCTTATGTTCTTCTAGCCCTTTGAGTTGTTTACTATTCAGTGCCGTGAACAAGCCGCCTTGCTTGTAATCGCAATTGATGTCGTATTTGTCAATCAGGCCACGGATGATATCGCCGCCTTCAAAAATCATATCGCACAGAGCTTTAGCTTGGTTTTGGTCGTAACGGCTTTCAATCACGTCAACATCTCGGCTGTAGCTGTTAACGATTTGGCCACCGTTACGACCAGTTGCTCCAAAGCCCACTTTTGCGCTCTCTAACACAGCAACTTTAAAACCTTTTTCCGCTAGGTGTAGTGCAGAAGAAAGACCAGAGAATCCCGCACCGACTACACACACATCGCACTCGATGTTGTCTTGCAGTTGTGGGTATTCCGGCATGTTTGGCACAGAGTGCGCGTAGAACGAATCTGTATGCTTGTTCATAGAACTATTCCTTTATTTATCGTAATCGTCAGCAGGCTTAAGAATGGAGGCGAATCCAAGTGGTTTTGGTTTCGGTGAATTTTTCAATTGCGTGGAGAGACTTGTCTCGACCATTTCCACTCATTTTGAATCCGCCAAATGGAACCGTCATATCACCTTCGTTGTAGTTGTTGACCCAAACCGAGCCGGCTTGCAGTCGTTTTGCTACGCGATGAACACGGTTGATATTGCTACTCCAAAGTGCAGCACCTAAGCCGTACTTCGAATCGTTAGCGATCTCAATTGCTTGCGCTTCGTCTTTGAATGGAATGACACACAGCACCGGACCAAAAATTTCCTCTTGGGCGACACGCATTTTGTTGTCGACGTTGTCTAAAATGGTTGGGGAAACAAATGCGCCCTGCCCATCAACATCGCCGCCACAACGTACGTTTGCACCTTCTGATTCACCTAACGAGATGTATTCCAACACTTTTGATTTATGATCTTGGTCGATAAGCGCACCCATGGATGAACTTGGGTCCATTGGGTCTTTTGGCGTGAACGCTTTCGACGCTTGAATAACTTTTTCTATGAACTGTTCTTTGATGCTTTCGTGAACAAGCAGGCGGGTTGCCGCGACGCACACCTCACCTTGATTGTAGAAACACCCTGCAGCGGTTTCTGCGGCTGCGCGGTCTAAATCATCACAATCTTCAAACACGATGTTCGCGTTCTTGCCACCCGCTTCTGCAAACACACGCTTTAGGTTGCTCTCACCCGAGCTGACCATCAGTTGACCTGCAATGCGCGTCGAGCCTGTGAAGGCGATGCAGTCTACGTCTTGGTGTTTCGCCAGCGCGTCGCCAGCTTCATGACCAAAACCCGTAACGACTTGGAAAACGCCTGTTGGCAAACCCGCTTGAGAGGCAAGTTGACCTAGGAATATCGCGGTGAGAGAAGATTTTTCTGACGGTTTTAGAATCACGCTGTTACCAGCCGCTAAAGCAGGGCCAAGCTTCCAGCACGCGAGCCAAAGTGGGAAGTTCCATGGCACAACTGCAGCCACCACGCCAATTGGCTGATGAGAAATAAAGGCATGTACGTCTTTTTCTGTTGGGGCAACTTCACCGTACACTTTGTCGATCGCTTCGGCGTACCAGCGCAAAGAGTTTGCTGCGCCAGGAATATCGGTAGAGAAGCTGTGAGAGATAGGTTTACCAGTATCGAGAGTTTCTAATAGTGCTAACTCTTCTTGGTGTTGATCAATCAGGTCAGCAAACTGTTTAAGCACTGCTTTGCGATGAGCTGGGCTGCTTTCACTCCAAATGCCAAATTGAAATGCTTGGCGAGCGTATGATACCGCGAGGTCGACATCTTCACTTTGGCAACGGGCGATTTCGGTGAATATCTCGTCTGTTGCTGGGTTAACTACCGGGATGGTTTGCCCTGTTAAAGCGGCACTGTATTCACCGTTAATGTACGCCCTGTTTTCGATGTTTAGATTGTTTTTTAGCTCAATCCATTGCTCTTGGGTTTTCATACGCTCTCCTTGTGATCACACAAGGCAAGCCCCCACTAAAATGTGGTTGGCGTATGCGCACTTATCAATCGACAAGCCTTGTCTGTGTGATTCGTAAATCGATGTGGCTTCGTCGTATCAATAATGTACGACTCGCCGGCTGTGAGGACGTAGGAGTGGCCTTTGTACTCTAGAGTGATTTCTCCCTCTAAAATCGTGCCGACCTCTTCGCCTTCGTGTCTGATTTCCGCCGCACCTGTTGTTCCATGTGGTGCGTATTCTTCGATCAAGAATCCAATAACTTGATCTTTGTCGCCATTCGTCACTAGTTTCATGGATACCGTCTCGCTTCCAATTTCCACGAGATCTGACGGTTTGAAGACCACTTTCACTTCATCATTCGAAGATTGTTCAAAAATGAAAAACTCCGACAGTGATAAAGAAAATACATTGACGATTTTTTGTAGTGAGCTGACCGACGGGCTCACTTTGCCATTTTCAATGGACGAGATTGCACTGTGGGTAATACCAGCGCGTTCGGCTAATTCCCTTTGTGACAATCCATGTTTTTTACGTAACTGAACAATATTTTTACCAATCTCATGATTGTCCATTCATGCAGCTCCAAACGTTTAACGAGAGGCTGCCATCATAAATTCATTGAATAAAATTTGAGAGAAATGATTGTTTTTTGCTTTCCATTCTGGGTGCCACTGCACGCCAACGAAAAATTTTTGTTGCGGAAGACTAAATGCTTCTACTAGGCCATCCGGGGCTTTAGCTTCAACTTGCAGTTGAGGGGCAAGCTGATCGACGCCTTGATTGTGCAGCGTGTTCACTTCAAAAAAGGTGGTATTTTCCCAGTGATTTTGTACCAACCATTGTTCAAACAAACTCTGCTTTTGCACTAATACCGCATGAGCGGGCGCGTATTTTTGTTCGAAATCTTCAACAGTCGCTTCGCGATGATCATTAAAGCCTGAGTCGTGAACGGCTGGGTTTAATGAGCCGCCTAGTGCAACATTCATCTCTTGGAAACCGCGACAGATACCAAGGCACGGAATGTTTTGGTCTACCGCGTGACGAATTAACGTCAGTGATAGTTCATCACGCGCTTCATCTTTATGGCTTTCTTCGTGTGTTGCATTGTATCGATGCGGAGCAACATTCGAATGACTACCAGGAAATAGGAAGCCATCACACATGTCTAATATGGTGGCTACGTCGTCTCCCGACATTTCTGGAGCTAACATAATCGGTAGCCCTCCAAAATCCTTAACGGCGCGTAAGTAAAAGTCGTTGACCGCTTGTATCTGATAGCCACCTAACTCTTTAGTGCAGCTAACCACACCAATGATGGGTTTGCGTGTTCCTGACATGACATTTCCGTGTTCGATTTATTTAACATTTACCCTACAAACCATGTACAAAATTATCAACACAGATATTCTTTATTATCGTCACAACGTGATCTGACGCACTATTTAGGCCACTAAATTGAATATTTATGCTCATTATATTGAACAAAACAAAACCAAATGTTACAAAATAGTTAACAGAAAGACATAAAAACCAGCCGTTAAACACCAAAAGCACAGTATAAGTGCATGTTTAAATTAAAAATAACCTGAAAAACAAACGATTTAATTAAAACACTGTAATTTATTTGTTAACTTGGTTATTTCTAATTTCTACTCGTCAGGCTATTTGGAGAAGAAAATGGAATCGTATCTACAGGAAGTACAAAATTTTAAACAAAAATGGCCCGATATAGAATTTATCGACCTTATCTTTACCGATATCAATGCCACTCCAAGAGGAAAGCGCATCCCGATAGACGCACTAGAGAAGCTTGATAAAGGGGTAGCACTCCCCCTCTCGACCATCACCCTTGATACTAAAGGTAACGTCGTTGAAACTGCGGGGTTGGGCGAAGATCTCGGAGAACCAGATCACCTCTGTTACCCAATCAGTGGAACTTTGATGCCAACGGCAAAGGAACAAGTTGGCCAACTACTGCTTAGTATGATGGATGAAACCGGGCAACACCCTAACCCACTGTTCATCCGCAACATTCTCGCGTCTATGTTGCAAACGCTGCATGCCAAAGATCAGTACCCATGTGTCGCGCTAGAGTTAGAGTTCTATTTAATCGACAAAACTCGTGGGGAAAATGGCGAACCATTAACGGCAATTAATCCAACGAAGAAAACACGAGAAAAAGACACCGAGGTTTACGACCTTGATGGATTAGATGACTACGCGGATTTCTTGACCGATCTTAATCGAATCGCATTAGAGCAAGGGTTGAATACGTCCGGCGCTCTTTCTGAGTCTGCACCGGGACAGTTCGAAATCAACTTCAACCATTCCAAAGATGTACTGCGAGCGTGTGATGAGATCATCATTGCAAAACGTTTGATTCGCCAAGTGGCTCACCAGCACGGGTTTGATGCGACATTTATGGCGAAACCTTTTGGTGAACAAGCGGGTAATGGCATGCACATTCACCTCAGCTTGGTTGATAAAGATGGTAACAACCACTTTAGTCAAACCGATGGTCAAGCTAGCCCCTTCTTCTATCAAACCATGGCAGCCATGTTGTCACAAACCTCCGATGCCATGGGTTTGATTTGTCCGAACGTTAACTCCTTCCGCCGCTTTTTACCGGGTGCGTATGTGCCAACAAAAGCCGACTGGGGAGAAAACCACCGAGGCGTGGCGCTGCGTGTGCCGATTAGCGACAGTAAAAACCGTCGTATTGAGCATCGTATCGCTGGCGCTGACGTTAACCCTTACATTCTCGCTGCAGTAGTACTTTCCGCAGTATTAGCGAGTGATAACTACACCAAAGACCAATGTCCGCCAACCTTAAGTGACGATGCTGTTGAACTGCCGCTGCGTATGTCAGAAGCGCTAGAGCGACTGGAGCACAGCGAGTTGGCTCAATACATCTCACAAGACTTTATTGACTTGTATCTAGCTTGCAAGCGGAGTGAACTCGCAGAATTTGAGCGAGCGATTACTCCATTGGAAATCGACTGGATGTTGCACTCGGCATAAACAAAGGAAATGCACTTTATGACAACGCAAACCAAGGCGCTGGATGCGCCGCTTAAAATCAATACTCAACATATTATTGTTTCTTTAATCTCAGTTGCGACGTTTATCTTTTTTACCACTATCGGATTAAATCATGAGGAAGGCGAAGCCTACGGATGGATGAGCCTTCTGCCAACCGCGTTGGTTTTGGTCTTTGCCCTCACGACACACCGAACTGTGGAAGCCCTTTTTAGTGGCGCAATTGCTGGGGTACTTCTGCTCAATCCAACTGAAGCGGTCGAGCAAATTGTCGATATTTCGATGAGTGTGATGATGGATGAAACCATCGCATGGATCATCCTCGTATGTGGTTTGATGGGCGGTTTGATTGCCGTGTTGGAGAAAGGCGGCAGTATTTTGAGCTTCTCCGATATGCTTGTCACCAAGGTCAAAAGCCGCAAGCAATCGATGTTGATGACATTTGCTCTGGGTATCCTGATCTTTATTGATGACTACTTAAACGCAATTGCAATTTCATCATCGATGAAAAAAGTCACTGACGGCTACAAGATCTCTCGTGAAAAGCTCTCTTATCTAGTGGATTCAACCGCAGCGCCTATCTGTATTCTGGTGCCGATTTCCACTTGGGCCATCTTCTTTAGCTCGCTGCTAGAAGCAAACGGCGTCGCTGAAGCAGGCCAAGGTATTCAGACGTATATGCAAGCAATTCCTTACATGGCTTACGGCTGGGTAACTTTGGTGATTGTTCTGCTGGTTGCGATGGAAAAAATCCCTGACCTCGGCGCAATGAAAAAAGCAGAAGAGCGTGCGAAGAATGGTCAAGTTCGTCCAGACGGCGCAACCGATGTGGACTTTGGTTCTGAAGTTTCTGCGCACACCAATCCGACAATGGGTCTGATCAACTTCCTTTTACCGATGATCGTCCTCGTTGCTGCCAGCTGGTACTTTGGTATCGACCTACTGGCGGGGGTTTTCGTCGCACTGATCTTCACCATTAGCTTCTACGGCGCACAAAAACTGATTTCGATGAACGATATGTTCGAAGCTGTTTATGATGGCATTAAAGTCATGCTACTGCCGCTTGCAACCGTAATTGGCGGCTTCATGCTGAAATCCGTCAATGACTCGCTAGGTGTCACGCAATACGTGATTGAGACCGTAAGCCCTTACTTATCGGCGTCTTACTTCCCTGCGATTATCTTTATGATTACTGGTGCGTTGGTCTTTGCTACGGCATCTTCTTGGGGAACATTCGCGGTAGCGATGCCAATCGTTCTGCCTTTGGGTGAACAGCTTGGCGTGCCACTACACTTAACCGTTGCGGCTCTACTTTCGGCATCAGCGGCCGGTAGCCACTCTTGTTTCTTTAGTGACTCTACCGTGTTGTCTGCACAAGGCTCTGGTTGTACATCCATGCAACACGCGACGACACAGTTCCCTTATGCGCTGATTGGTATTGTTGCAACCGCGATTTTCTTCTTCATCATCGGTTAAGATTAGCCCTAAAAGCAAAAGCCCTGCTCACCAATGAGCAGGGCTTTTTAGTTTGCGAAACATCCAAAGCGGAAATAGACAGAACCTCAACTAAACCTGCACCGCTTTAATATGCTTGATGATACTGGCGTAAAGTAAGGCATACCAAACGATGAATGGCAGAACATCGACGGACGAGCTCACCACAATGCCATCCTCAGGCATCACCGTCATGTAGTAGGCAAACAAAAATACAGATATCGGAATCAATAACGTACAAAACCGCACTGACACAACAAAGCTGATACTAAAGTATCGCCCAAGGAAATCCGTACCATGTTCTGAACCATTGGCCTTATACGCCCAGTACGTACCAAACAAGACAATCAGAATATAAGACACAGATTCGACAGCATCCCATACATTTTGTGGTTCGAGTGGCGAGATGGAAATAAGCTCAATACCAATAGTCACAAACGCTATGCTTAAAAACATATACAAGAACTTATCTTTTTCCGACAGTTTGTTGGCTCGAACATCGTTCTTCAGACTTTGTACATCCCAAAAATACATAGCGACTCCTTTAAGTATTGCTCGTCTTGAACTGAACACGCCGAGTGATACTTGCGCAATTAATTCATAGTAACTCGAAATATAAATTAAAAATCAAATAGATAGTCAAATCGACTAAAAATACTCTCGCACAAATGGGATGGTTTGTCTCTAAGAAATCTCTCGTTATCGGTACCGTCTTGAACTCAACAAGACCAATGTACCAAACCGATTTTTACAATGTAATTGGCAGTCAAAATCACTAACTTTCTAATTTGCCTTTGAAGGAATAAGCAATACATTGCATTATAAGAAACCGCTTACCGCTATAGCACTAACTTACCGACCAAGGAGGGTCTGAAATGAAATTAGCACAGTTAAATATTGCGCTTGCCAAATATCCTCTGGATGCACCTGAAATTAGAGAATTTGTAGACAATTTAGACTTAGTTAATGGTATTGCTGAAGAGAGTGAAGGCTTTGTTTGGCGTTTAAAAGACGACTCCGGTGATGCCACCAGCATTAAATTGTTTGAAGACCCAAACATGATTGTAAACATGTCTGTCTGGGAAAGTACTGACGCACTCAAAAACTTTATGTTCCGTACTGACCATAGAGATTTCATGCGCCGAAAAAGCGAATGGTTTCATCGATTAACAGAAGATAGCTATGTTCTATGGTGGGTTGAAGATGACCATATACCAACACCACAAGAAGCTTTATTCCGCCTTCAACATTTACGCGATAACGGAGATACGCCCTTTGCTTTCACATTTAAAACTAACTTTACAGAAGCAGATCTTGCGTGAGCTATGCGCTGGTTAAATCGCTAAGTTGTATAAAGCACCGATATGACATGCCTCACCCCATCATTGGGGTTGTGCACTTCAAGGGAAATTGTAACTGACTCTAAAGGACAAAGAGTGATAGATCATTTTGAAATTAAGGTAGCGGCATTCGAAGAATGTCGTGCATTTTACATAAATGCGCTAGAGCCATTAGGCATTGAACTCAAATGGTCAGATGAAAATGCTGCTGGTTTCGGGCTTTCGAGCGAGCCAAATGTAAGATTTCTCATTGAAAAAGGTGTCAGTAATTCAACATGCCACATCGCTTTTTCTGCGTTAGACAAACGACAAGTTACAGCATTTCACGAAGCGGGGTTGTCTGCTGGAGGCAAATGTAACGGGAAACCTGGTTTACGAAGTCACTACGCTCCAAATTACTACGCAGCGTTTTTGATTGATCCCGAGGGTAATAATGTGGAATCCGTGGTGTACCTTTAGTACGCATACAACAAAGCGTTTATGAGTAACTTCCCAAGCTTGGGATTTTTACCAAATGGTTCTGGTGATTGAAGAGGCATGTAGTAGCAATAGTATTGCTTACCCCCTCTCCCCTCAGCAAGGCGTTATACGCCAATAGTAAATGAAGAAGCAGACCTTTCGGTGTTAACCACAAAAATTGAGACTGAAGAAGACCTTCAGAACGACTACAAGTAATCTATACAGGCTTAACCAAAACCGTCTCTGACAATACATAAATCTCTTCTAAGCGAGATTTTTCATTAATGTAACTTTCATTCTCTTTGAGATATGAAATACTTTTACTGACTTCACCTTGATAATAATCATCATCTTCAAATGTTGTGAAAACATTAGGGCCTTGTTCAAATAAATATGAGACTTCCTTTCTAAAAGGATGAAGTTCATTTCGTGGCGTTGATTGAATAACCACCGACTTGATAGACACCTTTTCGTTAGACTGACTCGGTGACTATTCAAAAGCCACTGCCTACATTGAAATAGATAGCACTTTCTTCATCACTCATCGCATAGTCCATACCTATGTGTAGACCATATCGACGAGCAATTTGATAACGAAAGCCTACGCCACCAGCATTAACTCGGCTGTCTTGTTCATCACCACTACGTTGGGCCGCTTGACCCGCGCCATAAAACCCACTCACTTTCCAACGATGATTAATGCTGTAAGTAAGTTGAGCTTGCAAGGTTTCGATTTCATCACCTTGGTAACGGTATGAAGAAACACCCCGCAGTACAACATACGGCTTTGCAGTCGGTGACACCATAGAATCTTTCTGCTCAAAATATTGGTAGTTGCCAGCCAAACCTAACGTCCATTTTTCCGCAATCGGGAGGTAGGCTTCTGCATCAAGGTTAAAAGTACGATAATTATAATCACTGCCTAAAGCATCATCATAAATCATATAGTCAGCAGTCACTTTATACCCTTTGCTAGGGTAAAAGAGATTATCGCGAGTATCGTATTCAGCGAGCACACCTAATCCAGACGTTACAGCTTCACTTCCAAGGGTAAGTTGCATGACCTTATCTATCAGCTTGCTATCCGATTCCACTTTAGACTTCGCCAACATTTGTTTTACACCAAGCATTAATGGCGTATCGGCAATGCGAAATTGCACTTTTTGAGCCAGCACTGCGACCGATGTTTTGGTTCCAAATTTGATTTCCTTATCAATCGGGCCAAAGGAGATGTGTTTATACAAATCCAAGTTAGCCACCCCAACACCACCACCGCCTACATAGCGAATAGAATCATTAAGCCAAGAGCGTCGGTGCCCACCAAACGCAAACCAAGTACCATTCTCAGTACCTAATGCGCCTGCGACAGTCATTGCACTCGGCACGAGCTGCGCTCCTCCATCTATTGCTGATAACGCCGCTTGTTTTCTTTTGTTTTTCTCTTCTTGCGTTTCATGCAAAAACAAACCAGCGACACCACCTCCATATCCGATAGCTGGCTCGGTAATTAGGATAGGTACTGGTAAAAAACCATGAGCATTCTCTGCAATGTGATGCCCCATATCGAACTGTCCATCAACCGGATCGTAGAAAGAGGCAAGTGACGAGCATGATAACAATGCAGAAAGAGAAATAAGCGCCCCGCTGTATCGGCGATTCATAAAGTTAACCCTCAGATAAAAAAAGCCGGGTAACTAAACCCGGCTGAAAAATCTGCTTCCGTGCAGCGGTCATATGGTAAAAACACTTTTTGCTCTGGGCTTCCCCATAGAGCGAGACTAGAATAAGCCAAAAAAGGAATACCTCACACTCCTATATAGAGGGTGTAATCCATCAAAACTCGAACTTAAAGTTAACTGAAACGAAAACAAGGCTCTAATTGAACCTTGTTAAAAAATTGGATGAGTCTTTGAGTTAACGACGGAGACCGTCTTCAAATCGCTTGCGATAATTGTTTATCACGGTGATTAACGACTTTTTTATATCAACAATTTGTTTGGAATGTGGACACCAAAGCGCGAAGCCAAACTTGAAGCCCTCTAGCATCTCATCGGCTTCGACTGGCTCAATGGCGTGACTGGCAAACTCAGTGTTTGCTAATGTTTTAGGAAGTAGCGCCCAACCCAAACCAGCTTCTACCATCTTTATCACCAGAGCAAGTTGATCGACTGCTTCATTGTCTGAGCTGTAAATGATTTTCTCTGCCATGCCTTCTTCAATAAAAGATCGCAATACAAATTGCTTGCTGTTTTTCAGAGCCACCAGGACTGCACTTTTCTCCAACCTAGAGAGCTCTCCACCTTTTTGAACAAAAGGAAAAAACTCGAAATGCCCAAGGAAGGTACCATCAAAGCTATACATCGCCTGACGGTCATGCACATTAACGATACCAAAATGGTATTCGCCACTATCTATGCCTCTTTTGATGTCCTGTTTATTCCTAACAAAAAAGTTCACGCGCATTAACGGAAAATCGCGAAGCAATTGCTGGCGGATTTCAACCAAAGCGCGATGAGGAATCACACTAGAATAAGCGATGTTGACGCTTTCTAATCCACCATAAGAGAGGCTTAGCGCCAATTTATCGAAAGTACGCGCTTGCTCGATGGTTAATTTAGCATAGTGGTAAAGAAGGTGACCATCTTCTGTTGGCTCTACCGAACGCCCTACTCGTTCAAATAAGTTGACCGCAAGTTGGTCTTCAAGGTTGGTAATCACCTGCCCTATCGTGGTTCGGTGCTTATTGAGTTTGATCGCAGCTTTACTAAACGAGAGTTGTTCATAAACGGTCACGAACGCGAGAAGTTGTTCAAAACTAAAGTTCATAGGTTGCGCTTCCTTTCTAGAGTTATTTAATTAAAAATATAATAACATTACTATTTGGTAACAATAGCAAACTATGTTTAAACTCTTTCTCGTCGACATAAAAAAACCTACTAAAATTAGTAGGTTTTCTCCATCTTAGTTGTACTCAACAACGCGAGCTAAATAGTTAAATTCACCAGAGTCACCATGGTAATCGCGGTAGACATCGACACTAAAATACTTAGGTTGATCAGCTTGAATGTGGTCAACGATCTTCTGTTCTAGTGACGCCAACGTCTCACCGGTTTTCGAATACACAAACTGCTTATTCACTTTTTCCAATTTGCGTTGCTTCGCTTGTTTGTGTGACACATAATTGTTGATCTCTTCCCATTTGCCGACGTACTCGACCGCAACGTAACTCGAGTCCTCATCAATCATGATAAAGGCAGCACCTTCTTCTTTGATTGCAGAGAGTTGCTGCATGTCACTATCCACTTTTTGCTGATCAAGATGGGCGCCACCTTTTGCAAATGCAGTAGCGGAAGCAGTAAGCATCATTAGTGTTATAACGGCTTTTTTCATTATGTTGTTTTCCTGTATTAAGGGAGTTCAGTCACCCAAAGTTGTCCCTGAGTGGCTTTTTTGAATCCATATTCGTAAATTGTCAGCAAGTAGTGTGAGTCGAACATATCTTTCGTCACTTTTGCGTATCCGAAATCTTGGTCGATATAGGTAAACTGCATCTCAATATCGTTGTTTTCACTGATGTATTTCATGCGATACAAATCACCACGTGCTTGCGCTAACGTAAGGCTTGAGACGCTTTTCGATACCAGGTCAAAACCTTTGTCTTTTAATGGTCGATAAGCGGCTTTCAGTTCGCCGTTCCGAATCACATCCAGCTGCGGCGCCTTTTCTAACCCCAATGCCTCCGAGATTTGGTGGTAGTTAAAGTTAGACGGATTAAAGAACACTTGAGCCGCGAGACCACCGTCTACGTGCAACTCTTCTAATGTTTCTTCTCCATACTCAACATCGATAAATTGCGGAGGGAAGACACCTGGAATCGATGCACTCGCTGCAAGCACTTTGTATATCAATTCAGATTTGTCCGCTAAGTCACTATTCGCAATAGCGCCAATGTTCCAAATCACCAATTCGCCTGAATCAAAATGGGTACTGCCGATAAAGAGGCGTTTACCATTGCGGTGTTGCTGCGCCATCGCCTCGATCATGGGCTCAGGGTAAGCGTCTGCGATGAAATCATAGAGGTTCTCACCATCGGTAAACGCGTCCTTAAACAGGGTATTTAAGAAGTTCTTTTTACCCAAAACGTTTTTATCGTTGATGTTGAGCATCACCTCTTTCATCTTTGGCATCGCTTCGCCACCGGTGAAAACAAACGGGGCAATCAAGGCTCCCGCACTGATCCCCGTGATGATGGCGTAATCTTTCAGTTCACCTTTCTCTTGTAAGCCCATCAAAACACCTGCACCGTATGCACCATTTACGCCGCCACCTGACAACGCCAAAATATTGAGTTGGTCACCCGTCACTTTTATCGGTGTGGTTTTGTTATGCGCCGAATAGAGAAAATCGGGCGCCTCATTGGCCCACATTCGAAGTGGTTCTTTCGGTGTTGAATTTGCGATTTCAACATCTTTATAGTTGGTCTGAGAAACGCGCACATCCAGCGTATGGGGTGAACTGCACGCCGCTACCAATAGCGAGAGCGCAACAGTCACACCAGAGGAAATTAAACGATTCATAATTATTCTCATTTAATGTCTCTGGTGCATGACCAGAGACTCAGTTGGAAATTAATGGGGTCAAAATGAAGTCCGTTTCGTTGTATGAGGGTACTATAGCCAAGCGCATTGAATAACCGTAATCGCGGATGTAGGATGCTATCCATCAATGCAATGATGGCTAGTTTCTATAGCGTTTAACTAAACTCCTAAGCTGTTGCGCTAAGCAATTTTGACGATATTGAACTCATGAGTCGGCTCGACAAATTCATATTGAGCGTTGATCGTCTGCAGTTCCCATGCGTTATATTCTTTAGTGACTTCTAATACACCATAAACTGCATTGTGAGCGTGACGAAATGACGTAACTGGAGACATATTCTTCACCAAACAAGCAGTAAAAATGGCGGAAATCAAATCCCCGACACCGACCGGTTGCAAATCAAAGTCGATGCTTGGACGCTGGGCCAAATAACATGCTTTCGGCATCGCTAGAATCATACTGAAAGCATCATCCGCTAATGCATGAAGGTGTTTCACCAGCACCATTTTCGGTCCCAGATCCAAAGCTTTTTTACAAGCGGTGACCGCATCATAAATTGAGTCTATTTTGACGCCTGTCAACTCACTCAATTCAAACTGGTTTGGAATTATTACATCGGCGATGGGCAACAAGTGTTGTCTGATAGCCTCTTTGACACCATCTTCTACAATACAGCCTTTATCTGGGTCCCCCATAACAGGATCGCACACATAGAGTGCGCTGTGGTTACGGTCCTTTACCAAACTTACCGCTTCGGCGACAGCGCGGCATTGGTCGGCACTGCCTTGATAACCGGACAATATCGCACCACATTCACTGAGCTTTTCAATGTTGTCTAAACCACGCATTAATGAACGAATATCGTCAGAACCAAATTTTTGTCCCGTCCAACCTTGTTGATATTGTGTGTGATTAGAGAACTGAACCGTATGAATTGGCCATACCTCAAGCCCCATTCTTTGCATTGGGAAGACAGCGGAGCTATTACCAGCGTGGCCATAGACCACATGAGATTGAATAGAAATAATACTTTTCATAAGTCACTCTTAGTTGGGAAGTTAGTTAGCTTGGCGACTAAATAAACACAATGCCGCGCACTGTGCTTATTTGGTCGGAATAGCCTCGACAATGCCGAGGCTTATTCTTATTGGGCTAGATTAATTAGCCTTGGAACTCGGCAAAGTACTCATCCAACACTTTGCGCGTTGCACGACCAATGAGCTCGTATTCGTGGTGAGTAAGGTTAGCCAGGGATACTCGAACAGAAGCGTGTACCACATCGAAACCTTTGCCCGGAAGTAAGATAACGCCGGTTTCATGTGCAAGGCGGAAAAGGAAATCTTTGCCCTTTTCACTCGCTTTGAACCATTCAACGAAGACGGGTCCGTACAATTTACCGCCCAGAGTATCGAGCTCAAGCAGTGTGTAGTAGTCCACACGATCTTTGTTTTCTTCAATTTCTACACCCATGTTTTTGTACAGGGTTTTGTAACGCTCGCGGATGATGCGTTTGCATGCTGCTTTGTAGTTTTGCTCTGAGTCCATTAGGCAGTTCAGAGCGAACAGTGCCATTTGAACTTGTTGAGGAAGCGACAAACCTGCCGTGTGGTTAAGTGCAACGCTGCGGCTATCGGCTACGATACGGTCAATAAACTTGATTTCACGAGGTTCCGGAGTTAGCGTTTTGTAACGATCGTCCAACTCAAGTTGACGCGCTTCTGGAAGGCTACGCATTGCGTCGTCAAACACGTTGTTGTGCTGAATCGCAATCGAGCCTAAGCGCCAGCCTGTTGCACCGAAGTATTTAGAGAACGAGTATACACAAAGCGTGTTGTATGGCAGTTTCGCAAACAGTGATACAAAATCGTCTGCAAACGTGCCGTATACGTCATCAGTAATGATGAATAAATCACTGCGTTGCTCATTGACGAAGTTCGTTAAGTTATCTAGCGTCTCATCCGAGAATTTTACTGATGCTGGGTTCGCAGGGTTAACGACACAAAGCAGTTTGATGTCTGTATCCGCCAGTTTCTGGATTTCAGACATTGGTAGTTGCCATGTTGTCTCATCAAGGCGCAACTCAACAACCTCCAATTCATATTCAGAAAGCTCCGGGATCTCTAAATAAGGAGTAAAGATTGGCGTGATCAAAGCAACTTTATCGCCTTTTTTGATTAGACCGTTGTTAAACATCGTTTGGAACGTGTAAGTCATTGATGCGGTGCCACCTTCCGTTGCAAACAGATCGAAATCTGTTGTGATCGGCATAGGACCATACATTTCTTCTGCGATGTACTGCTTCACGACGGTTTCAATGTTTGTCAGCATGCGAGGTGGCACTGGGTAGTTACATGCTAGGTATGCGTTAACCAGTTCATTCAAGAATGCTTGCTTCTGTAGACCTAGACGGTCTTTCGCGTAGCTCAGCGATTTTTCGATAAACTGCACACCTTGATCTTGCTTATTATTGCTCGCGAACGTGTCAAAACGTTCAACGATACCCATTCCATCTGGAATGCCACCAAAGCCACCATCAAGGTATGAATAGGTACGCTCTGCTTCCATCACCGCAAATTCACCTAAACGAATGAATGCTTTACGTGGTAGTGTCGCTAAAAAATTTGGGTTACCACGACCTGCATCTAATAAAATGCGGTCAGGAACAGTTTGTGCCACTTCAATGAGTTTGTCTTTTAATTCAAATGGGCTTAAATCTGCAAACTTTGAAAAATCAATCGTTGTATTTTGCGTAGTCATAATATTTACCTTAATCTTTTATTTACTGAAATTTGGATAATACTTCCCCTATCGCCTAATTAATTAGGCGATAAGATTTTTCTAATTTATTTAAATCACATGCCTGCGTTTAAAGTAATAATGCCGACAATAATTGGTCCCCATAGGGTGAGCAGTACATTGGCTACTGCATAAGTCACGGTGAATGAGAATACCGGTGTTGCGTTACCTGTTTTTTCCATTAAAGCAGCGAATGCTGGGTTCGCACTTCGTCCACCCGTAACGCAGCCAAGCGCTTCAACTGGGTTCTTAATCTTCAATACAAAATATGAGAAGAAGAACGAAATAATCTGAGGGATAATCGTCACGGCCATGCCAAGGAACAACAGGGACATACCGTGTTCTTTAATGGTATCGGCCGCTTGAGGGCCAGCCTCAAGGCCTACAATGCCCACAAATGCTGCCAAACCGAAATCTCGAATAAAGTTCGCGGCGCCCACAGGGAACTGAGCAACGTGTGGATTACGGCTGCGTAACCAACCAACAATCAATCCAGAGATCAAGCAACCTGCACCAGAACCAATCGTGACGGGGATACCGGCAATCTTAAAGCTGATAAGACCAATAAGCAGACCAAGCACCATACCCATACCAAGGACAACGAAGTCCGTCATGGTTGAAGATCCCATGCGTTGACCGATGTTTTTCTCAACGCGATTGATGTCTTTTGCAGTACCCGTAAGCTGAATGACGTCGTTTTTCTTCACCACAAGGTCCGGTGTCATTTCGATTGAACGGCCTTCACGAATATAATCCGTCACATAGATACCACGCATGGAACCTTGATTTGATGCCTCTTTGATCTCTTGCAGTGACTTACCAATCAGTTTGCGGTTGTCAGCAATCAATTGGCGGTTTTCTTCAATAACTTCATAGCCTTCTGGTAGCACAATCTCGTTGTCTGCCAAACCATCTTGCAACTGATGTACCGCATTGCGACGACCAGTGACAACAATGACGTCGCCTTCTTTCAGCGCGGTGTATTTATCCGCCTCTAGCACTTTGCCATCGCGTTGAATTAACTCAATACAAGCAGCCAACGATTGTTGGTTTAGCTGAGCTAAGGTTTTACCTGCTAGCCCGCCATCTTTGCTCACCTTAAATGCTCGTGTAACCAATGCCGTTACTGCATTGAATTCACCCGGTGCTAGCTCGTGCTTGCCATTCGAGTTTTTCTCCTCTAGAGCAATCGCCTCTGCTCGGATATCCCACTTCATCAATGTTGGGAACACCCACGTCACCATAAGAATTGGACCAAGCGAACCAAAGATATATGTGACTGCGTAGCCCACTGCAACATTGGTCTGCATTAAGTGCTTCGCTTCTTCTGTCACGCCGCCAAGACGTGCGATCGCATCACCCGCGGTACCTATGATTGCCGATTGAGTCAAACCACCCGCTGCTAGACCTGCTGCCGTGCCTCTATCTAGGTCGAACATCCAAGCTGCTGCTAATACACAAAGCAGGCCAGAAACCGTCATCACAACAGCAGAAAGTAGAATGTTGATAGTTCTAAAGTTCAATGCTTTGAAGAACTGCGCACCACCCTGATACCCTACTGCGTAAATAAAGAGCGCAAAGAAAATGCTTTTTACGCCGGGATCAATATGAACACCAAATTGCCCAATAATTACACCCATTAATAATGTTCCGGCAACACCGCCAAGAACAAATCGACCAATGGTAATTTTACCTACCATATAACCGAGAGAGAGCGTAATAAAGAGAGCAACAAATGGTGCCATGTCAAAAAGGTTAGAAATAATTTCCATGACAATTTACTCTTATTAAAAATAGAAAAACAAAATAATCTAACGAATAATCTTTCACTCATATTTGTTTGATCATTTAATTTAAAAAGCATCTCGTTTGCTTCGAAGCGAATATTAGGAACAAAAACTCACAACTCGTAATCCTATTTGAAGGATGAAACCATCACTTCGCATATTCAAAAGCAAGCATTGAGAAATAACTATCGAAAATTTAATGACTTAGTGGTCTGTAATGAACATCAGATAAATCGAAAAATAATTTTATTTTTATTTTCTCTGTCCAAAAAACTGTTTGGTTACACTATTCACTCCATATAGCACATAACACCTTTCGTTTGATGGATTAGGCCCTACAAATGCGATTATCACCGCCATCATCATTTGCCTTATCTTTCCATTCATCAAGTTAATAGAGAAAAACACCATGAACTCAATGCCACATGAACTCGTGTGGGGCGAAGTCTACTTCCCACCCTTGTTGCTGGTTATCACATTGGCTTATATGCTCACCATTTTGGTTGGAACCGTTGCGACAAAACTGGGGTTCCATAAATACGTTGCATTTCCTGCACTCGCTGAGCTAAGCCTAATTGTGATTTTTACTGGCGTTATTGGTCAATTCATTACCATCTTTTGAGGCAAATCCCGTGATTAAACGTTATCTCATCACTTTGTTATTACTGTGTTCCGCTGGCACTGTGATTTTCAGCTACTACCAATCATACACAAACAACCCTTGGACTAGAGATGGTCAAGTCAGCGCGCACATCGTTTCAATAACACCCCGTGTAACAGGACAAGTCATTAACGTGTATGTCGAAGACAACTCGCAAGTGAAGCAAGGTGATTTACTGTTTGAGATCGACCCTAGCATCTATAAAGCGGCATACCACAAAGCGTTGGCAACTCAAAAGCAAGCTGTGGCTCTGTTAGCAAAAGCAAATAACGAAGAAAAGCGCGCACTCGAGTTAGAAAAACGCACGCCAGGCGCTGTTCCGGTACTGACATTGAATAACCTAAACAATGCGGTAGAAACGGCGGTCGCCAACGTAGAACTCGCGAAAGCCAATATTGAAGAAGCGAAGTTGAACCTCGATTACACCAAAATTTATGCGCCAACCAACGGTTACATCACTAATTTGAACTTACGAGTAGGCTCTCAAGTTGTGGCAAACTCTCCGATTGTTGCTTTAATAGATGAAGACAGTTTCTGGGTAGAAGGTTACTTCAAAGAAACGGATCTGGTTGGCGTCAATCCTGAAGACACCGCTTATGTAACTTTGATGATGCACAGCGATGTGCAACTGAAAGGTGAAATCAAAAGTATTGGCTACGGTATTGCGAAGCAAGATGGCAGCACAGGCAACGACCTTCTGCCTAATGTCAATCCGAACTTCCAGTGGATTCGTTTGGCTCAACGTATTCCCATCAAAGTAAAACTGGATGAACTGCCAGACGATCTACAACTTCGTGTGGGTATGACTGCTTCTATTAAAATCATTAAGTAACTAGGTGATTGTTATGTTCAACACCTCAACCAAAGAAGCGATCAAAGCTGCGCTATCCATTGTTGTCGCAATCTCCCTTGCCTTCTGGTTTCAATGGGAGAAACCTTATTGGGCAGCCATCTCTGTCGGGGTAATGGCGTTGAATGAAAGCTTCGCTCACTCGATAAACAAAGGCCATAACAGGTTGCGTGGAACCTTGTTGGGCACCGGTTATGCCTTTTTCCTAATCGCAATGTTCTCTCAAGACCGTTTTTTGTTTCTCACCTTTTTCACTTTGTTTCTAGGTGTGTGCATTTATATGTCGAGTGACAAAAAATATGGTGATGTGTTTACCGTCGGTTTTTCAGTGTGTTCGATCATCGCCTGTATGGGGGGATTTGATAACCAAGCAACATTCCACTTCGCTGTACTGCGCATGCAGGAAACCATTCTTGGCGTAATATCCTTCTCTGTGGTGTACCGTTTAGTATGGCCAATTAACACCGAGCAGAACTTCATTCACCGCTTTGAGGCAAGCCGTGAGATTTTGCTTAACGCCATGAAAACGCCCAATCAAATTGATATCAAAGCACTGGAAACCAACACCGCTAACATAGAGAAATTGTTCCAACTGCTCAGCTTACCACTTACTGGTGCCTACTACTTGAAAGAGCATCGTCAATTATGGCGCCTACGCTTAAGTGAAATGGCTCAGATCCAAGAGAGACTCCTTGAACAAGTGGAAAAACAGCAACGAAGTAAGATCGATTGGCCAACTCTTGCTCAGCAACTTCAATGCTTTGATATGGCCAAGCCTAGTACGTCCTTAATCGGTCAAGCACCTTTTGTTGTAAAGACAGATAGAGACTCCATGTGGCATCATGATCACCGTACTTTCATACAGCATTGGCATGAAGATGGCAGAAAGGTACTGCAAGGTATCTCCATGTTCGTCACATCATTATTGATCTGGATTTATCTTCCGGTTCCCGGCGGGTTCATATTCCCGATGATGGCTGGCATATTCTCGTCACTCGTCCCTACCATGCCACCAAGCATTATTAAGGATGCTTTTTTTGGTGTAATAGGCACTGGCACAGTGATTCTTCTGCAATACATTTTCTTAATGCCAATGATGACCGAGCTATGGCAACTTGGACTGTTCTACTTCATCAACATCATCGTAATTTGGAAAATTTTTGCGACACCAAAGCTGATGGTGCACAGAATTTTAGGCGTTAATTTACTGGTTGTTTTGACATCGGGTGCACTCAACTTAACCCCTGTATATCGTATCGAAACACCTTTGCTGATGCTGGTAAACATTCTGATCATTTTGATGATTGCCAAGGTATTTACTGATCTGTTCCGTGCTCGCGTTATCGCCTAAAAATCGTCTCTGTTTTTAACACTAAAGCCCTGCATAGCTTCTGCTCTGCGGGGCGTTTTGTTTTTTCGCTGGGCTCGATTCCTACCTCACCCATAAAGCGAGGATACTATCCATCAAAAGCGATTAACGGGATTTCTCTGCTCCTCATAAAATCCTCTCATTGATTAACGAAATGCAATTAAAAACACTGCATTCACAACATCAATCACAGCAAACGCATCTATCTAACTGAACAAGATGTTCAGTGACACATTAACTGTCTGAGTCTCAAAGGTTTGAGGCTATTCAGAGTGGAAATCGTCATGAGTTTTTTTGAAATACGCGCTAGCAAGACATCTTCTCTTACTGTGCTAGCGAGCGCACTAATGCTTACTACCCCCACTTTTAGCTTCGCCGCAGAAGAGACAACTTATCGTAAAGTTATGGAACAAGGTCGCGAGCTATTCGACAAATACGGTATCAGCCGTGATCTACCGAAACTGGCCATCAGTTCTCTAGCACAAGGTGAACACTTGGTTGAGCATGTTCACCGAACCGTTCAAATCGGCAACGAGGCACGTGACTCTTCGGTGTTTCTTGTAAAGAACACAGACAGCAAGGGCAATATCGATCTACGCATCAAATACAACCCTAAGGAGCTCGATAAGAACGAAAAAGTGCTCGATGAAATCGAAGCCTTCACGCGTACAGAATATCGTCTACGCAACTACGCAGAGAGCTTTGATTCTTCATCGGTACGAGCAAAAGAAGATCAAAACGGCAATGTCATTGTCAGCTTCAACTACTCAAAATATGGGCTTCCACAAGACATCGCCTATTTTCGTTTCTTAAGCGTCAATATCGAACTCGTCAACGGTGAACCAAAACGCATGCTCATCACTAACGACAAGCCGTTCACACACCACAAGTACAAGGTGGATACGTACCATCAAGAAATCCGCTTTCAAAAGCTGGATTCTGGCAAAGTTGTGATTGCGAGCAAACACACTGAAATCGTTGGCTCAAGCAAAAAGAAACCGCTCAAAGTGGTCAGCACTCTTAAGCCTGTTGCCATCTATGAGGATGACATTGGTGTGCAAGTGTTGGATGAGAAACGCTTGAATGAAGTTTCTGACCCACGCATGCAAGAAGCCAGTGTAAAACTTGATCGTATCTTCCCGTTAATGGGCGATATGGTACGCCGTCAAGGTATCGATTTGCCTCTGCCGTTTGGCGTGTCGATGGCTTACCGTAACCAGAATATGAACATCCCTTTTAACGATTTCGTTATTGATGGCGTACGTTTGAACGACCTATTCGATCCAGAAGACACTGTTGGTATTGTAAACGCAGAGAGTTTCAGTATTCGTGGTGACGTCAACATCCTTCCTTTTTGGAATGTGTTCGGTTATGTGGGCAAAATCAATGTCGATGCGAACGTGGATGCTGCTTACACAGGCGAAGGTGGCCAGTATCTAAAAGACAAGCTTAATGATCGTCTACCAGGCTTGGGGGATAAGTTCTGCGATGGATTGTCTGCTCTATGTAATCGCGGACGAGTCAATGTGCCGATTCATCTTGAGTACGACTTGCGCGGTGTTGGTACAACGTTATCAGTTGGTTACAAAGAATTCTTTGCTTCCGTCACCGGTACTTACTCCCAAACGCGTTTAAAAGGCGTAGATGATTGGAGTGACGGCATTGTCACGGTTCAGCCAATGCTTGGCTATCAGTTGGTCGACTACCGAACTCAGTTCTTTGTGGGTGCTGAATACCAAGGTTTGGACTCTCGTATGGATGGCCGAGTAAAAACCGGTGATATCGAGTTCGATTACGACATAGGTGTCGAGCTTGACGAGTGGGCATTCCTGGCAGGTTTCAATAAGCAAATAGGTAAGAACTACAACTTGACCATGCTTTACAACAAAGGCGAAACACGTGACTCACTGACCTTGAACTTGGGTTATCGCTTCTAATCGCACAAAGAAATAACACACAAAGAAACAACACACATTGGTAGGCCATTGGATGGTAGGACTGCATCCTACAAAGGCGATTATTGAACTTGTCATCAATGCCCTACCATTTGAGCCATCAATACAACAAGCCATCCAACCATTCACAGATGAATACCAAAGCGTTAGGACGTCGCTTGTTCGATGCCGTTTAACATTTTCGGTGCACGCACCAAATGACTTTTTGGACATAACAATGACTTTACTCAATCGCTCAACTTTAGCCATTACCATCACTCTTGCCTTAGCAGCCTGTAATGATGATTCAAGTAAACCTAGCGTTCCTTACAATCCGCAGCCATTACAACCGTTACCACCAGAGCAAATTACCTTGGAAATTGGCGATGCAACCATTCAAGCGACTAAAGAGTCTCTTGTCATCACGCCTCTTGATGCAGGTGAAAAACTGGCAGCAGTAGAAGCGTTCAAAGGTATCCAGTTTGCGCAAGCAGACCGCTTTCAACACAGTATTGTCGCACCGCTTGAAGGCAACATTGATGCAACTCAGTTCGGTGATGCGTGTCCTCAGTTAAAAACCACGTTCCAAACACAATCAGAAGATTGCTTGAACCTGAACATTTGGCGCCCAGCCGGGACAGAAGCATATGCAGATTTACCTGTTTATGTCTTTATTCATGGTGGAGACTTTGAACACGGCGCGGGCTCAGAACCGTTGATTCACGGTGATATGGTGGTTGCACAAGGTGCAGACGATGGTAACCCGTTTATTGCTGTTACTTTTAACTATCGTTTGGGCTTGTTGGGCAGTGTTTGGGTCGATGGTTTGGACAACCCAGAAGGTGGTAACTTTGGTCTAGGCGATCAAAAACACGCGCTTGAATGGGTTCAGCAAAACATAGCGGCATTTGGCGGTAATCCGCAAAACGTGACACTTATGGGTCAAGGGGCAGGTGCAATGTCGGTAGGTATTTTGCAGCAATCAAAAGGCGATGCTGCAATCGCTGGTGAGCACTTTCAACGTGCCATCATGCAAAGCAACGCTTACGGCTTTGAGTACAAAAGTTACGATGTTGCCAAGAGCCAACGACCAGAGCAAAGCGTTGAAGATCTTGCATTAGTACCACTTGATGAGGTCATGAAGGTTCAGAGCGACATGCTTGACCCTATTCAACGCCTTAAGAACTGGGTACTGACCGCTGCGAATATTCCGGTTATAAGTCCAACACGAGACAACAGCCCATTAGCCACGTTGATGCCATTTGCTCCTTACATCGAGCACCGCCCACCGGCGTTTCTAGTGAAAGAAGTGCCAGGCCATCACTTTATTGAACAAGCCATTGAGAATGATTGGATCGTACCGACTGTAATTGGCTCAAACAGCGCAGAAAGCAATACTCTGGGCATGCTGCCGAGCCTGACTTTTTTGATCCCTACTATCCTTGAAATCTTGAGCCAAGAAGCGCCAGAAATCATTGAAAGTGGCGATGAGACCTTAATTGTCGAATCCATAGTGGAGTGGCTAGAATCGGAAACAAATCTGAATCGCTTACGCGCGGAATATCGTTCACTACTCAGCGATTCGGCATCGGTTGAACTCGATCTTTCTGACTTATTGGAACTGCTGCCGAGTACAGCATATGAGGCGATGACCAAGTTATTCTTCGGTTTGGGGAACTCTGATTCGACCACTGAGTTACTTGCTCTGGCTGACTTCTTCCCCAACGATGAACGCGAACTGAATGGTGCGGCCAAAAACATGCAGCAATTCAAAACTGTGTTGCATGATTTGCTCTTCACGGGTCCAAATCGTCATAAGGTCTCACGTGAAGAAGCAACAGGAGCGACACCAAGCTTCTACTACTTTGACTACACACCTGGATTCAACGTATGGACTTACAACACCACAGGTGAAAATGGCGATCTCGATGTTGGCGATTTACTTAAGAGCATCAGTTGTATTGTGGCCGCTTGCAATGCATCGGAACTACCATTTGTATTTAACAAAGCATTTAAGCTTGATGGCTCAAGTGTTCGACCAGGCAGCAAAGACAAAGCGATGATGAACAAACTCTCTCGCGTGTGGTTTAGCGAACGTCTATTTGAGGACTTCCAATACAACACCGCGACTGACCGAGTATTGCTGATCGATAACGATGGCGGTATTCAATCCACACAAGACTGGGACAATGCTCATCACTCAGGCATCGATCCGAAACTGCGCCAAGGACGCCTCAACGGTCTCGAGGAACTTGGGCTGATTCTTAGTCACATGTAACGTCATCCTCAGTCACTAAAAACTCATTACCAAATGTCTAAAAGCCAGTTCGCTGGCTTTTTTCATCCTTATTCCTTGAACATAATTAGGAAGGTTTACTCATGTTTCCTAACGCCCTTCGTGCTCTGCTGATCTTTACCTTCAGCGCGCTATTGGTCGGCTGTGCCCAGCCTTACCCTGAAGTTGAACCGGATTTTGAAGCCAATTGGCAAACTACTCAGCATCAAGCCGATGTTTACTTAATTCCTACCGCTCCAGAAGCCTTTGCTCGTCGCGTTGAACTGGTTAGAAATGCTCAACAAAGCATCGATATGACCTACTTTTCTTGGGAAAGTGATACGCTTGGCTTGATGCTACTCAATGAGCTCAAACATGCAGCGGATCGAGGCGTGCAAGTTCGACTCACTCTCGATGATTTATTGGTGTTTAATGAGAAATGGCTTGCTGATCTCAGCGCTCACAACAACATTCAAATCCGTTTATTCAATCCGTTTGATTCACGTAAGTCAGGCTGGATTGGGCGCGCCATCAACTTCTCTACTCATCAACAACGTTTGGACAATCGTCTACACGAGAAGTATTTCAACGTCGACCATCAATGGATGATTCTAGGTGGACGCAACATTGGCAACGACTATTTTGGTTACAGCCGCAAAGCCAACTTCTTTGATATGGATGTGTTGTTTAAAGGCAGCATCATTCAAGCGTTCGATCAAAACTACCAACAGCTTTGGCACAGCAAGCATGTCACACCAATAGAAAATATCGTTAAAGTAAACCCAAACTATTCCGCGTTTGCCAAAGCAGTCAATAAAGAGGAGATAGACAGAAACATCATTCTGGCTGAAGTTGAAAAACAGGTTAAACAACTGACCAGCCCCAATTTCATCACTGCGCAAGTCACCCCTGTTTTCGATTCATTAAAAAAGTTAGAGAACAACAAGCCTTACTTTAGAAAGCGGGCAGAGCGCCAAGTTTGGCAACAAATAACTACAGCGAACAAAGCGGTGATTTCAACCCCTTACGTGGTACCAAGCAACCATGAGTTTACCTTTATTGATACCTTAATGGAGCAAAAAACGGACATCACTTTAATAACGAACTCCTCTGCTTCTAATGATTCTGGGTTTATTCCGGCTTATTACGAGGAGCACCGTCAAACGTTGTTGGATAAAGGCGTAAATATACTGGAGTACAAAAAACAAGCGAAAAATGACGACCACTACTTCCATGCGGATACTTATTATCACAACAAGACCGTGATACTCGATGATCGGCTGACTTATATAGGCTCATCAAACTTCGACCCGAGATCGGACTTCCTCAATGTGGAATTTGGTGTGTTGATCCAAAGCGAAACCTTTGCAGAACATGTCATGCACTACTTAACTCGACAACAAGATGAACTGTTTTGGCGAGTATCTCGAGATGAACAAGGCCAAACTCAGTGGCAATCAATGAATGAAACCCATACTAAGAATCCAAACTATGGTGGATGGCACAAAGCGCCTAACTGGATATTCAAGCAACTGAATGGTGAGTTCGAACTCTGAGCCATCAAACATAAAAAAGGCTCTCTATCTACATGGATGAGAGCCTTTTTTATGCCCGCTAAAACTGCGTGCCTAGTGAGAAGTGAACGCGGAATTGGTCTCCTTGAGGAGCATCTAAACCGTAAGCAAAATCCACTTTAACGGGCACGTATTTTGAGTTCCATATCAAACTCAACCCTGTTCCACTTTTCCAATCTACGCTATCGTTGAAGGCATCACCAACATCGTAAAATGCACCAAGCCATAGTTGGTGGTAGACCTGATATTGATATTCCAAACCAGCAGTAAACATGTAACGGGCACCCGTTAAATCGCCATTTTCATCTCTCGGAGAGATTGACTCATAACCATAACCACGAAGGTTGCCATCACCGCCCGCAAAGAAGCGTAATGATGAGGGGATATCGCTCAGAGCGTCAGCGACATTGATACCGACATTCGAACGAAAGTGAAACTTATGTTTTTCGCTGATATCCCAAGACAGCACACTGTTGCCTTCAATACGCAGCAAACGAGAATCCGAGAAAAAGTTCGGATCCGAGTATTCCAATGAGTAAACGTGACGGTGTTTTATTTCTAATTGATCATTCTTGCGATCAAGCAATGAAAACGTTACTCCCGGCAATAGCATCTGTGAGTCGTTATTTTCCGACGCTTGTTGATAACGCTCTTGCAAATAACGAACGTGCATCGTGCTTTGCCAATCACTGTCTAGCTGCCAATGCTTCTCAAACGACAAATCATTTGAAAAACTCGACGTATCTCGATAGTCGACATGCTTAGATTCAAACTGAATCCCGTAGTAATCCGTTAGAACATTTTGGGTGGGAATTTTGTAACCAAGTAATAGCGATTGTTCCGGTTTGGAAGCGTACGCTTGTGCCTCAAAACTATGTCCACGTTTGTTATACCAAGGTTTAGTCCAATTCAGCGAAGCACGTAATCCCAAGTCTGTCGAATACCCACCGCCGACTTGCACGATATTGCGTGAGTTTGGCTCTGCGAGCACTTCTATCGGCACCTCTTGGCCATCGGATATCTCTTCGAAATCCGCTTTCACAATCACACTGCGAAACCAATCCGTACTGGAGAGATCGGCCTGATATTGACTCAATTTCAAAGTGTCAAAATCGTCGCCCCGCTCAAATGTTCTCATCGCTTCTATTCGTGCCGTTTCGATACCCGATGTAAGAACAGACAACTCTCCAAATTGGTAACGAGGACCACTAGAGAAATACAGATTCACATGGGCTTGATTCAAGCTTGGAATGACTTCCAAAGACGATTCAATAAAACGCCCATCTAGATAACCTTTTTGCTGAGCCAATGAAATCAAGTTTCGCTTTAACGTATCGTACTCAGAATGAAGCAACGGCTGCCCTTGTTTAAGTTGAGCTTGATTGATTAGCTCGATAAAATCCTCATCATTGCTAGCCTCTCCAGACACGACGATATTAGATTTTGCCACCAACATCACCTCCCCAGCGTCGACATCAAGCGTGATGAGATCATTCTCCCCTCTCTGAACATTGAGCTCGGAATGATAGTAGCCATAAGGGTTCAATGCTAACCTAACCAACTTACTGAGCTGACTTACGGGAATGTCATTGGCTGAAGTATTCGCTAACGGCATGAGGTAATATTCCAGATTCCTCTCTAGCGGTTTGGATAAACCTTGAATAGTAAATTCTGCAGCCAATACGCCCCCAAAAGGTATGAAGACGAATATAGAAATTCCAACGAGTTTTTGGACGAGAGAAGCCACAAATCTGCCTTAGTGGGTTTGACACCCAACTAGGCTAATCGCACTCAAGAAATCGCGTTAATCGTGTATGTAGGATGAACTCCTACAAATTTAGATATAATGCTTAAAACTCACGTAGGAGTTACACCAGTTTTTTCAATCTAGTCCATGGATCGACATGAAACTGATCCGCACCAGCAGTTTTGGACACCGAGTTAAGTGAGTACAATCACTAACGAGGTGAA